>JALUPA010000001.1 GCA_027054335.1 Ardenticatenaceae bacterium
AACAAATGTTCACTCCCCCGTCTCGTTCCCACGTTCTACGTGGGAATGCCCACCCGGACGCTCTGCGTCCACGCGACGCGGAGCGTCTGGCAAGAGCATTCCACGCGAAGCGTGGAACGAGGGGGGTGAACGCTTACGTCCGGTTATAGATTTCGGTTTGGTAGAGATGATGAGAGATTGACCGTCCAAAAGCATGACAGGGAAATTATAGCAAAAACAGGGGAGACCGCATTACATTCAGTTTCCCCCGCAGGACGTTGCCTTTGCCGGGGCTGCCCGGCTTGGCCGCCAAGCGGCGGCTCGTTATTGTGCTGGACATATTTACCTGCGTCCTGCAGGCAGACCGAAAGCGTCCAGCCTGAAATTTTTTCTCACCGCTGCGCCTGTTTTTTACCCACTGACCGTTCTTTGTAGGGTACATGAAGCAGAGACGCCGCTTTGTGCCGCGCTTTTTGGTCGCGGCGATCATACCGGCTGGTTGTGGCGGGGCTGGCATGACCGGCCATTTTTTGCACCGTCACAATGTCCGCGCCGGCATCCAGCAAATCACCCACAAACGTGCGCCGAAAGTCGTGGGGAGATAATTTGGTTACGCTTGCTTGTTTGGCCCGTTTTTTTATCATGTTATAAATAGCCTGGTCCGTCAGACGCCGGCCGCGATTACGATTCCCCAGCCCCCAAAACAAGGGGCCGCTTTCCCGCCCGCGCACGGTTAACCAATCGGTTAAAGCGGAACCAGCATTGCCGACCGGCACGAGGCGCTGTTTGTTCCCTTTTCCGTGAATAATCAATTCATTCTCTTCCTTTATATAATGGGCGAGATTCAGGGCAACCAGTTCTGCCCGGCGCAGGCCGCAGCCATAAAGCAGCGACAGGATAGCGGCGTCGCGGATGCCTAACGGCGTCGCGTCACAGCTGTCAAGCAAACCGGCCAGCTCGCCGCCCTACAGCGCCCGGCCAGCGGGGATCGTTTCGCCCCGAATGCTGGCCACGCTGGCCGCTTTTTGGTACTCCTCGGCTGTCATCAAACCTAATTTCCACGCCGCCTTCAAGACGCCGCGCAGAGCCGACAGCATGCGATTTGCCGTTGTGTGGGCGTACTGTTCTGCCAAAGCGTTACGCATCAGCTGCGTATGTTGAAACCGCAAGCGGCGCCAGGGGACATCCCAAGCCGTAGCCTGGTCGTCCCCCAGGCCTATCCGGGCAATAGTGTCCAGCGCCGACAGCATCGTGCGTCTGGAATTGGGATTGAGTCCAGCCAGGTAGACGGCGACCGGATGCTCATCGCGGCGCACCTGTTCTATTGTTGCGCGGGGCATTTTAGTTTCTGGCAAGGTTGGTTGAGTCATGGATTTATTTTCCTGTTCTTAGTTTTGAAAAGGTATATTTTCATAACTAGAGAATAACAAGAAATGAATGTTATGTCAAGTAAATTTGTAATTGGTCAGTTTGTTATCTAACTGCCAACCGATAGTGAATGATTCTTGCTTTTTGGGATGGTTCAGTAACCCGGAAAGTTAGTGTGACACTTTGTAGGGCGATTTTGTAAATCGCCCTCTGGACAATTTTGCAAAATTGTCCTACAAGTTGTTAAGGAAAATTTGAACCATCCCTGCTTTTTGCAGATATAATAGTAGAAAAGGGACCATTCTAATTTTTCACCAGAGGTAAGATGGCCGTACACATTTTATTTGTAGAAGACAACATCCTGCTGCGGCGCAGCCTGGCTTTTAACCTGGAAAACGCCGGTTACCGGGTGACAACGGCCGCTACCGCCGAGGATGCGCTGGACTACGCTCGCCGCGATCCACCCGATTTGGTATTACTGGACATTGGCCTGCCGGGGATGGACGGCCTGGACGCCCTGCCCCATTTTCGGGATCAGGTAGGTGCGCCGGTCATCTTTCTTACCGGCCGGCGGCGGCAACTGGACGAGGCACTGGGATTGGAACTGGGCGCGGACGATTACATCGTCAAGCCGTTTGACGAGAACGTGCTGCTGGCCCGCATCAAAGCGGTGCTGCGGCGGGCCAGTCGCGCCGCAGCAGCCAACAACGTCCTGGCCAGAGCGCCGCTGGTTGTGGGCGACCTGTCAATTGATCCGGCGGCGCATACAGTGCGTCTCAGCGGGCAGGCTGTCGCCCTTTCTCCCCGTGAATTTGCTTTGCTGCACGCACTGGCGTTGGAAGCGGGCCGCGTCGTTTCGGTAAATGATCTTCTGACCCGCGTTTGGGGAGCGGAGTATGAAGGGCAGCCGCAAGTGGTCTACGTCAACATCCGCTGGTTGCGGGAAAAGCTGGAAGAGAATCCCAACAAACCGAAACGTATCATTACGGTGCGCGGTGTGGGGTACAGGCTGCAAGCGGAAGCGGCGGTATGATGCGCACGTTGACCGGGCGGCTGATTTTAAGCCACATTCTGCCCCTTCTTATTGTCATTCCCGTGGCCGGGCTGGTTTTGGATTATGTGCTGGAAACTCACTTTTTGCGGGCCAATTTGGCCGGTGAGCTGACGACAGAGGCGGTATTGGTGGCGGAACTGGCCCTGGACCATCCCGAAATTTGGGATGATCCGGCTGAGGCGCAGGCGTTTGTCAACCGGGCCAGCCTGCCGGCGGCGGCTCAGGCGATGCTGCTGGATGCGAATGGGGTGTTACTGGCTTCGACGGTTTCAGCTGATATGGCGGAGGTGGGACGGCCGTTACCTGACATTCCTCCATTGGCTAATCTGCTCGACGGGGAAACGGCCGTGCCAGCCAACGCCGGGCCAGGCAACATTGTGGACGTTTTTGTGCCGGTGCGAGGGGCAGACGGCCGTGTCGCGGGCATTGTGCGCCTGACCCAACCGCTGACTAATGTATATGACCAGTTTCTGCTGCTGCGGTATTCGATTACGACCGTATTAGCTACCGCACTGCTGGCCGGCGCGGCTCTCACCTGGTTTTTGGGCAACAATCTGGGCCGTTCCCTGGGGCAGATGACCGAGGCGGCGCGCAAGCTGGCGCAGCGGCAGCGGCTGGAACCGCTGCCGGAACAGGGGCCGGAAGAAATCAGACAGTTGCTGCGGGCTATCAATACGCTGGCGGCGCAATTGGAAACGCTGGAACAAAACCGGCGGCAGCTGCTGGCCAATCTGGTACATGAACTCAGCAACCCGTTAAGCGCCCTCCGTTCCGCCACCAACGCCCTGTTGGGCGGGGCCGGCGAGGACGAAGTGCTGCGCCGGGACTTGTTGATTGGTATGCAGGGGGAGGAGGAAAAGTTGAATCGGCTGTTGGCAGATTTGTCCGGTTTGCACGATCAAATTTCGGGGTCGCTGGCACTGGAAATACGGCCGTTGCCCCTGGCCCCCTTCCTCTCCCGCGTGACGCAGGTATGGCGCGAAGCCGCTTTGTACAAAGGGTTGGCCTGGCAGATAGACGTACCCGAAAATATACCCGCAGCGGCAGCAGATGAAGACAGATTAGCCCAGGTGGTAGGCAATTTGTTGAGCAACGCCATTAAATACACGCCGTCAGGCGGTACGGTCGCGGTCAGCGCCGGCCGTCAGGGGGATGAGGTTTGGATTCGGGTGAGTGATACGGGGACGGGTATTCCGCCGGAGGCCCTGACGCATATTTTCACCCCTTTTTACAGGGGCAGCGCCAACAGCCGCTTTGCCGACGGCATGGGGCTGGGATTGAGCATTGCCCGCGATCTGGTCGCCGCGCACGGGGGGCGGTTAGCCGTTGAGAGCCAGCCCGGAGCGGGCAGCCAATTCACCATCTGGCTGCTAACGGCCGATTGAGGGAACCCGCGGTTACTTTAAGGTTACTTTGAACTAATTGTGAACTGGCTGTAAAGACGGGGAGCCGCGCCGTTCGTATACTAAAAGTGGTTTATTCCAGTGCTAGGCACGGGGCAAAACGGCCTTGGTCGGCTAGACTCGTTCGCTCCGTGCCTGGCACTGCTCATGTTTTGCGTAGAATGAAACACACCCAATTTATTTGACGTGGAGAATGGCTTTGTGGAACTATTTACGACAGAAAATCTGATAGCATTTCTGACCCTTTTGGCGTTGGAAATCGTGCTGGGCATTGACAACGTTATTTTTATTTCCATTTTATCGGATAAATTACCGGCTTCGCAGCGGGCGCTGGGGCAGCGATTGGGGATCAGCCTGGCGGTGATCAGCCGGATTTTGCTGCTGTTGGCGATTAGCTGGGTGCAAGCGCTGGAGAGTACTCAACTGTTCACCATTTTTGGCAATACGATTAGCGGCAAGGGATTCGTGCTGTTGCTGGGCGGCCTGTTCCTCATTGGTAAAAGCACGTATGAAATCCATGAAAAGCTGGAGGCAGCCGAACATCTCAAATACAGCAGCGTGGGTATGATCACGCTGAAGGCAATGGTGGTTCAGGTGATCATTATTGATGTGGTATTCTCGCTGGATTCGGTGATTACGGCCATAGGTATCTCTAACGTGCTGCCAGTTATGGTCACGGCTATCCTCATTGCTGCCGGAGTCATGGTGTTGTTTGCCGGGCGGATCAGCGCTTTTGTCAGCCGCCACCCCACCATGAAAATGTTGGCCCTTTCCTTCCTCATTCTCATCGGCGTGCTGCTGATGGTGGAAGGCTGGAGCGAGGAAACAGCCAAAACCCTGAATTTGAAAAACTACATTTACTTTGCCATGGCTTTCTCCTTCTTCATCGAACTGATCAACCTGCGGCTGCGCCGCCCTGCACAGCCAGTGCAGCTGCACAACTCTCCCCATTTACCGGAAAAGCGTGATGTGTGATGTGTGATGCGTGATATGTTTTCACGCATCACGTCCCCCCTACCCTATGACTAATTTGATTTCCACAACATTTCTGATTACTTTTGTCAGTTTCATCATCGTTGCCCTGGCTTCCCAGCAGGTGGGCAACTTGTTTACCAGGTTGAAAATCCCCAAGATTACCGGCTATTTGTTTACCGGGTTGATTGCCGGGGGGTTTGTGCTGAACTTCATCCCCCAGGAAGCTGTGCAAACGCTCCGGTTTGTGGACGAGATTGCTCTGGGCTTCATTGCCTTTGCTGCCGGGAATGAACTGTTTTTGCCGGAATTGCGCGGCCGTTTCAAGAGCATCGGTTTTGTGGCGGGGTCTTTGGTAGTGGCAACGTTTCTTCTGGGCAGCACGGTCGTTTTCCTGCTGGCTGATTTTGTGCCCTTCATGCAAGAGATGCCTCCCATGAGCCGCCTGGCGGTCGCCATCCTGGCCGGGGCCATCATGGTGGCCCGTTCCCCCTCCGTGGCCATCGCCATTGTGCGGGAACTGCGGGCCAAAGGCCCCTTCACCCAGATCGTGTTGGGCGTGACCATGATTACTGACGTGGTGGTCATCACCCTCTTTGCCTTGAGCGCGGCCATGGCGGATGCTTTTCTGACGCAAACGGCCGTCAGCCCTCAGTTTGTTCTGCTCATCGGCCTGGATTTGGTGCTGGCACTGTTGTTTGCCTACACCCTGTTCCGGCTGCTGGAAGGAATACTGGCCGCCCGCCTGAAAATGGGATTAAAAACTATCCTTATCTTACTCAGCGGCTACGGCGTCTTTCTCCTGTCTGACTTCATCCGCGAATACAGCCACACTAATTTGCCGTTTGAGATATTGATAGAGCCGCTGCTGGTTTGTATGGCGGCCGGTTTTCTGGTGAACAATTACGGCCGTCACCGGGTGGAATTTGGCAAAATCCTGCACGATGTCGGGCCGACTGTCTTCATCGCCTTTTTTACCCTTACCGGGGCCTCCCTCAAACTGGACGTGCTGGCCCAAGTCTGGCCTATCGCTCTGGCCCTGTTTGGTGTGCGCCTCATCGCCATCATTAGCGGCTCCATTACCGGCGGCTTTCTGGCCGGAGACGCCATGCACCGGGGTAAATTTGGCTGGATGGCTTACGTCACCCAGGCCGGCGTGGCGCTGGGGCTGGCTAAGGAAGTTTCCGTCGAATTTCCTGATTTCGGGGACGCCTTTGCCACCATGATTATTGCTGTGGTGGTATTGAATGAGATTGCCGGCCCTATTCTCTTCAAAACGTCCATCATCCGCTCCGGTGAAGCCCGTCCCCGTGGCGAGACCGCCCCGTTTGACGGTGTGCGGGACGTGATAATTTTTGGCCTGAAGGCGCAGGCTATCTCCCTGGCCCGCCGCCTGCGGCAGCATGAATGGCAGGTCAAACTGGTCTGTACCAACCCGCAAAGGATGGCGGAAGTAAGCGCACCGGATATTGATATTTATGTGGCAGACGATCTTTCCCCGGAAACGTTGCAAAAACTGGACGCCAAACATGCAGATGCGCTGGTTTCTTTTTTGTCGGATGAGCAGAGTTACAAACTATGCGAAATGGCTTACGAGCATTTCGGCACGGAAACGATGGTAGTGCGTTTGCAAGACCGGGCAAACTTTGAGCGGTTTCACAAGCTGGGGGCGTTGGTGGTAGAGCCGCAAACGGCCGTCGTCAGCCTGCTGGAACATTTTGTGCGCTCCCCGGCCGGTACTTCCCTGCTGTTGGGCATGGAAGAAGGCCAGGACGTGATTGATCTGGAAGTACGCGATCCTCATCTGGACGGGCTGGCGCTGCGTGACTTGCGCCTGCCGCTGGACGTGTTGATCCTTTCCATCCACCGGAACGGGCACACGCTGGTTTCCCGCGGGCACACCCAACTACGCCTGGGTGATAAGGTAACGATGGTTGGCCCGCAGGAAAAATTGGAAGAAGTTATGTTGAAATTTGATGCGTAACGTGAGGCGTGATTTACGTCTTCACACCTCACGAAAAGGATAACTATGACCACCTGGTTTCATTGGGAAGCAAAAGCGTTACTGAAGAAGCTGGAAAGTAGTTTGGAGACGGGGTTAACGGCCGTTGCAGCAGAACAGCGGTTGGCGGAATACGGGCCGAATGAACTAACGGAACAGGAAATAACCTCGCCCTGGCGTATTTTATGGGAGCAGTTGACGGCCGTCA
>JALUPA010000002.1 GCA_027054335.1 Ardenticatenaceae bacterium
AATAATCAACTCATCACTGCCGACTGTGTGATCGCCGATCTTAAAAACGGTATCTTTGGGCTTGAATTCCCGGCTGGCAATCTTGAACGGCTTTAGCACCGGCACGACACGTTCCACGCCGGACATCCGCTCCAACTGTTCCCGGTTAATAATCCGGTCGTCACCGATAATACCGATAATGGAACGCTCAATGCCATCTGAAAGGTGAACTTTGAATCCGCCATCTTCAGCCCAGGCAATGATGGCGGAGATGTCTTGCATGGGGGCGTTAGGCTGCATAATTACAATCATCATTAGGTTCCCTTTTCTATAGTGTGGCTTCCAATACACGAATCATCGCTTCCATGGCATTGATCTGGCGGGGGCGCACCGGAGGGACGTGATCCCGGTCTGGGCGTAAAGCGCGGGCATCTTTCAGGTAAACGTGGGTGATCTCCCGGGCACTGCGGGTGGTGTTCCAATGGATGAGGACGCGCAGACAACGGGGTAGCCCGCCAGGCACGTCCATTTCGTGGGCGCACATCAAAGCTACATCAGACCAGCCTAACTGCCGGGCTGCCAGGGCCGGGTAGGCGGCGTTCAAGTCCGGTGTGGTGGTAAAGTAGACGCTGCTTACATCGTCCGGATGCATCTGATTGGCCTCGACAATCGTTTGCAGCAGTTCACGGGTGGCGGCTAAAATTTCTTCCGCATCGTTGTCGGATACCGTGATGGCTCCCCGCACACCGCGACAAACAAGCGGTCGGGCTTCTTTCTTTGTTCGCTGCTGATTATTGCTGCCATTTCCATTAAGATTCATGATATTTCCCCTTTTATGAATTGAAAGACCTGACAGGTTTTGCCTAAACTGTTTGTTTTGCTTACGTATTATGAAAAACCTGTCAGGTCTCCGATAAAAAAAAGACGCGGCCCTTAAGCCGCGTCTTGTTGAAGTCTGGTGTCGTTACTTTTACTTACTTAATGCCTAACGACTCCCTCGCAACAGGTGCGGCTGGGGAGGTTGCTAAAAAAGTAAAAATAAAAGTAAGCTGTTTGCTTTGTCATGATGGGCAAACTATAGCACTTTGAATAGACAGCGTCAAGACCGGATTTTTAATTGGATCGTTCTTCGTTAATCCAGGACAGATGCTCCAGGAGTAAATCGGCCGTTACCTTCGGGACGGTATCGAGGCGGTGGGGCGGCTGGCTCATGGCTAACAGGCTGTCCATTCTGGCTTCATCACCGCCCATGGGGTTGTCTTCGAGGCGCAGGAGAGAAAGAGGGCGGGGATGGATGTGGGAAATGTAGCGGGACAGGGAAAAAGTATAAGGGTTGCTGTTTTGGAAGATGTGGCTGGGAGATAGCCCGGCCTGGGCGCGGCCAATGGCGATGACGCCGGCTATTTTTTTGACGCCGCTGGCCCAAATCAACCCCAGACCGGCAGCCAGCGGCTGGGCAATGACGATGGGGCGGCTGGGCAGCATTTGCGCCAGCATGTTGGCGTCCCGCCACAAATCTTCCGGGGTGAGGCGGCGGCTGAGGCTGGCGTGCAACAGGTAGCGCAGGGGGTCCAGGCCGTAAACGTGGAAGCCGGCGTCGGCTAATCGGGCGCAAATTCGGTCGTCTGCCGGGTTGAAGTTACCGTAGGTGGACAGGTAGAGGATGGAGGGCGGGATGATCGGGCCGCCGCCGGGTGGGTAGTAGTAACATTCCATTTTGCTGCCAGGAGAGAGGGGCCAGAGGTTGACACGGCCGTTAATCAATGTCGGCGTTCCCAAAAAGCCAAAGTTAATCCGGCCAAACCGTTCCCGCGCCCACGCCTTGACGGCTTTCAAGTCCAGGTCAAAGTTATGGTCACCGGGGATACCGTCACTGTTTCCCGTACCGCGCAGGTCAAATACCAGATGGGCTACCTTGCGTTTGCCGCCCAATGATTTTACCTCGTGCCGGGCGCAGGAGAGAACACTTTCCTGGGTGAGGGGAAATTTGGGTACCCATACCCGGATCGCTTTCAGTTCTTCATCGCTGGTGTTTGACGGCCGTACCAGCGTACAATCCAGATACAGATCGTCGTCCGTCAAAACGCCAAAAAATTCTTCCTCGTAAGGGAGGGATGTCGTCGTTGCCATATTTTGGTGGGTAACCAGGTAATTACCAGTCACTTACTCATCCGGCGTTGCCGTTGGTTCAGGATAATACGCATAATTGGGGATCAGTTCCGTCACCCGATCATACAGCTCAATTATAGTCTGATTTGCCGGGAAATACCCACTCAACATTTCTTGTAAAACCACAGGGAAAATCAACTCTTCCAGGACTTGAGCCATCAAACTGCCCTGGCCCTGTTCATAGCCCCAACGCGGGGTTTGGGCAATGCCGGCGCCTAGTTGCGCGGCTGTTTCTGCCCCTAACAAATCGATCAGGCTGGGTTGGCCGGCGCCCAACGGTATTTGTGCCCAGGCGTCTATAAATTGCGTGGGATTTTCGGCCGTGCCCAGACGCATGGGTGCTTTACGTTCCGGCTCCACGGACAGCCAGAGGGGATAGCCTTCATTGAACCAGTAATCGGCAAAGGCAATAGCTGCTTCCGTGTCGGCGACGCTGGTGATGCCCAGCGCGCGTATGCGGCCTAGAGCGGCAGGAGTAGCTTGCGGCCCGGAACCGCTCAGTTGGGTAAGGATGCCGCTGTTTTCCAGAAGATAGGCCGGGTTGTTTGGGCATTTCGGGCAGGCGGGTGGGTGGTCGGGGTCTAATCCGGCGATCATGGGCAGAATGTCGGGAGAGGTGATGATGAGTCCGGTACGGCCGTTCAGGTAAGCGTTGCGGGTGCTGGTATCTGTTTGCACGCCGATAGGGCTGAATTGGTTGACGATGCGGAAGTAGAAATCCAGCGCTGCGGCGCAGGCTTCGCTTTGAATCGTTACTTCTCCTTTGGCGTCAATCAGATCGCAGCCGTTGGCGTGGGCGATTTGTTCAAAGGTAAACTGGGTGGTGACCAGATTGGATTCGGTGGGAATGACGAAGCCGGAACGCAGATTTTCCCGGTCGGTGGTAGCTGCCGCGGCGGTAAACATCGCTTCGTAATTGTCAGGCGGGGCCAATTTCAGCTCCTCAAACCAGTCCGTGCGGTAGAGAATGAGTTGGTAATAACCGTCGCTGGGGATGACGGCCGTTTGCCCGTTCAGGTCTACCAGAGCCAGCGCGTCCGGGTCAAATGTATCCCGGCCAATGCGGTCAATGGCAGCATCGGCAGCCGCCGGGTCTAAAATACCGCGCTCGGCCCAACCGTCGCTGTATTCAAAGGGGTGCAGGATAACGTCGGGCAAGGTGTCGGAGAGAACGGCCGTGTTCACCAATTCCGGCAGGAGTTGCGGGGAGACTAAAACCATCTCCACGTCAATTTGGGATTGTTCTGTAAAAGCGTCCGCCATCTCCTCCAAGACGGCCTTGTGTTCGTCCGAGGTTTCATTGACCCAGACGGTGATGCTGGGATTTGGATCAGTCTGGAGGGGGGCGTCCGGCGGTTGTGCGCCGGCGAGCGCCAGTGTAGGCGTGGGCGCCGGCAGTACGACCGGTTTCGGTGTGGGCGTGGGTGTTTGGCCGGCGCGGGCTGTGGCCGTAGCCAGCCGTGGCGACGTTACTACCTGGCAAGCAGCCAGCAGCAGGGCGAGCAACGTAAGAAGGATAAGGGTTATATAGCGCATTTTTGGGTATCGGCGGCCGGTGGTCGGTCATCAGTGGCCGGTAATCGGTGGTTTGTTTGCTGGTAACCGATTACCGATAACCGATTACTGTTTACCGATTACCGGAAAGCCGCTCATAAATAACCCGCAGGCCGGTCAGCGTCAGCCAGGGGTCTACGTATTCGATAATATTAGTGTGGGGAGTGACCAGATCGATCAGTCCGCCTGTGCCTAAAATATGAATGGGCTGCCCCTGATCGGGATGTTCGGCCAGAATGCGTCGGGCGATGCCTTCGATGAGGGCGGCGTAGCCAAAAATGAGGCCGGCCTGCATCGCTTCGCTGGTGTTACGGCCGATGGTTTGCGGGGGCGCTTCCAGCGGGACGCTGCTCAGTTTAGCGGCGCGCCGGGTCAGCGTTTCAGCGGCCAGCCCTAAGCCGGGAGCGATCACCCCGCCTAAAAAGTCACCTTTGCCGGAAATAACGTCAAATTTGGTGGCTGTGCCCATGTCTATAACGATGGCCGGGCCGGAAAAGAGACGGTAGGCAGCCACGGCGTTAACGAGGCGGTCGGCGCCAACGGCCGTCGGCGTATCCGTCAAAATTTCCAGGCCCAAATCTGTCTCCGCGGTAACGTGTTGAGGAACCAGATTCAGACAGCGGCGGCTCAACTGGTCAAAGGTTTCCGTCAGCGCGGGGACGACGCTGGCGATGATAACGGCGTTAATGCTGTCTTGCAGCCCTTCGCGCCCCAGCAGGGCGGTCAGAGTGATGCCGTATTCGTCGGCCGTTAGCTGCCAGTTGGTGTGCAGCCGCCATTGGTGTTCCCAGATACGGCCGTTCCAGACACCCAGGGTAATGTTGGTGTTGCCAATATCTATAGCAAGTAACATAGCAGTTGATTTTACCGGTGTGGGGGTGAGGTGACAAGGTGACGGCTGATAGAGTGATACCGCCGCTAAAGTTATGTAAAGATAATACGGCCGGCAGTCTTCCAGTCATCTTTTCGCCGTGTCACCTTGTCATGCCCCGCGTTCCGTATGAAAAACGTAAGATTTTTCCCAAAACTGCTGACAAGAAAAACAGGATTTGCTACACTGTAGCTATGATGCCTGAAGATAAAATTGCCCACGAGAAAGCAATGATCCTGTTCGAGCAGGCGTATCGCCGCCAGATGAACGGGGAATTGGCCGACGCCATTGTCCTGTACCAGCAATCTCTGGACACCTATCCCACGGCCGAAGCATTCACCTTCCTGGGCTGGACGTACAGTATGTTGGGTCGGGTGGAAACGGCCATTGAGATGTGCCAGAAGGCCATCGAGATCGATCCGGACTACGGCAACGCTTACAACGACATCGGCGCGTATCTGATGGAGTTGGGGCAGTGGGAAGAAGCCATCCCCTGGCTGGAGAAAGCCACTACGGCTGCCCGTTATGAAGCGCCGCAATACCCCTACATGAATCTGGGCCGGGCTTACCAGCAAATCGGCCGTTACCGCACTGCGCTCCAGTATTACGACAAGGCGTTGGCAATTGACCCCCTTTACCTCCCCGCTACCTGGGCCAAAATGGCTCTGCTGGGCAAAATGAATTGATCTCTCGTTCCGATAAAATTGAGCTGCGGAGGTATCGAAATAAAGATGAACCCCGCATTGTTGGTCCTCCACCACAATTCATGATAGCTATACCAGAGAGTATTTCCCCGGGGCAGCTTTGCTGAGGAAATTTGACATTTGCCCCGCCCTATGGCAAAATCTCGCCGCAACAGAAACATAACATGCCCCCTTAGCTCAGAGGATAGAGCATCGGCCTCCGAAGCCGGGAGCCCAGGTTCGAGTCCTGGAGGGGGCACAGGAAAAGGACTGCCAGATGGCAGTTCTTTTTGTTTGGGTCTGGACAAGCGGAACATTTGTGCTACAATTAGAACATGTGTTCTTAATCTGAATGGACAAGTGTAAGATGACCCAATATTTTGTAACGCCAAAAAAGGATTCCCGGAAGAAACGATGGGAGAAGGTGTACGGCCGTACCACGTTACCCATCAAATACCCCAAACCCCATCTGGCCTGCACGCAGCGCTGGGGGGAAACGGCCGTCTACTATCTGGATACAACGGCCGTGCCCGAAGCGTTACTGGACAGGTTGGCCTCTTTTGAAGCCCGGCGCTCCGGGATCAGCTACCACGAAGCGCGGCTGAATGTGCGGCGCGAGTGGTTGATTCTGGCTAAGGGGTGTCGGGTGGAGAAACGGCCGTATGTGCCTGCCGGGCAGCTTTGGCAGCCGGCATTCCCCTTTTTGCAGCAGGTACAGTTTCGGCCGGCGCATTAGCAGTGCCAGGCACGAGATGTGCGGTTCTAAATGGCTGAAACCATAAATCTTGTGCCTGACACTTTCTTAAATCACCGCTTGGGGAGCTACGGCCGGTTTTACGTCCAGTTGGGCCAGCGCTGCTTTGCCCCGCACGGTTAAATCTGAGGTGAATTTGAACTGATCACGGCCGTCAATCGGATAAGCCTTGAGCCGGTAATGCGTACCCCAGGGTTTTTCGTGGACGATGACCACAATGGGGCGTTTTAGCTGCAAGTAGGGGCTGGTCAGGGCCACTTTGCGCAGTTTTTGCCGCACTTCTTCGGCGTCGTGTTCCGGGTGCAGGTAAAAATCAGCCACGCACATATGTTCCCGCTGGCCGTTGTTGTCGTTGTAGATGGTGGTGTCCCACAGGTTTTTGTGGGGGATGAGGACCACGGTGTCGTCCGGCGTTACCAGTTCGACAGCGCGGAAGTGTACGGCCGTCACCTCCCCATACGCTTCCCCAATTTTAATCCAGTCACCCACGCGGTACGGCCGTTCGTAAATCGTCACAATCCCGGCCACCAGACTACTGATGTAATCCTGAAAGGCAAAACCGACGGCAATAGCCACCGCCCCGGAGATAGCCAGAAAATTTTCCGGCGTCGGTTCAATGATCAGGGGGATGATGTTAGCGATGGCCAAGACAACGATGAGCAGTTGAAAAATGGGCATCAAGGGCAGCAAATGGAGGCGCATCCGGCTGGGCACCTGCGTGGCCAGCCAGGGCAAAAACCATTGCACAAACCGCAGTAAAAACCAGGCAAGGGCAATAATGAGGCTGATTTCCACGATACTCAAGCCGGTAATTTCTTTGATCATTCCCGTAGGCATAACAACCTCCCAAGTTGCCGCGGATTTCGCGGATTTTTACAGGATTTAATCCCCGATAATCCGCGAAATCTGCGGCTTTTCTTTCTTAAAACGCATCTACCAAATATCCCTCATGTTCCATAAACTGGCGCACGGCCGGATAAGCCAGCAAAGGAACGTACCAGGTTCCGTCCGCTTCACTGTCAACCAAGCCCAGGGCCAGCAGGTGGTGCAAAATGCGGCGCACCTGATTGTGAGACAGGGGCAGCAAAAAGCCCAGAAGCGGCGCGGTCATGCCGCCGTGCAGCAGAATAGTGTGCATGACCATGGTTTCGTCCGTGCCGGTAGCGCCGGGCACAACGGGCAAATCCAGCCGGTTCCACGGTTGTACCCAGACGGTAAACTCATCTTTGCTGCCCCGGTTTTTGAGATGGGCGACCTGCTCTTTGACGTCGTGGCTGATTTGCAGGGAGCGCCGCCAAAGCTGCCAGACGACTTGGGGCATGCCCCGGCTGTAGGCGGCTAACTGCTTGAAGTAGTAGTTGACGCCGACCCAATCGCCGTACCGCTCCATTTGCCCTGCCTGAGCATTTTGTTCGATACGTTCGGCGTAATTGTCCGGGGTGGTGAACAGTTGACGGCCGTCATGCACGTCGCGGAAGACAAATTTGCCCCGGTGAGCGCTGGCCAGGGTGGGCAGCCAAAATTGCAGGCGCGCCCCATCCATGGGAGCCAGGGTGAGAGGGGTGGGCAGCATCACGTCAATTTGCAGCGCGTTGGACAGGTAAGCCCAGGCCCAACTGTCGCCGGCCAGGAGGCAGCGGCGTTTGGTGGTTTGCAGCCAGTCCAGCAGGCGGCTAATCAGGCTCAGTCCATCCTGGTGGCGCAAGTAACATTTACCCAACCGGGGCAAAACCAGGGGCGTCATATCTTCCCGTGTAACGTTTTCCAGCCAACGCTCACCACCCGCCAAAATTTCCTGAGAGGTGGGCGGGCCAACGACCTGCCAGTTGTTTTGCCGGGCCAGGCAGGTGACGATTTGATCCATGCTGCTGCCCGGCGGCCCCACGACGACTTTGACGGTGCTGCTTGTCTCTTTGTGGAAGCGCCACCCTTCGAGAGCCTGATCCAGGGCGGCGACGGTTTGTTCCAGATTGGGCGGCGGAGCGGCCCGGTTGAGCAGGTAGGGGGGAATGGCGCAGAGTTGGTTACGGCCGTCTCGCTTAATCAGTCGTGTGGGATGCAGCCGTTTCCAAAAGGATGCTACCTCCTTGCGCACAACTTCCCTGGCCGGCGCCGGGGGCGTTTGAAATTGAGGCATTGTGATATATTCCCACAATGGTTTGTACACTTGCATGTTGACCTCCGCATAGTTTCGCTACGGCTGGATCATTACCAAAATTTATTCGTATAGACAGTTTGATGGATACAATGTAGGGTGAATTGCTAATTCGCCAGCGATTTGAAAATCGCTCTACGCCGCGGGCTGGAAGGCTGACAACCAAAGAGGAAAGGAACGAATTGGCTCCTTTCCCAATCTGTTGTCTTGTGCTGTGATGCGGGCGAATGGTTGCTGACTGAGAATGTTGGGGACGTCACTGCATTCTCAGAAAAAGGTGTTCAATGCTTATTCAGAGCTGCTCATTCAGAGCTTGAACCCTTGTTTGTGCAGACATGCTCGCACTATACGGGGAGAGCAGGGGGGCTGTGAATAGGAAATGAGACATAGGACTCTGTAGCTGAATGGGGTTGACAGAAGGGTTATACGCAAGTTTTTGCCACGAATTACCCAAACTTTCGTATAGATTTGGGTAATTCGTGGCTAAGTAACCATCCAAGTATTATTTGCGCCAAGTTGACAGTCACCTGAGAGGTGACTGTCAACTAAACGGGAAGTTATTTATGGCCGCTACTAAGGATTTACGAGGTTTCTTTAGCGATGGATGAGAAGCCATCGCCTAATGCCTGGTGGCCCACGCCAATGGTGACGAAGGCGGTGGGGTCAGCTTGGGCGATGATGTGTTTTAACTCTTGAACCTGGGGGCGGGTAACGGTGCAGTAGAGCAGATAATGCTGCTCGCCGGTATAGCCGCCAGTGATGGGCCAATAACTGACGCCGCGCCCCAGTTTTTCCATGATGATTTGCAGTACAGCTTCCGGCTGGTTGGTGATGATGGTGGCGGTGCGGGTGCGGCTGGGGCCTTCCAGCGTATAATCGGCCGCCAGACCGCTGATGAAGAGGGCGATAAAGCCATACAGAGCAATTTCCCAGCCGAATACCAGCGCGCCGGTGAGGATGATGAGGCCATCGGAGTAGAAGTAGACCTGGCTTAACGGCCGTCCCGTTTTCCGCTGCCAGATACGCCCCAGGATGCTGGTGCCGCCCGTCGTGCCGCCCGCCCGGTAAACCAGCCCCAGACCAATGCCGCCGATGATACCGCCGTAAATAGTGTTCAGCAGCATATCGTTTGTCAGCGGCCATTGGGGCAGCATTGGCGGCAGGACGGCCAGCAGCAAATCGGCGCTGGTGGAAAAGACGGTGGCAGCGAACAGGGTGCGCCACAAGAATGACCAGCGGCCCAATTGGAAAAATCCCAAAATGAGCAGCGGCACGTTCATAATCCAAAACAGCAGACCCACCGGCCAGCCGGTGAAGGAATTGACGATGATGCTCACGCCGGACAGCCCGCCGGCAACAATGTGATGCGGTACTTGAAAGATAACGTAACCGGACGCCGCAATGAAGCCGCCCAGCATTAGTAAAATGAGTATGTATATTTTATGCCAGATTTGGGCCTGGCTGGGCCAATGAATTTGTCTTGTTTTTTGTCGTAGTAAAGTTGTCATGTCGTTTACTCCCATAAAGTATTCAGGCGACAGGATAGACTACGGCCGTAACAAAACCATTGATCCGCGTGTGACAAAGTTGTGTAAAAAGGGGGTGTTGTGTGCCAAACCGGTGACGTTTTTGCCGCAGATTACCAGGATTAACGCGGATTTTTCTCAATCCAATCCAGCAAATCTGCGAAATCCGCGGCTGAAAAAGATTTTAATCGCTTGCCGCAAAGCGATAACCCAGCCCCGGATGGTTAAAAATATATTGCGGGTGGGCCGGGTCCGGTTCAATTTTACGGCGCAGGCGGCGCACCAGGCCGCGTACCAGTTCCCGGTTGCCGTCGCCGCTGTAGCCCCATACCCGTTCAATGATCGTTTCCAGCGGAATCACCTGGCCCGGATTGCTCATCAGCAGGTAGAGCAGGCGAAATTCCAGGGGCGTCAGCCGTTTGGCGCCCAGGTGCTGCGTGGTGACAGTGCGGGTGTTGGGGTCTAGCTGGACGAGGCCAATTTGGACGGGCGACAGCAAGCCGACGGGGATAGAGCCGCCGCGGCGCAGAAAGATGCGGGTGTAGCGGGACAGGATGCGCGGGGAAACCGGCCGCTGTAAAACCAAATCTACCCCGGCGTCCAACACATCACAATGGTCTCCTTCAGTCAGCCAGTCGGCCAGGAGCAGGAGCGACGCCTGGGAGACGGCGCGTAACGCTTTTACGTCTTTCAGGGGTGAATCGGTCTGGTTGGGGGCCAGGAGGATAAGGTCTACGGTTTTTTGGCTGAGGGTGGTTACGGCCGTGTCCACCCCCGTCAGCCCGTGTACAGTCAACCCCATCTGGCGCAGGGTATAGCTTAAAAATTCCCGTTCTTCCCCGTCCGGGGCAATCAGTATTGCTTGCATGGAAATGCGGAGGATTATGACGCTTTGCTCTCGTTCTTCCCTTGTTTGTTGGATTCTGTCCGTTTTTCGGCGCCATTTGCCAGGTGCAACGGCCGTCGCGCCTGCCCCAATCCCATTGTTGTTTGATACCCCACACCGCCGAAGAAACTAAATTCCACCAAAAGATTCAACATACTTGCCCAATACCGGTCCCGGTTCACCGCCACGTAGCCGGCCTGCCCCACGCAGCCCATCTGCACCACATTTTCCTTAAAAGGAATCGCTTTGGTGCGCAGACGATAATGATTCAACACCACGCACTCCGCGGCAAAACGGCGTAACTCCGGCGAAATTTGCACCGGGCTAAACGCATTCCAGCGATCTGCCAGACTGCCAAAGACCCAATCCGGCAGGGGGATAGGCTGGCTTTTGCCCTGGCTGCGGAAGGTGGTGGGGCTGGCAAAGAGGAGTTTGGGCCGGTAATCAGGCTGGCGGTCGGCCAGCAGGTAAGGGGCGGCCAGCGTTTCGTAGCTGGTCTGGCCGGCCCAGGGGTGAACTTCAGCATCCAGCGTGGCTTGCGTCACCTGAAAAATGTGTCCGTCCAGTTCTACCTTTTCCGGCGGATTCTCAGCCAGCCGCTGCAAATGGGCGGATACGGCCGTATTCAAACCGGTAAAACGCAGCCAGGCTGTCTTTTCCGGCTGGAATTGGCGCTGTTCCCGGCTGATACGCCGCCCGCCAATCAGGGTAGAGCAGGTAAACGGTTTGACGCCGTCGTCGTCGTGAAGCTGCCGGGCCAGGGCGGCGTCGTGGGCAGCAATAAGGCGCATCAACAGGGCGTAGCTGGCGCGGCCCAGATGGGCGGGTGTGGTTGTCGGTTCGACCGGGGTGAGGCTGAGGACGAGGGCGGTAAGGTCTGGTTGGGGCATAATCGTTTGTTTAAGTCAGCCGTTCCTGGACAAATGCCTGCACTTGATGGAAGGGATTGGTTACGGCCGTATCCAGCGCGGCGCACACCAGCGCCATCTCCTGAATAGGGCTGACGGCCGTTTCTGCCCCCGCAGCGTATTGCGCCTGAATGAGGTCGCGGGAAACCCCGGCAAACCCGTGCCCGATGATACTGTTTTCCCGCAGTTCGGCCAGTTGCCCCAGCCGCCGGAGAACGGGAACAATCGTTCCCAGGCGGCCCACAGGCGGGATGCCCGGCAGGGGGATGGCGGGCCGTAATTCGGTCACTTTCTGCCGCAGTTCGGCAAAACGCCCCCGGCGCAAGGTGTAATCAATCAAGTCGCGGGCTTTGGCCGTAATCCCCTCGCCTGGTAAATCTTCATATAAAATCCCCAATTCTGTACACAAAGAATGCAGTTCCTCCAGATTGAAATGATCGCGCAGCAGCAAACGGAGTTCCGTCAGTTCAGCATTCATTGCAGATTGTACCGATCTGGCTTCCGTCTGGGCCAGCCGGGCCAGTTCATCCAGGAGAACAGGCTGCAAAACGGGCTGGCTGCGTAAGGCTTGCGGCGAAAAATGGGGCGAAAGCTGCTGTTTGGCAATCAGTTCCGCCGCCAGAAACTCAGTAACCGCTTCCTGGAAGCGGACGGCGCGGCCCAGAAAATCTACAAAGCGGCGGTTTTCCCAGGCTATCAGGGCGTTAAAATACAGTTCGGCAATGAGCGCCAGTTCGTTTTGCCCGCCAGACAAGCCGTTTAACGAATCCAGCAACGGCCGTAACCGGGTCTTCTCGGCGCCGGCCGCCTGCGCCAGCGCTTGCTCTATATGCAGGCGGGCGGCGCTGAAATCAAACCACAGGCGGGCGTTGGCATATTGCAGCAGCGCCAGGAGCAAATCATCCCTTTTTTCGCTGGCGGCCAACGTCTGGTACGCACCGCTGAAATCATAGCGCTCCAGAAACTGCCCGGCTGTCTGCCGCCGGTTCATGTCCAGTATCTGCCGCCCCACCGGCAGCAGCCAGGGATCGCCCCCCTGCGACTGGTATACGACGCGGCATCTTTCGCCAAAACGCTGGATGCCGCGCAGCAGCAAGGCAGTATTGCCGGCCGGCGTACCCCCGCTGGCCAGCAAGTAACAAACGGCCGTCTCCGCCCCGCCGTATTTTTGCAGCAAAGGCCCATAGACGCGCAATGTTTCATCGTACAGGCTGGGGTTGATGGGGAAAGGTTCCCGCCCCACCAGTTCTACAACGGCCGCGCCAATCCGGTCGTCATAACGCGGCGCCAGAACCGTTTGCGCTAGATGAGCGTAATGCAGCGTATCGGTGCGCCAAAAACGTTCCGCCGTGTCTGCCTCCACCTGATCCGTGCCGATGAAAATCAGTTGGTCTACGGCCGTTTCCCGCTGCAAAATGAAATCCAGCGACGGCTGCAAAATGGGAAAGCGCAAATCATCCGGAGCCAGGCGGCCTGCGGCCAGCCCGTCCCGAATCTCCTGCCCCCGGAGGCGGGCCGGGGGCGTTTTGTTTTCCGGATCGTCCGGCAGCCGCACGTCCTGCGCCCCCACGTTGCAGAAAACAAGAACACTCATACCGGCCTCGGTTTCATCTCCACCAGCAGCCAGCCCAGCGGCGCGGCGGCCGTTGCTTCCTCCAGCGGTCCCTGGGTGATGGCCCGGCGGCTTTTGGGGAAGGCGTCGCCGCTTTGCCGGCTGCCTTTCGCCAGGTTGTACTGCTGGATGACCGTTTCCTTATTCTCCGGCGGGATGAGCCAGGCCAGGGTCTTGCTGTCCCAGCCGCCGCCCCAGCCGACTTGCAGCAAAAAGGTGTGGGGCGGCAGCTTGTTGACCAGGCCGGCCAACTGCCGGTAAAGCGCCGCCGCCCGGTCTTTGGGCCGGCGTTGGTAAAAAGCTAGTTCCTGCCGGATGCGCTGCGCCGCCTGGGCGTTAGCCAGTTCCGGCAGCCGGGTGAGCCAGTCCCGTTTATCCCGGTTGAAGCCCAGTTGGCGGGCGGCGTCTGCCCGGAAGAAATAATCGTCAATGGTCAGCGAGAGGTGAAAAACGGCGTCGCTGCGCACGCACTCCAGAGCAATAGGCGCGCCGCTCTTACGCCGGCCGATGACCTGGGCATTCAGCACGCGCAGGTTCTCGTTGGCCGGGATGGCCTGGCTGTCGGCCGCGTAGAGCGCTTTCAGCAAATCGTGGTTGGGGTCGCGCCCCAGCAAGGTCTGCTCCAGGTCTTGCGCCGCCCAACTGCGGCTGCGGCGCAGGTCTGCCGGGGAAAAACGTTTGTCAGCCGCGGCAAAAGCAGCCCGGAAGATGACGGTGCGCAACGCCCCTTTCAGGGAGGAGCCGGGTAAGTAGGGCCGGTCGAACACGTCTTTCACCTGGGCCTGGATGGCCGCCCCCGTTTGCGCAGAACGCGGCCCCCCTTTCATCACGTAACGGAACAGGGGGGACGTTTCTTGGAAATCCTCCGGTTTTAACAGGCGGGCCGGGGGGACGCGCTCCAATTGCTTCAGGTAACGGCCGTCTTCGTCAAAGAAAAACGCTTCGGCCACCTGTTCCTGGTCAATCACCCAGGTGCGGTTGTCAAATACCGCGTAATCATATTCCCGTTCCAGCGTTTGGCCGCTGCCCACGTGCAGCGGCGTCAAGGCGCTGGCCGTTAAATCGTAAATGGTTTTCAGGCTCATGCTTCTCTCCCTGGGGCAGCCACCGGCAGCGTCAGGGCCAGGCCGCTGCGGTAAACGGGGTGATCGCGGCTCATCACGTCCGGGCGCACGTCGGCCAGACGGCCTGTCAGCGGCCCCGGCAAGACGCTGCCTTCCGCCACCATCGTGATCCGTTTGCGCCGCAGCGGGGAGCGCGCCGGGGAACCGAGCCAGCCGCCTACAATCGCCAAATGGTAAGCGGCCTGCCCGTCGCGCAGCGCGTCCACTTCCGGCTCGCGGGGGATAAAGCGGGAGAGCAGCAGGCGGTACCCGGCCGCTTCCGTCTCTGCCTCCTTCAGCCAGGCCGGGCCAAAATCGGGCGGCGCGGTTAATGCAAAACTGCCATAGCCGTCTGTCCGTTCGCCGCCGATGCCCCGGTCGCCCAGGTGGCGCAGAACGTCTTCCAGCCGTTCCTGCCAGCCGTCTTGGCGGTAACGGACGCCCAGCCACAGGCCGCAGTGGTCGTTAAAACTGACGCGGCCGGAGAGGTAAATCATGCTGCCGGCGTTGCCCCGATCCAGCGTGACGCGGGGGATGCTGGCCTGCCGCCACACAGGTTCGTAAGGCAGGGCGGCCGGGGCTAACGTCTGCCAGGCGGCGGGCAGTTCTTTTTGCTCTTCCGCCGTGAGCCAGACGGCGCCATCCTGCAGGAAACGGCCGTTTTGCCAATCCACTGCCCCGCCGGCTGCCTCTGTCAGGGGGATAAAGCTGTCCATCGCTTCCCTTTGCGTCAGGCGGCGTAAAATGGCGGGGGAAACAAACTTGACCTTTTTGGCAAATTTGCGGGGCACGTCTGCGGCGTTGATGCGCAGGCGGGGCAGGGGAAACAGAGGTAGATTCCCGGCGTAAGGGAAAAGCGAACTCAACTGCAAGGGCGGCCGGCCCTGCCAGACGGCCGTCGTTTCGTCAAACGGCGCGGCAAACGTTCCGGCGGCGGCCGCGCCTTCCTGTTCGGCAATGGTGGCGACGACGGCGGCAAACAGCGAATCGCTGGAAAACAGCGCCCGGCTTTCTTCCAGTTCCAGCCCTTCTGCGCCAAAATGGAAGCCGCCCCCCGGCGGTGGTTGCAGCCGGTACAGGCTTAAGGGGGCCATGCGTCTATCCTTTGCCCGCGATCCGGCCGATTTCGGCCTGGATGCCGGGCAGCGCTGCGATTAGCTGGGGTAAATTGACGTGTTCGGCTACGGTTTGGGGGTCCAGGTAGGCGCGGCTGCTTTTGATGGCCACCGTCATATTTTTGAAGGCGATTTTGCCGCTGCCCCGGCTGCCGGAACCGCCCAGGTAATCGTCTTCCAGCAGGCTCATGCTGTTTACCAGCCGGGCAAAACGGGCTGCGTCGTCCGGGCTGTAGACGCTGAAAACCAGCTCAAAGTCGCCAAATTCCGCCCCGGCGGGCACCCGCTCCATCTGGCGGGGCGTGGCCGCCGACGTGACCCGGTCAATGGCCACTTCCCACTTGACTTCGGTAAAGGGCAGGTCGGTTTTGGCGCCGGCCAGTTTTTCGGCGCTTTTTTCCGTCAGGGGCACGTCGCGCACCACCAGCCGGGTGGGCTGGGAAAAGCCGGTCTCGCCGGGCACGCCGTATATCTGGCAGACGTCGCACGTCTGGTATTCTTCTGCGGATTTGCAGATGTGGATTTTGACGTCCCGGCCGATGGAATTGTTTTGGGGACGGCCGTCGTTCTTTTCCAGCAGGGAACGCATCTTGCCCTTGAGGGAGGAACCGGGGATGTAGGGCCGCTGCGTCAGCGGGTCGCGGATGATGGTGTTGTCCACGCCGCCGATGCTGATGGCGCCCTCGGAACCGCCGATGTGCAGGCCGGTTTCCGCCCGGATGGCCCCGGTGATGAAAACCCGGCCGTATAGCTGTATGTCGCTGCCGTTATTATTTGCTTCGCTCATTTTCTGCCTCCCTTAACGGCCGCCGGCTACCTTGTGGTAAGCCAGAATTGCCTCAAAAAAATCAACAAAATAGCCAAAACGGACGCGGGCGTCTGTTTGACCGTCGGCGTCCGTTACCAGATCAATCGCCTGGCTCAACGTATCGGCCAGCGCTTGCAGGCCGCGTCCCCGGTGACCTTCCCGGCTGGCCCGGTAAACCATCTTCGGTTTTAACAGAACCAACTGCCGCTGCGCCTGACGCTGCTTGTTGGCCGAGGCCGTCTCGCTCCAGTTCATCTCAATCTGGCGCACGGTGCCGAAGATCGCCCGAATCTGGTTCGTCGTCAGGTTTCTGCCCAGTTTTGCGCCGATCTCGTTGGCGCTGGCAACCAGTGTTTGCCCGTCGCCTTCCACAATGATACGGCGCAGATCGTCGTGGGAAACGTTCAGGCTGAATTGTGGTTTGCTTTTGCGCTTGCTCATAAATAACCTCCTCTAAAATGTAGGGCGATTTTGTAAATCGCCCAGGGAACGATTTGCAAAATCGTTCTACGGCACTCTTGCCGGCGCATGTGGAGCGATTTGCCAAATCGCCCTACGGCCGGCGCAGAGACAGTTCGGCCCAACGCGCCGAAAGTCCCAATTGTTTAATGTGCCCGAACCTGGCCCCGCTCAGACTGTCGCGCAGGGCGAGGATGGCCTGGGCCAGTTCCGGCTGTTTTCTTTGGCGCTGCCGGGCCATACGGGTGAGCTGGTAGGCGCTTAACCAGTGCCACGGCCCCCAGTAAACGGCCGTCGGCCGCCCCTCTTTGCTTTGTTTCAGTTGTGCCCGCTCGTGTTGGCTGTACAGCGCATCCAGCCGGATAAGCTGCTGCAGCAGGCTGCGCGGCGCGCCCGCTGCGCTGAGTTCCCGCAAATGGGCAAATTCCCGCTGCACGGCGGGGAAATCGCGCCAGGGCAGGGTGCGGCCCAGGAAGGTGAGCGCGTTTTTGCGGCCGGCCGGCCCGGCGTACTCTTTGGCCTGATCCAGGGCGGCTTCGGCGGCCCGCGCCGCCTGGTAGAGGGGGAATTTGCCGCCGTGCAGGCTGATACCGCCGCTGACGTGGACGCGCGGGTTCCCGGCGGCGTACCGGTTCAGGTCGGCGGCAATGCGGTGGGCCAGGCCGGGCAGAACGTCCCAGGCGGCCACAATGAACAGGTCGTCGCCGCCGGAGTAGATGGAGTAAACGACGTCACGGCCGTTATCCACCCCGGCCGCCAGCTGCCCCACCCAACCCTCAAAGAAGAGGGACATAGCCGCGCTCAGGGCGACGGTGGTCGTCAGGCTGCTGTCTGCGCCGAAGCCCCGGGCAAAAATACGCCCCAAATCGTCCACGTCCATGCGCAGGACGCCCAGCCGTTTGACGCCCTGCGCCTGTTGTTGCAACAGGTCAAACGGTTTGACGTAACCGGGGCGCGGCGCGTTGGCGCTGGCTTCCGGGTGGGTTTGCCGGTGTTTTTCTTTGTCGGCGGCGGGATGTCTGGCCCAATATTGCTGCCAGTAGTGGGCCGCGTCGTCCGGGCTGACGTGGGGGGTGACGTTGACCAGGTAATGGCGCAGTACCGGCGTCTGCCCGCCGGCTTCTGCCTGCCAGGCGGCCCAGGCGGCGTCGTCAATGGCCTGGAAGCGGGGCTGGCTGTGGTTGGGAGGCAGGGCGGGCAGGGGAGCGCTGCGCCGGATGACGCGGACGTGGCACCCCAGATCGTGGAGCGCATCCTGCCATTGGCCGCCTTGCTGTCCGCGGCCGGGGGGCAGTTCCGTCACCAGCAGCCCGGCCGCGTCCCGCAAATCTTCCCCCAGGGTTTCCAGGGAAGCGCACAAGGGGCATTTGTAGAGGGGGAAGCCAGTTTCGTCGGCGCGGTCGGGCACGGGAACCATTTCCAGGCCGGGGGGGACTTCGGTGTGGCAGACGCGGCATTCCCGCTCTTTGCCGCCGCCCGCGCCGCGCGGGGTGAACAAATTTTCTTGCAGTTCGGCCGGGCTTAGTTCGCTGAAGCGCTGCCGTTTGGCCCGGCTGACGGCCTGGCTTAACCGCTGCCAGGCCGCGCCAAACTGCCCCGGCGCAAAATCGGCCGCGCTCAGGCGGGCGGACCCCAGGGCCAGATAGAGCGCTCCCTGGTGGCGGGCCAGCAATATCCGGCTGATCCGGCGCTGTATCTCCGGCAGTTTTTCCCCGGCGCCGGCCGGAGCGAGCAAAAAGAAATGCCCCCCGCCGGCGTAAAGAAGGCTGGTGGGGGGCAGTTGTAGTTGGTTGAGGACGAATTGGGCGATGGCTGCGGTGAGCAGTTGCAGGTAGAAGGAACGGCCGCGCAGCCCGCTGGCCGCGCCCCGGGCCGTGATGGTGTAGATGAAATCCTGCACGCCGGAAATGTCGCCGCTGACGAGAACGGCCGTAACCTCTTCCGTCGCGCCGGCGTGGCAGGGGGCCAGCGCCGCCGCTACCCGGCTGTGGTCGAACAGAGAGACGGCCGTTTCCCCCGCCGCGTAGATGTCCGGCAGGCACCAGGTATACCGCTGCAAGG
>JALUPA010000003.1 GCA_027054335.1 Ardenticatenaceae bacterium
GCGGAAAGATAGACAGTTCACCAGCGAGGAATTGGCGGCCCAGGGCGGGTGGCCCGATTGGGCCAGTGATCCTGGATGGTATTACGATAACTGGATAACAGGTTTCCCGCCACAGGGATGTAATATTTCTCGAGAGTAGGGGGGACACAATGATTACGAGAAGATTTATTTATATTACCTGGTGGATTGGAATTTCGACTATTTTTACTGTGGTCGTTGCCGCCTGCCAGCCTGTTGAACAAGCAACGTCTATACCACAAACGCCGTTAACAATTGAGACAGAAATCAGTTCCCCTTCCACTCCGGTCAAATTTACGCCAACAATAACTGTGCCAATACCGGCCACATCGACGCGAACGATTGCGCTCAACCCAACTTCCTCCAATACCCCTCTGCCGACGGTGACTGCAACTGCTACGCCATCGCCCACGCCGGCCCCTTTACAAAAGATAGCTGAACTGCCTGTGAGTGGAACAGAACTGGCTGTTTCAATGGATGGGACGCTTTTAGCTGCGTCTAACACGAATACAGGTATTTTGTACGTTTATGATATGGTAAAACAAAACGTAAGATGGGAGCTTGAGGAAAATTCTCGCATTATGACAGGGTATACAGCCTTAAGTTTCTCACCCGATGGGAACCTGCTTGCCGGAGGAGGAGTAAATCAGGATGTATTTGTTTGGGATATGAACAGCGGAGAATTACTCTTTAGCCTGCCTGTGCCACACGAGATAGTTGATGTAATATCCTTTACTCCAAATGGTAGATTTTTGGCAATTTCTTCTTTTAAGACACCTACTCCAAATATAGAAGTTACATTATGGGATATACAAACGGGACAATTAGCCAACACGTATTCTCTAAAGGATACTATGGAGAGGATTGGCCTTGACCCAGGAGATGGCGTTCAATCTGAATCGCCTGCGTGGAGCATAAGCGATATCGCTTTCTTACCGAAACAGGACAATGTGCTTGCAATAACTATCGGACACCATTTTGTCCAAGAAAATAATGTTGCACAGGCTTTGTATTTTTGGAATATCCAAAATCAAGAGATAAAAGAAGTATTACCAGGAAGTTTCGGCAGATACCTGGCTGTTTCTCCTGACGGGCAATTGTTGGCAGCAGAAATAGATAATGAACTACAGGTTTTGGATATTCCAAACGAAACAGTCATTTTGAGTTTAGATCCAGAAGCCACTGCATCAACATCTCGTCTTGCTTTGTCCAACACAGGACTTTTGGGCAGGTTGGAACGTGAAGGGAGCGTTGCTTTGTGGAACCTGAACGGTGATCTTTTGGCCACTCTGGATCTGGAGATAGATAAAACCATTTCTAATATTATCTTTACACCGAACGGAGAACTATTGCTTGCTTCTTATGTCGGGAATGATGACGCTCCAATAGAGGTGTGGAAAATAGATGAATAAAACACAGGTTGTGTTCTATTGTTTACGACATGATCTTCCCAAAATTGTTGGGGCTGACCTTCTGAACCGCACCCTATTGTATCAAACTATGCCAGGTCATTTACAATAAGCCCTATGGAAATTGGCCGCGACACGGGCAACCGGCTGACTTGGGTAAATGACTGGAACGGCTGCGCAACAACTGGTCGCAACACCATCGCCCTCATTTCCCGGGACGCCGCCCACCGCATCGCTTCCGGCTTGCGGTTTGGTTCTCTGGGGGACAGCAACGGCCGTGTGGGAGATTATTACGTCGTCACGGCGCAAAACGCATACGGGGAAAGCGGCCCTTCCAACACGGCCCAGGCCATGGCAGATTGCGGCTGGAACTGTTGGTACGCATCCGGGCAGTTCGGCCCGGCCGGGGCGCGGCGGGGGTACGTTACTCGATCGGCCGGGGCGCGGCCGTTGGCCAAACCGGCCCTGCAAACCACGCTCCCGCTTAGCGTCACCGTCATCACCTACGCATATGACCCGCTTTACCGGTTGACAAATGCCAGCTACACCGGCAGCGTCACCGCCAGCTACAACTACGTTTACGACGCTGTGGGGAACATGACCGCCTACACCGAAACCGTCGGGGCCAATACCACCAGCGTCAACCGCACCTTCAACGCCGCCAATCAGCTTGTG
>JALUPA010000004.1 GCA_027054335.1 Ardenticatenaceae bacterium
AGAATGTGTATTACTTCATCGGCCAATATCAGGCTGGCGGATTAAGCGCCTGGGGGATGAATGTGTTTATGCGTGGCGTTATTTTTGGCCTGAACCATGCTCTGTTTACCAGTATGACCGGTCTGGGGCTGGCTGTGGGCTATCTGTCTACCAACAAGTTTGTCCGGTTTACCGCACCGGTTATAGGCTGGAGTACGGCCGTATTCCTCCACTTCTGGCACAATCTCACCGTCTCCATCGGCGGCGGCTTCATCCTGGCAGCGCTCCTCTTCGACTGGGGCGGCGTCTGGCTTATCCTGGGTATCATGGTCTGGGCGTTGGTACAGGAAGGACACTGGCTCAAACGGTATCTGGCCGAGGAAGTGCATCAGGGCACGCTGACCGCTTCCCAGTACAAACTGGCCTGCTCCGCCCGGCAGCGCTTTGGTTTTATTTACGGCCGTTTCTTTTCCCACGGCTTCCATTCCAGCCGCGCCGCCAGCCGCTTCTTCTATGAATGCAGCCATCTGGCCTACAAAAAACGCCACT
This sequence comes from Ardenticatenaceae bacterium, assembly GCA_027054335.1. Lineage (GTDB taxonomy): Bacteria > Chloroflexota > Anaerolineae > Promineifilales > Promineifilaceae > JAJRTP01. The sequence goes on from JALUPA010000004.1 coordinate 529, forward strand.
TCGCCCTCTTCAATGACGCCAAAACAGCCCGCATGATCCAGCAGTCCCGCAAAAAGATCGCCCAACTCAGCCAAAAAATCTGAGCCACGAATTTCACGAATTAACACGTATTGACAGGTTTATGGCTCTACCACGACAGTAACGGGCAGGATAAAACGATCATCCGGCAGGGGCGTACCGGCGGCGTCTGTGGCGGAGAGGCGTTGGCCATTGTGCGGCGTGTAGAGACCCACAGCCAATCGGTATTCGCCTGGCGGCAGATCGGCGGGCAGAGGGATGGTATGTTCGTCTACGATGATTTGTCCTTCGGCCCAAGCGTCGCTGGGCAGGCCACCCGGCCATTGATCGGATTGGGCCACAGTTTGGCCTTGCTCATCCAAAAGATGCACGAAGGCGCTGACCAGTTCCAGCACACGGCCGTTCACCTGCCAATAGAGCGTGAGATTGAGCGTCTCGCCGGGTGCGGCCGTATCCGCCAAATCGTCCATCCCCCGCAATTGCGCCACACTGCCAAAACCAGCCGAAAGGGGAATCTCTACCGGCGGCAGCGCAAACAACCTGTCCATACCGGTGATTTCCACCTCGCCCAACGTTACATCTATGCCATTGAGGGGACGGCCGTTGGCGGTTAACGGCCGTATTATCAACGCATACCTCCCCGGCGGCATCTCCGCTGGCGCAGTCAGTGTTACCTTCTCGTGGACAACCTCCCCGTTCCGCCATTGCCCCGTGTCGTACCGGCTAAGAGGGGCAATCTGTTCCTCATCCCCCAGGCGCACGGCCAGTTGCAAACCGTCCGGCAGTTCACCTGCCGCCTGCCAGTACAAATCCAGGGTCATTTGCCCGCCGTTGACCAGCGTAGGTTGCAGGGGATCGTGGCCGAGGAAACGCAAACGGCCGTTCAGCCAACTCGCATCTGCGGGCACGGGTACGTCAATTTGGGTAATTGGCGCATCTGGCGGCGCGAGGGTGACAGGGCGGGTAAAAGCAATGCTTTGGAAACGGCCGTCGCCGGCCAAAAGCGGCAGCAATTCCCCGGTTACCTCATCCAGCAAGGCCAGTTCCACGACGTACTCACCCGGCGGAATAGCTGGCGGCAGGAGCAGGCGATATTCGATTTCCGGCGTCTCGCCCGGCTGCCAATGTGCTGGATAAAAGTAGACTTCATTGAGCAAAGCAGTTTCCTGCATCTGCCAGATTTGCCCGGCTTCGTCTTTCAGGAGCAGTTTGACGATGTAACGGCCGTCAGTCGGCTGCGGTAGTGCCCAACGGGCGTAAAAATGGACGTAATTCTCGTCGGCGCGGGCGGCGGAGGCCAACAGAGCCACCTGTCCGGCAAAAGTCAGACCACCCGGCGCGGTTTGCCAGGGAATGAACGGCCGTACCGGGTTGGGCTGCTCGTAGATCCAGGCGCGTACTTGGCCGGTGTAGCGGATAGTGTAACGCAATTCAGCTTGTGCGGCAGGTTTGGCGTCGGCCGGGCTGGCCCGGCCGTCATCAGCTGTAACAATGACAAAATCAGCCTGGGACCACGCTTCCGGGTCGGGAAAGAGGGTTTGGCCG
>JALUPA010000005.1 GCA_027054335.1 Ardenticatenaceae bacterium
CGTTCCGTTGGTACGCCGGGCATTTGGGCCGCTACCGCACGGGGATGATGAAAGCGATACGGCCGTTGGCCGGCCGCTTCCTCAATGCCCCCACGGAAATTCTGGACGCGCTGGATAAACTGGATACCGCCACCGCCGAACTACGCGCTACCCTGAGCGATCCCCAAATCAGCAGCTACCGCGTCGTCCTCCAGCCGGAAAAAATGGTCATCCGCGAGGCGGAACGGGCCATCAGCTATCTGGGCTTGTTCAACTACCCGGTAGACAGCGTGATCATCAATCGCATCTTGCCCGACGCCGCCGACGAGGGCAGCTTTTACCGGCAGCGACGCGCCTTGCAGCAAAAATACATTGAGATGATTGAGAATAATTTCCGGCCGTTGCCCATCTGGTACGCCCCTTACTATCCTTATGAAGTAGTTGGCGTGGAAGCTCTGTCCCAATTGGCTCTGGATTGTTTTGGCGAAGAAGACCCCTGCCAGATTTTTTACACTTCCCCTTTGCAGGAAGTGGAAGAATTGCCGGACGGCCGTTACCTGATGCGTATTCCTCTCTCCTTTGTCACCGGCAGCGACGTGCGCTTGCGTAAACGGGGGGACGAAATGTTCATCACCATCGGTAACTTCAAGCGGGAGATGATCCTGCCCACCGTCCTGGCCCGGCGCAAAACTGGCGGCGCATCTTTGGAAGACGGCGTTTTGACCATCACCTTTTTGCCGTTGGAACCCACTTCGTAAGGCGATTTGCCAAATCGCCCTACAATTGCAACTTCACACAGGTTTGCTGCGTACAGGATACAGGATGCCATAATTCTGTTAATTTAATTCGGTAAATCCTGTCAAAAAGTTAGATAAGGAGATGTCCCATGAGTGAAGAAAAAGAAGAACAGGTAGAAGAAGTGGTCATCGAAGAAGATGATGCGGCACAGGAAGAAGAACAAGATCAGGCAGATTGGACAGAAGAGTTCACCGTAGCAGCCGACGAGTTAATCGGCGTGGTCAAAAGTCTGGTTCACGAAGCAACCGTGCGCCACATTGAAATCACCAACGAAAAATACGACATCAATCTGCACATTCCCCTGGCCGTTGGCGTGGCCGGTATTTTTGTGATGGGCTGGTACGCCGCTTTGGCCCTCATCGCCGCCCTGGTGACGGAATGCACCATCCGCGTCGTGCGCATCGAGCCGGCCCCGGCCGAAAAAGCGCCGGAAAATGTATCTGATGAGGCCGAACCGGCTACGGCGTGATATTGTATTGGCAATTGCGTAATTGCCCGGTTAGCCAGCGTGGGAAAACCCATAGGAGAAGTTAGTGGTTGAAACATTCTAAGGAAATTGAAGAAATAGAAAACCAGATCGAAGAAGCATTATGGTCGTTGGAATTGCATGATGAAATTTACAAGGCCTTTGCAGTTTACCTGGAGGCGGAATCAAAGCTTGAAGACTTGGATGTAACAAAGGAAAGTCCTGCTTATTTTGAACAGCAACGTGTCTTGTCCTATTGCCTGATGCGACAAGGTAACATCCTGCGACAAATGGGAAAGGTACAGGAATCGCTGGCACTAAGCGAGCGGGAAATTGCAGCAGCACGGATTTCTGGTAATGATATTGCACTGGCTCGAAGTCTGATGTCAAATGGTACAAACCACATTATTACAGAAGGAAAAGGTCTTGAATTATTGGAAGAAGCCCGTGAGCTATTCGAAAAAGGAGATAGTTACGACCATCAACAAGGATTAGGATGGTATTGGATTCTTCAAGCTGATTTGGTAAATGCCGGGATAATCGAAAAAGACTCGTCTGAAGTTGTAGAAATTGCTGATCGCGCATTAGATATCCTGAAGCCAATAGAGAATTGGCCAGGTGTAGCGAGAGCATATGCTGCCCGGGCAAATGCTTATGAGAGAATAGGGGATGAAGATGCGGCGACAGGAGACCGCCAGAAACAACGGTATCTGGAAGAAGAAAATATCGGCTAATCTCACGTAGGGATGTTATCCGATTACTTCTCCCAACCGCGTCACTGCTTTTTCCTGCTGCCCCAACGCATACAACGCGCCGTATCCCTCAACGACCAGGGAGGCGGAAACCAGCCCCATCTGCGCGGCACGGATGGGGTCGCCTATGCGGGCCAATCCTACCATAAAACCGCCGCAAAAGCTGTCCCCCGCCCCGGTTACGTCTACGACACGGCCGTCCCCCTCCCGATGATATGCTGGCAAATGGGTCAGACGGCCGTGTTCCCCTTCCCACACCAACACCCCATCCGCCCCATTCTTAATCACCACCAGCGGCGTGCCCCATTCTCCCAACTGCCGCGCCGCCTGCGCCAAATCCATCTCTGCACCAAACAGGGTGCGGATTTCCTGCGCGCTGGGCAGAAAAGCGTTTATTTGCGGCATGAGTTGGCGAATGTGGTTTGTGCGCTCCGGAATCATATACCGCTCGCCGGGGTCTACGGTAATCTGACGTATGCCGCACTGCCGCAGATGAGGAGGAACGTGGCGGTGTGTGACCAGGGAGAGGGGAGAGAGATGTACGGCCGTCACTCCCTCATACGCCTCCGGCCAGTCAGACGGTCGTAAAGCCAGCGGTTCATACACGTCCAGCTCACCCTGCCCCGGCGTGGAGTGGACGTAGCCGCGCAATGCTTCCGGCAGCGGCTGCCCGATGCGGGCAAAATGCTGCGCCGGATTTGTGTCATCTCGACGGCCGTCCGGCGTATAGGCAAAAAAAGTGCGATGATCCTGCCAGCCCGGAACCTGCACCAGCCCGTCAATCACAATGCTGTCCGGCAGTGCTTCCAGCCACGCTTGCGGATAATTCTCCCCAATCCGCGCCCACAACCCGGCTTTTTCTCCCCAGATGGCTGCGCCTACGGCCGTATACAGCGCATTCCCTCCCAGCAGTTCCACCCGCGCCTCCCCCGTATGCGTAATCAAATAATCAAGCCGCATTCCCCCGGCCGCTACGTATTTGACCATTTACAATTCAGAAAGCCATTGACAAATGGAGACTAACTGCGCCTCGTTTGTCAGATTGGCGGCATTGTCCAGTTGTCCGCTGAGAAGCTGGTCGTAAATTTCCTGCGCCATGGATTTTTCGATGGCTGCGCCGATGAAAAAAGTTTTGGGCGACAAACCTTCCTGGGCAAATGCGGCGCGAATCCTCTCCAGAGCAGAATGGGCTGTTTTCCAATGTTCATCTGCGCCAGCCGGATCAATGCCACCCTTTAGTTCGCCTAAGGCGATGTAAGCGGTTGGCTGGTAGTGGCAAGAGTTTTGTTTACGTCCCAATTTCAGGTCTTCTGGCAAGGCGTTGAACAGGCACAAATCTACGTTTTTGCCCACGATGGGGACGATTAAATTGTAGATCAAGGTGCGATTACCGCGCGCGTTTTGCCAATGCAGGCCGCGCAGTTGCATTTCAACGTCGGCGTCGTCCCGGCTGCCGGGCAGCCATTGGCGGGATTTGGCGTTCAGCCAGCTAAACGGCCGTCCCTCAATGGACAATGTGGCAATAAGCGTCCGGCTAAACTTTCGTTCCGCCAGCGCCCCGGCGATATTCCGCATTTTTCCGCCTAACGAATCCCCCCGCCTCAGTAAAAAGCGGAAAACCAGTTCATCAATGAAATCCTGCCCCGCCGGTTCCAGAAAATTTTCGATTAGCCCCTGGATGGCGCTGGTCTTATCTTCTTCCGTTAAATGCCCGGCTGCTTTTTCCGAAACGCCGGCAGCAGTCAGTAAGACGGAACGCAGTTCTGTAAATTGGAGTAAGTCGGATGGCAATTGGGCTTTGGCCGCCAACGTTTTTAACGCTTTGGCTTCTTCCACGAAAGGCGTCGCTTTACGGTTTTTCTCCAAAGCCAAAGCAATAAATCCGGCGCGTACCTGGGCGTAAGGCGTTACCAGATTGGCGGCAGAAGAGATGTGATCCTGATAGTGGGGCAAGATTGACCTCCCGTTATGGTTTTTGCCAGATGGTAATGCTTTTACGCAAGGCGCGACGGCCGTACCGCCCCATCTGCTGGCTGCTGTTCCCCTTTCTTTGGGGTAAAACGTAGATTTTCACCGGTCGGAAGCCCACTGCCTCCGCCAGATTTGTGCTTAACAAATCTACCGGGATGACTTCACCCGCGTAGCGCACATTGTCATTGATCACAGCCACATACGCGCCGCTGTCACATACCCGGTACAACCCGGCAAAGACAAACGTCATTTCGGCAAAGTATTGCCGGATCATGGTCAGGATGCCCTTGTTGTTGATCTGCCCCAATTGTTGGCGGGTTTGCAGCGCTTCGTTGATTTCTCGCAGCGCCGCGTTTTCCTGCCAGACGGCCGTAACCCGTTCAAACGCATCTTCCCGGCCAATGGAACGATAAAACCGGCGCAGTTTTTCCAGTTTCGGTTTGTTTTCCACTGTACAGGAAAGCATATCCTGCCGCAGGCGGAAAATATCCTCGTTGATGCCCAGCCAGGCCAGTTCCAGGGCGTAAGTACGGGTGTAATCGTACCGGTTGGCGTAGGGCGGGGAGGTAATGACGGCCTGAAAACGGCCGTCCGCCAGCGTGGGCAGCGTGTAAAGCGTATTTCCGGCAATCAACTCCTGCCGTCCGCCGGCCCCATTCTCCGCTTGCAAGCGGGCGATGTCCCGCAAAATCTGGTTGAATTTCTGCAAAAAAGCGTCCTGCACGGCCGGAATTTTTCCCTTATGGATGCCTTTGACCGGCTTTTTACCCTGGCTGAGGCGGGTTTGGTTACGCTGGATGATTTTGGCGGCGCGGCCGTCCCAGCGCAGGTACTGACCGTCCTTGCGCGTGTAACTAACCTCTTCCAAAATACTCATCAGCGTGGCGCGGCAAAGCTGCCGGGTAAGCGGGGAGACGTCCATCTGCTCAAACCAGCAGGTGTAGGCCATCAGCGCCCGCTCGTTTTCCGGCGGGAAGGCACTTTCCGTGATGGTCAGATGGGGGAATGGCTCGTTAACCGGGGGCGGCTGTTCTGTCTGGATGCGTTGGCGCATGGCCGTTAGTTCCGCCAGATCATAGGCAAAGACGGCCGTTTTCGCCTCCCAGGCCAGATAGCAATGGGGCAGTAGTTCAATCCCCACCGCGTCAATGCCCAGCATTTGCGCCGTCAGCAGCGTTGTGCCCGATCCGGCAAACGGGTCTAGCACCGTTTCGTCCGGCTGGATGCCAAACTCTTGGAGCAGCAGTGCCACCAGTTGCGCCGAAAAACCTTCCCGGTACTTAATCCAGCTATGCAGCGTTTCCGTTTTGTTGGCTTGAAAACTGACAATCTGCCGGTTGAAAACGGCCGTTTCCTGCAAAAGATGCCCGTACCGCTGTTCCAGTTCCAATCGCGCCTGCTCCCGGCATACACCATTGTGCGAAAACGAATCCTGCGTCAGCTTTTGGGTGGCTGCGGGTGGGATAAAAGGTAACGTTAACTGCTGCATGAAGCTATTGTAGCATGATTTCATCGTTTGGCAGTTCAGTGATCTGATGGCTGTCCCGGATGCGGGAAATACCGCCGCCGCCTGCCTTACTACGGCCGCCGCCGAAATTGCGGAAGTACGGTTCACCCAGCAATTCGGCGCGGGCGGCGGCAAACAACGTTCCCGGCAGGCAGGTCAACAGCGGCGAAAAACATTCCCGCACGCGAGGGATGGGCAGCAGCGCGTCCTTGTCAACCTGCCCTAACGGGCTGTCCGGCGGAGCAATGGCAGCCACGCGGCGGCCGATTGTTTTTGCGGCCGTAGCAATCTCCACCGCCCGGTCCACGTCCCGCCCCCCTGCGCTGATGATAAAGGTCGGCGTGTCCGCTTCCCGGCCAAAGTATTGCAGATGCGCCCACTCCTCCGTATCCTGGGCAAGGGCGCTGTCCCCGCTGGCCTCCAACAGCTTGGCCGCGCTGAACATAGCTGTGCCGTAATTTGGCCCCGCGCCGCAATAGACAAACTGGCTGGCATCTTGCCATGCCCGCGCCAGTTGCTGGGTGATGGCGTCATTTTGGACGATAGTTTGTTCCATGAGATCGGCCATTTGCCCCAATTCCCGGCGCAGGCTGTTCGCCACCTTTTTGGTCAGATGGCCCCGCACCTGGCCCAGATGGATGGCAATCAGATACAGCGCCAGTTGGGACGCGACGTAGCTGCGCGCGCCGGGCACAATCAGCCCTTGTAGTTCGTCGGGGAGAGGCGGCACGGCCGTATGCACCACAATCTCTGCCTCCTGGGCCACCGCGCTCCGCCGGTTCCCTGTCACCGCCGCCGTCACCGCCCTGGACGACCTTGCTAACCGCAGCGCCTCCGCTGTCCGGCTCACCCCGCCGCTCACCGACACGCCGATGACCAGATTCTTGCCGCGTGGCAGATAGCCGGCCGTATACCGGGCAAACTGCAGCGCCGGCAGCGCGGCTGCGGGCAGCCCGGCCAGTTGGCGGAAGGCCAATTCCGCATTCACCGGCGCGTGGTGGCTGTCGCCGCACCCCGTCAGGCACACAAAATCAATATCTTCGCATAGCGACTTGGGGAATGAATGGGATACGGCCGTAACCAACCCATCCACCATCTCCCGCACCAAATCCGGCAAAGTATCCACCTGTTGCTGCAAAGCATTCCGTTCCATCATATGCCCAATCTCCAATTACCAATTACCAATCTCCAATCTCTATCACTTCGTACTCTCCACCCGCTGCCACAGTTCCGGCAACGGCCGTTTCTGCACCTTCACCTGCCAGAACACCAGCAGCCACAAATGCAGCCGGGCCAAAAACAGCAGCAGCGTCCACCACAGTTCGCGGGGAGACTGGGCAAACTTTAGGGCAAAAACCGCGCCATGCCGCACTTCCAAGCTGGCCGAGCGCATCCGGTAGGGAGAATTTCGGACGTATCCCTGAGCATACCCTCCGGCCGAGCGCACCTTTTGCCGCAGCCAGTCGGCATACGTATCGGGATACTTGACATAAACTTTTGCTTCCGGCACGTACCGGATTCGATATCCTTGTTTGGCAATCGTGTGAGAAATTACAGCGTCTTCCGCCAGCGCATCTTCGGGAATGGATGCGTAGGTTGTAGGGGCGGGACGGCGCGGTAAAATTTTGGGCCGCGAAACATCTTCTTTCCGCGCCGTCTCGCCCCCTTCGGCCACAAGCAAGCGCTTGCGAACGGCAAACAGATAGCCGGAGCAAAGCAAAAATCCTCCCGCCGCCTCCCGCGCCAGCCGTGCCTGATGCGCCCCGTCTACCAGCAGATGCGACCAGTAGCCCAGCCGGGTATCACGCGGGCTGAGACTGACCGGCTGCCCCGTCACCGCCCCGGTTTGCGGGTCAGTAAAAAGGGCCAGCAGCGCCGCCAGCACGCCATCCCCCACGTACACGTCCCCGTCGCTGAAGACGACGATCTCCCCCTGCGCCGCTTGCAAGCCGATATTGAGAGCGGCCGGCTTACCTTTGCCGGGATCAGACACGTGACGGATTTGAGGATGTTGGGCGGCGTATTGCTGGATAACGGCCGTTGTCTCCGCATCAGGGCACACCACCAAAATCTCCGCATCAGGCGGAATCTGCCCCAAAAAAGCCTCCAGTGCCCGGCCGATTGTCCCCGCCTCCCGAAACGCTGTAATCAGAATGGTAATCACTCCTGCTGCCTCACTCCCTTACCGCCTCACCCCTCCCTGTGTAGACGACGGAAATTCCCTTCACTCGGCTGACAATCATTTCCAGCAGGGCAATGACGCCCATGAAAAATAAATCTACGCTGATGGCCAGGGAAAAAGCCAGCCCCAGATAGCCAAACATGAGGGAAACGGGATGGGCCAGCCCGGCCATTACCTTGTCGGACAACCCCAGCAGATAAACAATACCCGCCAGAACGATCATCGTGATGATAAAAGCCGGCCAGGCGCGCCGGTCGGATTTGCTGGGCATCATGCCGTTGGCGATGGCGAAGATGAGGTAGAGCCAGACGAGGAAATCGGGTGTTTGGTACAGCTGGGTCAGGGCGATGGAGAGGGATTCTGCCTGGCCGCTTTGTACGGCCGTAGCCAGTTCCGTCACGTTAAAAATTCTGAGGCCGATGAGCAGGATAACGGCCGTGCCCGCAATCAACGGTGCGCCGCCAATAATGCTCTCCCGCACCGGGTCCAGCGTTCGTCCCCGGTAATACTCCACGTAGCCAAGCTGTACTGAGCCGTCTGCCTGCCGCCGGGGGATGAGGGAAAATGAGCCGGTACGCACCCCCAAAAACGTGGCCGCCAGCCAATGGCTGGCTTCATGCAAAAAAACGCCCGGCAGCAAAACCAGGGCATACACAATCACCGCCCGATCCGGGTGCCCTGTCAACAGCAAAGACAACCCGTGCAGATGAGTGTGAATCCACCTTTGCAAAAGCAGCAGGCCGACCAGAGCCATAATTGCCCAAAAGAGAGGGGTGAGCGCCTGCGTCATAGGGGATCGTGATGCGTGAAGGCGTGAAGACGTATCACGCTTCTACGCTTCTACGCTTTTACGTCTTTACGGAGCGGCATTCCGCACCAGTGCCACAAAACCCGGTTTCAGGCTGGCCCCGCCAACCAAGGCCCCGTCAATGTCAGGGTGGGCCATATAGTCGGCGATGTTGTGTTCCTTCACGCTGCCGCCGTACTGGATGCGCACCTGCTGGGCCACTGTTTCGCCATACACCTCGGCGATAGCTCCGCGCACGCTGAGGCCAATGATGCTGCCGGCCTGGGCCGCGTTGGCCGATTTACCTGTGCCGATGGCCCAGATTGGCTCATAGGCAATGACACAGGCGGCGACCTGCTCATCCGTCAGGCCGTCCAGGGCTGCTTTCACCTGCCCGCTGACAAAAGCCTGCGTCTCGCCCGCTTCATTCTGCTCCAGCGTTTCGCCAACGCAGATGATGGGCGTCAGGCCGTGGGCCAGAGCAGCTTTGGCTTTCTTGTTCACGCCTTTATCTGTTTCACAATAGTAAGCGCGTCGCTCGGAATGGCCCAGGATGACGTATTGGCAGAAGGGGGTGAGCATGTTGGGAGCAATTTCGCCGGTGTAGGCTCCTTTCTCCTCATACCACATATTTTGGGCGCCAATGCCGACGTCGGTGGCTTGCAGCGCCTCGTACACGCCGGGGATGGCGATAAAGGGCGGGCAGACGACTTTGTCTACGCCCTGAATATTTTGCAATCCCTGACGAATTTCCCGCACAAATTGGACGGCTTCGGCGGCCGTTTTATTCATTTTCCAGTTTCCAGCAATAATAGGGGTACGCATGGTTTCTCCTTCGATAATGTAGGGCGATTTGTTAAATCGCTTTACCGAATTATTGTTATTGATCCTGCTCTAATTCTATGATGTTTTCTTCAATCAGGGTAGCTAACCAGGGGGGCGGCTGCTGTTCCATGGCCCCATGAAACAGTTCCAGCGCGGCTTCATTTTCACCAACTTCCTGCAAGAGTACACCCATCATAAAAAGGATTTGATCGGGGAAATCAACCTGGTCTGACGAGTTTAAATAATCTTCCAACTTGGTGAACGCATCGCCGATATTGCCCTGGTCGTAGAGGATGTAGGCTTCGCCGATGGTGGTGGTAGCCGGGTTGTGGGAGCGTTCGGCTAGCATTCCCAGATATTCGTTGACGCGCCGGTTGGACTGCTGATTGAAGATGTAAGCCATCATCAGCATTTGTTGCAGATCGATGTCGTCTGGGAATTTGCTTAATCCCTCTTCCAGAACGGGGACGGCCATTTCGTAGTGACCTTGTTCCATGAGCCGGCCGCTAAGGGCAATAATACCGATGGGGGTACGCACTGGCCGAATCAGTTCGCGCAAAATAGCTCTGGCCTGATCTATGTCATCAGCTTGGGCGTAGGCCGCCGCCAATTCCAGGCGCAATTGCGGATCGTCGGGATTGGCTTCGACCAAGGGCAGCAGTTCATCGAGAGGCCGGACAGACTCCGGCAGGATCAGGTCGCCAGCAGGCAGCAGTCCGGGACGGCCGTCTCTGGGAAGTGGTTGGTCAACTTCGGGTGGGGCAGGTTCGGCGGTGTTGGGTGGTGCTGACGTGGGTTCTGCGCCACCGTCATTGAGAATGGCTACGGCCAAGCCTCCTACCAGACACAGAGCCAGAATGATGCCTATACCGATGACCAGTTTGCCATACGGCCGTTTCTTCTTTTCCACCGGTTCTTTGGCTACGGCCGTTACTTCCCTGGCGGGCGCGTCCGTCAGGTCTGGCAATGGCGGCGCGTCGGTGTCGGCCACCTTCGTTAACCCTTCCGTGCTGTCCGGCAGAACGGCGGCGCCAACGGGGGCAATGTCCGAGGGCATCTCATTGGCTGCCTGTTTGAAGGCAGTGTAAAACGCTCCGGCCGTAGCGTACCGGTCTTCCGGTTCCTTACTCAACACCTTGAGCAAAACCGCTTCCATCTGCGGCGAAATTTTGTCGTTGATACTGCTGGGGTTGGGCGGCGGGTCAAAAATCTGGGAGTGGATGATGGAGTAGCCGGTATCGGACTGGAAGGGAACTTGCCCGGTAAGCATCTCGTAAACCACAATGCCGAAGGAGTAGACGTCGGTACGGCCGTCCAGTTCCTTCACTCCTTTGGCCTGTTCCGGCGAGATGTACTGCGGCGTCCCCATAATCATGTCCTGCGACATGGTGGATTCGCCTGCCTGTGTCATCCGCGCCAGGCCAAAATCGGCCATGTAGACGCCGCCCCCTTTGGTCAGCAAGATGTTAGACGGCTTTACGTCCCGGTGCAAAACGCCTTGTCCGTGCGCGTAATCCAAAGCTGCCGCTACTGCCTGGGCGACACGGTTGATCTCGACCAGCGACAATTGGCCCCGATTTTCCGCATCTTTCAGCGTTTCCCCGTCCACGTAGCGCATCACCAGGTAAGGATGCCCTTCAAATTCGGCAAAATCGTAGACGGGGACGATGTTGGGGTGTTCCAGACGGGCGACTACCTGCGCCTCACGGGTGAAGCGGCGCAGGAAGGATTCATCTTCCTTAAAGGCCGGATGCAGCACTTTGACAGCCACGTACCGATCCAGCTTTTGGTGGCGCGCCTTATAGACAGTGGCCATACCACCCTGCCCTAATTTTTCTTCTATTACGTATTGTCCAACCTGGGAACCTGTTTCAAATGCCATAAAGGGATTATAAGGTACGGCCGTTAACAGTACAAGAAAAGGATGTAAAACATTTGTAATGTAATGGGTAACTGGTAATGGGGTAATTAGGGTGTGCGTCAGTTTTGTTGAAATCGTCTTTTTGCCCACGTCGTCGCCGGATGCAATCCGGCGACTGAGACAGAAAACACGCTAAAGCGCGTTAAAATTTCAGCCGGCCGACAATTCAAGTGCGCTTCAGCGTACTTTTTGTGGCAGCCTGGGATTTGCAATCCCAGGCGATTGGCAACGATTGGTAGCAGTAACTTCTCATCCACAAAACTGATGCGCACCTGGGTAATTACTCAATTACCCAATCAACTTCAAATCAACTCCGGCTGCTTGACATAATCTTCTGGCTTGATGGAGATGGCCTGGCTGGCGCTGTCGCTGCCCATGCTGATGCCGTAGATGGTTTGGGCTGCCTGCACTGTGCCCCGGTTGTGGGTGATGACGATGAACTGGGTCTGCATACTCAACTCCCGCAGCTGCTCGCGGAAGCGGTTGATGTTGGCCTCGTCCAGGGCAGCGTCCACCTCATCCATGATGCAGAAGGGGGTGGGGGAGACTTTAAGCAGGGAGAAGATGAGAGCGGCGGCTGTCAGCGCCCTTTCCCCGCCGGAGAGCAAGCCCAGCCCCTGCTCCCGCCGGTTGGGCAGGCGGGCCACAATGTCCACGCCGCTGATTGTCAGGTCGTCCGGGTCGGTCAGCACCAGCCGGGCAGAGCCGCCGCCGAATAGCTGGGTGAAGGTAACGCCAAACGCCTCGTTCACCTTTTCCACCGTCTCGGCAAAGGCGCGGGAGGTCAGTTCGTCCAGTTCGGCGATGACGGCGCGCAGTTGGGCTTCTGTCTGGTTCAAATCGTCAATCTGCTGGCTGAGGAAGTCGAAACGGTCTTGGGTCTCCTGGAACTCTTCGGGGGCGTCCGGGTTGATGGCCCCCATGCGCTGCATCTGCGCCCGGTAATTCTGGATTGTTTCCTCGATGTCTTCCGGCAGTTCGGCCACGACGGGCAACTGCTGCACGCCGCCGATGGGCAGAGGAGTGGGGCCGGTCTGGTCGTCGTCGTAATGCAGGGCGACGATGCCCAGGTCGGCCTGGATGCGTTCCTGCAAAGTTTCGATTTCGCTTTTGCTTTGCGTGTAGGCGATTTTGGCCTGGGTGTAGCGGGTTTCGGCGTCGTGGGTTTCTTTTTGCAAGACGGCCGTACCCTCCTCCAGTTGCGCCAATTCTGCCCGCAGCGCCTGAAGTTCCTTTTTCATGGGGGACAACTGCGCGTCCAGTTCTTCCAGACGGGCTTGCAGCTTTTGCCGCGCCTGCTCCTGTTCGGCCAAATCCAGCTTCGTCTGCTGTTGGCGCAGGCTCTCCTGCCGTGCCTTGAGGCGGGCCAACTGCTGATCCAGTTGGTTGAGCGTGGCTCGGCGGCTGTCTACCACCGCCTGCCGCCCGGCCACGATAGTTTGCGCGGCGTGGCTGCTCTGGTGCAGGCTTTCCCGTTCCTGCTGCGCTGCGGCGATAGGCAGTTTTTCCAGTTGGGCGCGCGCTTCGTTGATAGCCGTTTCCATCTGCACGGCCGTTTCCATCTCCGCGGTGATTTGGCTTTCCAGGGCAGCAATGCGCTCTTGCAGGCGGGCCAGTTCTTTGGCCTGATTCTCCTGCTGCCGCTTGAGGAAGCCGCGCTGCTGTTTCTGCCTATCCAGGTCACGCTGCGCCTGGGAAACGCGCTGATTGGCTTCGTTTGTCAGCCGTCCTAAGCGTTGTTCTTCCGTTTGCAGGCTATCTGCGGTTTGCTGTTTTTCTTCGATGAGGGTGCGCTGCCGGCTGACGGCCGTTTCCCGTTCCGCCACCTTTTCTTGCATCTGCGCCAACTCTTTTTGCCCCTTGCGCCAGGCTTCTTCGCGGGCCAGGACGCTGTTTTGCCCGTCTGGCCCGCGCCGTTCCACCAGGCCGCCCGCGTGAGCCGCAAAACCGTCGGGGGTAACGGCCGTCGTCCCCAGCGGCAATGTTTGAGCGATGCGGTAGGCAGCCTTGTCATCTTTTACCAGTAGGATGGGGCCGAGGAGAAGCTGCACGGCCGTTTCCGCTTCCGGCCGGTACGTTACCAACTCAGAAGCGCGGCCAATGACGGCCGTATCCTGCGGCAGCGGTGGCAGAGAGGGGGCGGTCGCGCCGTTCAGGGCCAGAGCAGTTACGGCCGCGTCCCCCCGCAGTAATTTCCACAAGTTGGCCTCATCCGGCACAATGAGCGCGGCCAGCCGGGTAGACAGGGCGGCGGCGACGGCCGTCTGGTACTCGTCCGGGATGGTGATCAAGCCGGCCAGACTGCCCAGGACGGCCGTGTCCGGGCCGGCTTTGACTTCCTTGAGCCGCATCTGATCCAGCATTTCCAGCCGCGTTTCCAGCCGGGCCATCTCTTTTTGCCGCCGGTTCAGGTCGCGTTCCGCCTCCCGCTGTTCCCGGCGCAGTTTTTTCAACTCGCGGATCAAATCCTGCCGCTGTTCTTGCAGTTTGTCCCGCTCTTGCCGTAGTTCGTCTGCCTTGTTTTGGGTGGATTGGTAAACGGCCGTCAATTTTTCAATCTGTGCTTCCACCTGAGCCAGTTCCGTCCCGTTTTCCCCCGTCTGGGCGGCTTGCTGTTCCCGGAGCCGTTCCCGCAACTGGTTAAGCTGCCCTTCCAGTTGGGCGGCGCGGGTTTGCGCCTGCCGCTGTTTTTGTTCCGCCTGGCGCAGGCTGGTTTGCCATTGGCTGATTTCCGCTTGCTTGCTTTGGAATGTTTGGTTGAAGCGGGCCAGTTCTGCCTGGTTTTGGGAAAGCTGCTGCTGGGCGGTTTCCAGTTCGGCCGTGGCTTCGGCCAAAGCGGCGACGGCCGTTTCCCGTTGTTGGGCAATCAGGGGCAGTTCTGCTTCAATTTCGCTTAGTTGCTGCTGGAGGGACTGGCGGCGTTCCTGCAAAATGGCTACCTGCCGCCGGGATTGTTCCAGTTGGTCGCGCAGTTCGTCCCGCCGGTTTTGCGTCTCGCCGAGGCGGTTTTGCAGTTGGCGCAGGCGGCGGCGCAGGTCATCGCTGTTTTCCTGTTGGACGCGCAGTTTCTGGCGGCTGGTTTGCCACGCTTTTTCGGCGGATACGGCCGTGTCCCGTGCCGCCCGCCACTCTTTCTTTGTTTCTTCCCATTTGTAGCCGTACCAGATACGCAGCAAATGGGCCAGGTCAACGGTCAACTGCTCATAATTGCGGGCACGGGTGGCCTGCCGCTTGAGGGAACTGAGCCGGGGCCGGATTTCCGCCAGAATGTCGTGGACGCGCTGCAAGTTGTGCTGCGTTTCCTGCAAGCGACGCAATGTTTCGGCGCGGCGGGATTTATAATGGTTGATCCCGGCTGCTTCCTCAAATAGGGCGCGCCGTTCTTCCGCTTTCAGGGAAAGGGCGCGGTCAACCAACCCCTGGCCGATGATGGTGTAGGTGCGCTGGGAAAGGCCGCTGGCTGCCAGCAGTTCGGTGATGTCTTTCAGGCGCACTTTTTGGCCGTTGAGGATGTATTCATTCTCTCCAGAACGGTGGGCGCGACGGCCGATTTCCACTTCAGCGTAATCAATGGGCAGCCAGCCGTCGCTGTTGTCCAGCGTCAAAATCGCCTGGGCCATCCCGGCGCGGGGGCGGGATTGGCTGCCGGCAAAGATCATGTCTATAGTGCGTTTGCCGCGCAGGGTGCTGTAACTTTGCTCACCCAACACCCAGCGCACGGCGTCGGCAATGTTGCTCTTGCCGCTGCCGTTGGGACCAACGATGGCGGTAATGCCTTCGTCAAAGACAAATTCTGTTTTACTGGCGAATGTTTTGTATCCTTGCAGGACGAGTTTTTTTAGTCTCAT
The DNA here is from genome assembly GCA_027054335.1 of Ardenticatenaceae bacterium. Classification (GTDB taxonomy): domain Bacteria; phylum Chloroflexota; class Anaerolineae; order Promineifilales; family Promineifilaceae; genus JAJRTP01. The sequence continues at coordinate 15,037 of JALUPA010000005.1, forward strand.
AAATTTTTGGGGAGATTGGGAGATTGGAGATTGGAGATTTTTCTGTTGGGCAAATGAACCGCCAAGAATCTTGACTTCAGATTGGTTCAATCATTTCTTCGTCAAGTTCGTCGTATATTTTGTGGGACATAAAGATACCAGCCAGAGCTTCGTATTTTTCTACATAGTCAATGATAACGTCAAGCAGCCCGTCGAAAAAGGTTTTTTCATCAATGTTTTCTGCCATCTCGATAACGCCGTCAATAACGACGCTGTATTCTTTCGCCGCCGGTTCGTTTGAGACGATTTGTTGTGGTTCAGTTGCCAAATCAACTGCCATATTCCACCTCGTGTGTGAAGATGTTGACATATTAGCATTAAAGCAACTTCCAGGCAATTGTTCTGATTCAAGCAGCTTTGATTTCGATAGGGCCGAACATGACGGGTTGGCGGGCCAGAATTTCCTGTCGTTTGATTAGTTCCAGGACGGCCAGGAGGGTGACGGATATTTCTATGGGGTTGGTTTGCTCGGAAAGGAGTTCCCGAAATTCGATGGATTGGCCGGTTTTGACGCGGTGTTGCAGTTGGCGAATCTGGCCTTCGATGGTGATGCGGCGGGGCTGGACGATGGCTACGCTTTCTTCCCGTTCCTGAGCGCGGGCGAGGGCGGTGTGTACGGCCGTAACCAACATCTCCAGCGTAATGCCGCCCATATCTAACCGGCTTTCCAGCTTGGGTGGCGGCGCAATGCGCAAATAAGTGTGCAGCCCCGCTTCTTCCCGCGCGCCCAGCCAACCGGCCGCCTGCTTAAACTGTTTGTAGAGACGTAACTGGCGCACCAGCGCTTCGGCCGGGTCTTCCTCGTCTTCTCCTTCAATCACCACCGGCGATTGAGGCAGCAAGGCCCGGCTTTTGATGAGAACCAAACGGGCGGCGATGACCAGAAAATCAATCAACTGCTCCATCCGGTTTTCCTTCAGCCGCTCCACCTGCGCCAGATATTGTGCCGTCACCTTTGCCAGAGAGATGGCGGTAATGTCCAGTTCCTCCCGCTCAATCAGATGCAGCAGAAGGTCAAGCGGGCCGGAAAAGGCGGGCAGGTCAATTTTGTACTGGTTGATCATGTGATTTTATCTGTTCCCTCTCATCCCCTAAATATTTCCGTCATGTTAGCATGGAAGCGAGTTCCGGGCAATTTGCTCTCAATTCCGCCTGGCCACCGGATGCAATCCGGCGGCTGAGACGGGAAACACGCTAATTGCGATTCATTAATTAGATCGGTAATCAACAAAGTAACTGAATCGCTTAATGAACCTGAGCAGCCGTTTAGATGTTTACCGATTTAATTTGCTCAGGTTCATAAGCGCGTTGAACCTGTGCGCGTTTAATTGCCCAATTACCGATTACCGCCCCGTGGCTGCATGATACAGTAAACGAAGCCATTCATCTGCACCAGTTCTACTGTCTCATACTGCTGGCCGATGCTGTCCAGGACGGGGGGCGGGTAGAATTGGGCGCGCAGGATGATGGTGTCAAATGCCTGATTGTTCAGCATGGCGAGCATTTCCGTCAGATCAACCTGGTTGTTGTTGTACAGGTTGAGCAGTTGGGTGGGATTGGTCAATACGTCCCGGCCGGCGCGCAGGTTAAAGCCGGCGTCTTCGCTGAAAGCGGCCGTATCTCCGGCCAGGATGGCGGCTGTAATTTGTTCCCCGGCGGCCGTATCCTGGGCGTTGGGCGGCCGTCCCAGCAGAGAAACGCCGGCCGAATCCACGTAAGGGATACGTTCCGGGTCGCGGGGAGCGGAGCAGGAGGTTTGGGGAGCGATGAACACTTCGGTGGGCTTGCCCAGGGCGCGGGCAATGGCGGCCAGCGCAGGCGTGTGCGTGGGCATGTGGAAAACCTTGTTGGCCTGGATGAGGAAGAGGAGAGGGATGAGGAGGAGGACGGCCGTGTACAGGTATTTTTTCAAGAAATTGTGAATTGTGAATTGTGAATTGTGAATTGTGAATGTCCAGCTATTGCCCTCGTTGTGGCGTTGGGCCCAGTTGAGGACGCGGCTGAAGAGGAGGCCGGTGAGGATGCAACTGGCGGCGATGGCTGTGGCGAAGTAGGATTCGCCCGCGCCCCACTTCCCGGCCGTGACGCTGTTGACCACGGCAATGGCAAACCAGACAGTGTAGGGGGAGAGGCGTTCAAAGTAGAGTTGGTAGATGGCGTAGAAGACGGCCGTAACCGTGAGAACCGTATGCAGCCGGAACCATTGGCGGAACAATCCCTCAGCCTGCCCCGGCACAAAGGGGTTAATATTGGCCGTGACCGTGTTCAGGAACCAGTAGCCGTTGGTAGACCAGTTGATCCAGAAGAAGAGGAGGCCGGTGACGGCAGCAAAGGGGATGGCCCATTTGATCGCTCGCAGCGGCTCCCGCAGGAACATGAAAAGGAAGACGGCGGCGACGGTGGCGTAGGCCAGTTGTTTGGTGTATCCGGCGGCCAGGAGCAGAACCATCACTCCCAGCAGCATCTTGTTGTGATGGTGGCCGTCCCGCTCTTCCCGATCATACGTTACCGCCAACAGAACTACTGCCAGCGTCTCAAACATGACCATGAACATGTGCTGGCGGAACAGGGGGCCGACGTGGTAAACGTAGTTGGAGGCCAGAAAGGCCAGGCCGCTAATGGTAGAAATCCACCACCGTTTGCCCACTCTTTGCACGGCGTAACCGATGGCTGCGGCCGTGACCAGCGTCCCCAGAAAAGAAACCAGCCGCCCTGTCCAGTACTGCGGCCCAAACAGCCAGACCAGCGGCACAATAATCACGTGGAACAGCGGCGGGTAGTTAGACGAGTAAAAGGGGTACACGTCGTTGCTGCGGTAAGGCCACTCTCCCCGGCTGAATAAAATTGTGTCCATCAACTCAAACCCTTCCCCCTGATCGTAATCAAAAGGGAAGCGGAACAATTGTACGGCGTAGATAACGTACACCACCAAATAGCCGATGAAGGCCAGCAGCGCCAGCCCGATGAGGACGCGGGGTAGCCAGGTGAGGAGGGTGTCCAAGGCGTGGCGGCGGGAAAATACGGCCGTTTGCTTACTCACGCCGCTTTATCCCCCAACGGTAACAGCGTGACGCCCACCAGAACGACAAAGCCGGCCGCCAGAAGCGCCTTTTGCTGTGCCGGGCCAATACCGGCAAACTGCCCGCCGCCCCACAAATCCAGGGCAAACGAGGCCAGCGCCGCCCCCGTTCCTGCCAGGATGAATAGAATGCCTAATTGTCTCTTTGTCATAGGTGCGGAAGTTTATCCGAATTTTAGGAAAGGTGGTAAAGGGGACGAGGTAAATAAAAATGACGCTCCCCAAGGAACACCATTTTTACGGGATTCAGGCAGGCTTTATTCATCATATTTGAAAGATAAGGCGACTCTGGCCCGGTATTCAGCCACTTTGCCGTCTTCCAGACGCATGTCCAGCTTGATGATTTCCGCGATGCGCAAACCATGCAGGG
>JALUPA010000006.1 GCA_027054335.1 Ardenticatenaceae bacterium
GCCGTCCTTGTCCTTTTCTGGCCGAAAAAGCTGTGGCAGGGCGCCTTACTGTTAGCGGTGGCCTGGCTGTTGTTTTTCGGCGGCGGGCGTGCCGGTGTGGTCCCCGCTTCCGTTACCGAGCGCATCACCAGTTTTAGCCAGGATTTGCGTTTTGGTGATGTGCGTGGCGAGGACATCAATGATGCCAACTACGCTATTTTACAGCGATTGGCTTATTGGCAGACGGCCGTGGATATGGCGCAGGAAAATTTGTGGCTGGGCGTCGGTTTTGGTAATTATGAACCGGCTTACGCCGATTACGCGCTGCTCAACTGGCCGTATCCGTTGGGCCACGCGCATAATTATTACCTGAACCTCCTGGCTGAAGTGGGGGTGGTTGGGCTGCTGGCGTACCTGGTTTTGTGGACGGCCGTATTCTGGCAAACCATTCGTCTCTTGCAGCGGCTGGATTGGCCTGTACGGGGTATCGCTCTGGGCTTGTTGGCCGTTTGGATAGCTATTTCCGTCCACCATTTAGTAGATAAGCTCTACGTAAACAACATTTACATTCACCTGGGGGTTATGTTAGGATTACTGCAACTTTTGGAGATTGGAGATTGGAGATTGGAGATTAGTCATAAACGACGTAAATCTCCAGTCTCCAATCTCTAATCTCCGTTAATAAATTTATTTGCGGAGATTAGAGATTAAATGGTTACACTTTTTGCCAATACGGCCGGCCGCTTTGGGGTGAATCCCAAAGAGGCGGAACGATTTTTTAAGTTTTTGATTGTTGGCACAATCGGGTTTGTCGTGGATTTTGGCGTTTTTAACTTGCTGTTGAATCCGTTGGACGCCTTGTTTTCGGCAGATACCGGAGCGTATGATTTTTTCGTTGGCCTGGGTCTGAGTGAAAATTTTGTGGAATTTGGCTTGGCGGCTGTTGTCGCCGGAACTATATCTTTCATCGCGGCCATTGTCAGCAACTTTTTCTGGAATCGTTACTGGACGTACCCGGATTCACGTTCCAAGCACATTGTGGGGCAGTTTTTGCAATTTACTCTGGTCAGCATTACCGGGATTGTTTTTCGTATCCCCATTATTGCCTTGTCCCGCGTCCCTTTTACTAATTTGGTGGCGGCCACGTTAGGCTCCTGGCTCAACCCGGGGTTGACGTCTCGTTTGGGCGAGAATCTGGCGCTGGCCCTTTCTGTGCTGATTATTCTTTTTTGGAATTTCTTCATCAATCGCTACTGGACATACAGCGATGTTGACTGATGCGAATTGGCATTGATGTGACAGCGGCCGTTTCCCAGGGTGGGGGAATTGGCCGTTATACCCGCGAACTCATTCACGCGCTGGCGGTGGTGGATGCGGTTAATGAATACCGGTTTTTCTCGGCGAAACGGCCGTCAACCTCACCCGTTCCCCATCCTCTCCCCACCGCATCCAATATCCAAACTTGCCCCGCACCACTGGCTGAACGCTGGTTGTACCGCCTCTGGTACCGACTGCGTCTGCCGCTGCCCGTGCAATGGGTGACGGGGCGGCTAGATTTGTTCCACTCGCCCGATTTTGTCCTGCCGCCGGTCAGCGGTAACATCCCCACACTGCTTACCGTTCACGACATTTCTTTTGTCCATTACCCGGACGTGTACCCGCCGAAGCTGGTCAATTATCTGAATCAGGTCGTACCCTGGTCTATTAGCCGCGCCAGCCACGTTTTGGCTGATTCGCAGGCGACGAAACAGGATTTGGTGGATGTCTGGCAGATTGCGCCGGAGAAGATTACGGTGTTGTACAGCGGCGTCCACGAACGGTTTCAGCCGGTGACAGATGGGGAGAAGTTAACGGCCGTGCGCCAAAAATACCAGTTAGGCAGCCGGCCTTACATCCTGTCCGTAGGCACAATCCAGCCCCGCAAAAATTACCAGATACTCATCCGCGCCTTCCAGCCGGTGGCGGCACAATATCCCCACAACCTGATCATCAGCGGCGGCAAGGGCTGGCTGTATGAGGAGATGATGACGGAAGTGGAGCGGCAAGGGTTAAACGGCCGTGTCCGTTTCATCGGTTTTGTAGACGACGCCGACCTGCCCG
>JALUPA010000007.1 GCA_027054335.1 Ardenticatenaceae bacterium
AACCTCGGAGGTCTTATCAGACAACGAGAGAAACTTATGGGTGCGCAATCTTCTGAAGCAAACCAGGAACAATCCGGATTATCGTCTGACGTAGAAAAATTGCAGTCCCAACGCGAACAAGTCACGGGCAGTGTTGCCCGCGTTTTGCGCCAGCATCTTTTGGACAATATGGGTGAATTGGGGTCTGTACGCGCCATTCCTGCTGTCAGCCAGCAGTTTGTGGATTTGCTTTGTCAGAGTATGGCAGCGCAGATAGATGAACAAGACTGGAATGAACAGGTACGCGATCTGGCGCGGCGCGGTTTGGGGCCGAAAGCGGCCGTAGCCTTGATAGATACGCTGCATGATGAATTGCAAACCCGCCTGGGTGATGGGGATGACGTCACTTCTTTTGCCCACCGCTACCGGCTGAAGTTTCTGGACGCTTACATGCAGGCGCGGCAAAGCATCGTTGTGGCCGATCATGAAAGTATCCACAAAAGTTTGACGTTAACGCTGGAAACCCGGCTTAACCGGGAGCAAACGCTGCGGGTTGCCCTGGAACAGGAGCGAGTGCTGGCTTTGCGGCGTGCCGAGGCCCTGGCGGCGGTAGCCCAAATCAATCTGGAAATCGCTACCGTTGCCAGTGAGGAGTCATTGCTGCAAACGGCCGTTACCCTGACTAACCGACATTTTCAACTATACCACACCCATATCTACCTGCTGGACGAAGCCGAAGAACAATTGGTTTTGGCCGCCAGCGCCGGAGAAGCCGCCGACCAATTATTGGCGCAAAATCACGCCATTCCCCTGTCCCGGCAAGAATCTTTGGCTGTAAGGGCCGCTCAGGCGCGCCGTGCCCTGGTCATCCATGACACACGCGATGGCACAGGTTTTTTGCCCAATCCCCTGATGTCTGAGACCCGCTCTGCCGTAGCTGCCCCGCTGATTGCCAGAGACCGCCTGTTTGGCGTTTTGAACATTCAGTCTGCTCAACCCGATTATTTCACGGAAGACGACATCAATATTCAGGCTGCTTTGGCTGTGCAGATTGCTACGGCGCTTTACAATGCCCGTTCTTTTGAGCAGGTTAAATTACAGGCTGACATTATTGAATCGGCAGCTACAGCCATTGTCACAGCCGACCTGGATGGCGTGTTGGTTCACGCCAATGGTAAGGCGCTGGAACTTTTTGGCGCTGCCGAAGCAAAGGCGCTTATGGGTCGGCCGGCAACTGATTTTTGGGATGAAGAAGAAGCCGCGCTGCTGCAAGAGGTGGGTATCCCTGCCGTTTGGCACAGTGATTCCTGGCGGTATGAGATGACGCTGCACGCGCTGGACGGCCGTACCATACCGGTTGACGTCACCCTCTTCCTGGTACGCGATGCTGACGGCCGTCCCCTGCGCCTGGCCGCCTATCTGGTAGAGATTACCGAACGGAAAGAGGCCGAAAAAATCCAGCAGCAGTTAACAGCTTCTCTGGAAAGACAGCTTGACGAAATCAACGCCCTGCAGCGGGCCATGTCTCACCAGGGATGGCAGGCTTTTATGACCGCCAAAGAGCGCCCCATTCAAGGGTACCGCTTTGCTCAGGATAACTTGCTGCCTGTTTCCCGGCAGGAACTTACTGCTGAAGCCTGGCCTGTTATAGCGCCGGACGGAAGGGTAAGCGATGGTAATGCGGCCGTTATGCCCATTACCGCGCGCGACGTAGCTATAGGCGCTTTGGCCGTCCGCCGCCCTTCCGGTGAGCCGTTGGGTGGCGAGCAGCAGCAATTACTGGCCGATATCTCCAATTCTGTAGCCGAGGCCCTGGAGCGGGCCAGATTGTTTGAAGAAGCGGAAATATCCCGCGAGCAGGCCGAACACGCCTTGTCTGAAGCACAGCGGCGTACCGCAGAGCTGGCTGTCATCAATAAAATCGTGACAAAATTGGGTTCTTCTTTGGACATGCAGACGTCCATGCAGGTTGTGGCGGACGGCCTGGCAGAAGCTTTGGATGTGGAGCAGGTGCGGGTGACGCTGCTCGACGAAAGTAAAGAATACCTGACTATTCTGGCCGAACATTTTAACCCGGATGTAAACGAAAGTATGCTGGGGGTACAGCTTCCCCTAAAGGGTAATAAATTAACCCGGCAAGTTATCCAAACCCATAAGCCCGTGCAAATAACAGATGTTGCCCATGATCCTCGGGTAGCGCCGGTACGTGACCTGCTGCTGGAGCAAGGTATTTTGCAACTCTTTATTTTGCCGATGTTGTCCGGTAAAGAAGTGATTGGTACGGTAGGGATAGACATTCTGGAGGAAAACCAGACGTTGACGGCAGACCAGATGCAATTAGCGGAAACGATTGTGTCTCAGGCGGCTACGGCCATTCAGAGCAGCCGTCTGTTCACCCAAATTGAAAAACGCGCCGCTGAGTTGGCCGCCATCAACGCTGTTAGCGAGGCCGCTAGCTCTCACCTTGATCTGGCAACGCTGGCAGAAACAATGGGCCCGATGCTGCAGGAAACCTTCCACACAGATACGTTATATATTGCTTATTACGATGACAAGTCCGGTATGATCGAATTTCCTTACTATCATTCTTATGAAGACAGCCGGGTTGCCCAGCCGCCCCGCAAGCTGGATGAAAACAGTGGTTTTACCGGCAAAATTATCCAGACATGCCAACCGCTCCTTTTTATTCCCACGGCAAAAGAACTGGAAGAAGCGCTGGAAGAAAGCCGGCGGCAGGGGGCCCAACTAACCGGCAGCGGCGGGGCCGTGCCCACTTCTTATCTGGGTGCGCCTATGATTGTGGGCGAGGAAATTGTTGGCGTTATTGGCATGAATACGCACGACGATATGAAAATTTTTGACGAAGCGGACAAGCAGTTGCTGGTAACGCTGGCTCGCACTATAGGTGTGGCTGCGCAAAATGCCCGCTCCTTCAAAGAATCGCGGGAACGGGCCGAGGAGTTGGCCGTCATTAATCAGGTGGCCGAGGTAGTGGCGCAGCAGTTGGAGATGGACCAATTGTTTACGGCCGTTCACGAACAAATTCAACGCGCTGTCGTCAACGATACTTTCTATTTTGCCATTTACAATAAGGAACAGAATCAGTTTGATTTCCCCTACTTTTTTGACGAAGAACGCAAATATAACGTCACTTCTCTGGCATTCGATCCGGCCATGGAAATAGGTAAAGTCTTTACCAGCGGCAAGCCGGTTATTCTTAACCGTACGCCGGAACAACAGAAGGAAAAGGCCAAAAAAATTCGCAAGAAATTGCTGGGGAAAGGAAAAATGCCGACGAATGTGATTTTTGTGCCCCTGAGAATCGGGTCTGAAATCATCGGCGTCCTTTCTGCCCAAAATTACCAGTTCCGGGAATACACATTGTCAGACCAGACTTTGTTGAGCGGTATTGCCAACCACGTGGCTGTGGCTCTGGAAAATGTCCGGTTGTTTACGGAAACGCAGAAGCGGGCGGAGCGGGAACGGCTGGTCAATGAGATCAATCAAAAGATTCAGAGTACGACCAGTGTGGAGAGCGCATTGCAGATGGCTGTTCAGGAATTGGGCAAAGCATTTGGCGCCAAACACACGGCCGTACAACTATCATTAGCCCCGAAGAAAGACCCCGAGAATGGGGCCAATGGTTCTGCCAAAAGGAAGGTTCGCAATGGAAGTTAATGTAGATAAGACAGGAACGGTAAAAGGCTTACAAAAAGCCATTCAGGAGGTAACAGCGCAGGAGTCTGTGCAGAGTTTGTTCATCATGGCTTGTGACGCCAACGAATTTACGCCGGAAACGGTGAACAAAATCCTCACCGACGTCTCTGTGCCGGTGATTGGCGGGATTTTCCCGGAAATCATTAACGGCCGGGAAAAACTGACGGAAGGAACCATTGTGGCCGGGTTGGCCAAGCCTATGGATGTGCAAATTATACCGGGATTGAGTGATACGGCCGTAGACTACAGCCAGCTCATAGACGAAAAATTCCCCGACATCGGCCAGGCCCAAACCATGTTTGTCTGCGTAGATGGGTTGTCCTCCCGCATTGGCGATCTGGTAGACAGCCTGTTTGAAATTTTCGGCCTGGAAATCAACTACGTTGGCGGCGGGGCCGGTTCCCTCAGCTTCCAGCAAAAACCATGCCTCTTTACCAACCAGGGCCTCATTCAGGACAGCGCCGTTTTGGGCCTGATAGAAATAAGCAGCGGGGTTGGCGTCAGCCATGGCTGGCAAAGTATCAGCGGCCCTTACAAGGTAACCGAGGTAGAGCGCAACGTCATCAAAACGCTGGATTGGAAACCTGCTTTTGCGGTATACCGCCAGGTAGTGGAAGAAGCCTCCGGCCAGACGTTCACGGACGATAATTTCTTTGACATTGCCAAAGGATATCCTTTTGGCATCAACCGGGCCGGCGCCGAAAAAATTGTGCGCGATCCCATTGCCACGGACGAAAACGGCGCGCTCATCTGTGTAGGCGAGGTTCCGGCTGAAGGGTATGTGGACATTTTGTCCGGTAATAAAGACACTTTGGTTCAGGCCGCCGAAACTGCTTTTGCCAATGGACAAGCTGCTTATGACGGCCAGGCAAAGGAGCAATGCGCCTTGTTTATTGACTGCATCTCGCGGGTATTATTCCTGGAAGATGAGTTTACGGCCGAACTGGATGCAGTTTATGATGAGAATATTCCCTTGATTGGGGCTTTAACCCTGGGTGAAATTGCCAACAGCGGTGATGATTATCTGGAATTTTATAACAAGACGGCCGTGGTGGCTGTTTTGGATGATTAGTAACTGGTAATTGAGTAATTGCCCAGCTTACTCAATTACTTATCAAACGTCGAGAAATTATGGAAACAAAACGAGACGAACTCCAAACGTTGCAAATATCCTACGAGATTGCCATGTCCATTGGCGCCAGCCTGGATTTGACGCAAATGCTCAAGGTGAGTTTGCGTACCTTCCTGAAAAAGCTGAACTGCGTAGCCGGCAGTGTCTTGCACCTGGTAGAAGATGGTGACGGCCGTTACCAGTTTCACAAAAGCTATTCTATCCCCCGGCAGCCGGAGCGCAACGAAACATATAAGGCGGCTACGGCCGTTATTCCTGATTCTCTCGACGCGGAGCAGTTACAGCAGTTCCGGGCGCAGTTGCCTATCATCGCCCAGGCCGAAAACGGCAACTACTACCACATTTTTAACCTGCCTGATTTTGGTCTGTTGCTACTCATAAAAAACAAACAGCCGTTAGACCCTAATTTGGTTTTATCGCTCAAACCGCTGGATCAAAAACTGGCTTCTGCCTGTAAGGCCTGTTTAGTCGAACAGGCCTGGCGCACAGAAGCCCAGTACCGCGAGATTTTTGACACATTAGAAGATGGTTATTACGAAACCGATTTATCCGGCAACGTAACCTTTTTCAACAAGGGTCTGGCGCAGGTTTTGGGTTATCCCGAAGAGGATTTGTGGGGCATCAGTTATAAAGTTTACACAGACACGGCTACCCAGCAGCAGATTTTTGATGCCTACAGCGAAGTTTATCGGACAGGCCAGCCCCAATCCGCTTTTCTCTGGAAACATATCAGAAAAGATGGTTCGTCAGGGTTTATCGAGGCATCTATTTCCCTGAAATTGGACAGTACAGGGACGCCAATTGGTTTTCGCGGTATCATGCGCGATGCTACCCGGTTGGTGGAATCGCTCCAGGAAGAGCAAAATCGGACGCAGACTATTTTGGAAGCCGTTACGACGCCCATGCTCATTTCCCGCGTAGAGGATGGCGAGCTAATTTATGTGAACCAACCATTGGCCGATATGCTTCACCTGCCGCTGGCTGATCTCGTGGGGAACCAGACGCCTAATTTTTACACAAGTATGGCTGACCGGCAATTGGTACTCTCTCGACTCCAAGAAGATGGCTATGTGACCAACCTGGAATTATCCCTCCAGCGTGGCGATGGCGAGCGTTTCTGGGGGATGATTACGGCCCGGCCGTTTGTTTTTGACGGTAAACCGGCCATTATTGCTACTGTGGTAGACGTAACTGAACGGCGGCGGGCAGAAGAAGGCCTCACTAAACGAGCCAAAGAACTGGAAACAGTGGCCCAGGTCAGTACGGCCGTGGCTACCGTTCTGGAACCGGAAGAACTGCTTCAGGAAGTAGTCAATCTCGTTAAAGAACGCTTTGATTTGTACCATACCCATATTTTTCTGCTGGACGACGTGGGGCAAAATCTGCTCTTGGTGGCTGGCGCCGGTGAAGCCGGACAGCAGATGGTGGCAGAAGGTCTGTCCATTGCCGTGGATCGGGAGCAATCTTTGGTCGCCCAGGCAGCCCGCACCCGTCAAGGTATTATTGTGAATGACGTTTTGACTGCGCCCGGTTTTTTGTCTAACCCGTTGCTGCCTGATACGCAGGCAGAAATGGCTGTACCGATGATTGTAGGGAATACACTGCTGGGTGTGTTGGATGTGCAAGCAGACTCTCCGGACTATTTTAGCGAGGAGGATGCGGAGATTCAGACCATTCTGGCGACACAGGTGGCGGTTGCTTTAGAAAATGCCCGCTCTTTTGCGGCCTCGGAAGAGGCGCGCCGGGAGTTGGATGAATTGGCGCGCCGTCTGACGCGGGAAGGTTGGGAAAACTATCTGGACTCGCTGGAGAGCGATTTGGTTTTTGACTATGGTCCAGAAGAAACCAACGCCACGGCTGGGGATGGGAATGGGGCAGATACGGCCGTATCCGACTCAGAGGCGCTTGTCCAACCGCTTACCATTCAGGGAGAAGCCATCGGCCAGCTCAAATTGGTGGAACCGCAGATGGAATCAGATGAGGCGGCAGATATTGTTACGGCCGTGGCTGCCAGCCTCAGCGCCCATCTGGAAAATCTCCGTCTGACCGAGCAAACCCAAGCTGCTCTGGCGCAAACAGACGCCCTCTACCGGGGTAGCGACCAGGTGGTACGGGCGACTACCATAGATGACATCCTGGCTGCCATCATCGAGAATACTTACTTAAGCCAACTGGATCGGGCCAACGTTCTCCTCTTCGACCATCCCTGGGATGATACAATGCCGGAGAATATGCGGTTGACGGCCGTTTGGCGAAAAGATGGCGAAGCGGCCGAAATTCCAGTTGGTACTGATTTTCCGGTGGCCCAATTTCCCACTATCAATCTGATAAGCCGTGACGAGCCTTTCATCGTTACTAATATTGATACGGACGAGCGCGTAGACGATATGACGCGCACCTTTTACACTCAGGGAATGGATATGCACAGTGGCATGGTTTTCCCCCTGACTGTTGGCGACCAATGGATAGGTATTCTTACCGCTCAATCTGCCCAGACACAGGAGTTCCGGGATGAAGATGTTCGCCAAATCACCAGTTTGGTTGACCAGGCCGCCACCGTCATCCAGAATTTGCGCTTGTTTGAGCAGACTCAAACCGCCCTGACCGTTACCGAATCTTTATACAATTACAGCCAGCGGTTAAACGCTGCGGCCAACTTCGAGGAAATTATTCAGGTGGCGGCCGAGCCATCATTGAAGGATATGGCGGACAGAGCACTCCTCTATACTTTCGATCTGGATAAAGCAGGGAAGCCGGAGTATTCTGAAGTGATTGCGTGCCGTGGAGATGAGGCCATCCCGATAGGCCGCCGCTTCTATCTGCCGGATTTTGCGTTTGCCCGCCTTTGGCTGTCAGATCCCGGGAATGCCATCCTGATTGGTGATATTACGACGGACTCCAGAGTGGATAAAAAAATGCGGGCAGTGTTGGAACCATCAGGCACCCATGCCTTAGCTATCTTGCCCTTGACCAATCAGGGTGTCTGGATTGGGTTGATTTCATTGGCCTGGTTTGATGTCCAGGAGTTTGATGAGACAGATCAACAACTTTACAACTCTTTGGCTACCCAGGCATCTTCAGTCTTGCACAACCGGCTGCTGTTTAAGCAAACGGACGAGGCTCTTTTGGAAACAGCCGCTCTTTATGAGGCCAGCGCCGACATCAACGCCGCCACATCATTTGATGATATTGTCAATGCGTTGCGCAACCATACAATTTTAGGGCATAATATTAATAATTTAAGCCTCAACTATTTTGATCGGCCCTGGACGGAAAATGAACGACCGGAATGGGTTGAGGTGGTCACGCGCTGGAGTAAACTGCCGGGTAGCGCTGTTATGCCCCGCTACCCCTTGTCGGCTTTCCCTTCCGCAGAAGAATTATTGCACCGGGATTCGCCTACCCTTATCGAAGATGTTATGAGCGATCCCCGGTTAGATGATAATGTACGGTCATTGTACACAGAACGTTTTCAGGCCCACAGTACAATTTTTGTGCCGCTGGTTCTGGGTAATCAATGGGCGGGTTATATTAACGCGATATATCCGCAAAAAATGACGTTCCCGGACCAGGATGTGCGCCGTATTATTGCCCTCAGCCGGCAGGCCGCCGTAGCTATTCAAAGTATTCTGCTGCTGGAAGCGACTCAGGCGCGCGCCCGCCGCGAGCAAGCCCTGCGTGAAATCGCGGCCAAAGTGCGCAGTTCGGCAGATGTGGATATTGTGATGAAAACGGCCGTGCAGGAAGTAGGTAGAGCATTGGGTCGTCGCACCCACATAGTCCTCGGCAACGATCTTGAACAAAACGTGAAATAACCGACTGGTGAGGCACAACCATGCAAACAAAGCAAATTACATATCAACAATTGGTAGAAACCGCCAACGACATTATATTCACAACTGACCTGAACGGGCATTTTACGTATGTTAATCCAGCCACCGTTCGTATCACAGGCTTCTCTGAATCCGATCTGGTGGGAATGCACTTCCTGAACTTAATCAGACCCGATTTCCGTGATGAAGCGCTGGCTTTCTTCGCCCGCCAGGTTGAGGAAAAGATACAGACAACTTATTTCGAATATCCCATTGTCCTCAAAGACAAGGAATTATACTGGATTGCCCAAAACACACAGCTTGTCTTTGACAGCGACAGTCAACCGGTTGCTTTTCAGGCAGTGGCGCGAGACATCACCGCCCGGAAACAGATTGAGCGACAACTTGAGATTCAAAATACTGCCCTCCAATCTGCGGCCAATGGTATTACGATCACTGATAAAAAAGGGAAGATTCTGTGGGTAAATAAAGCGTTTACCAGGCTTACCCAATACAGTCCAGAAGAAGTAATTGGCAGAAGTACGCGCATGTTGAAATCTGGTGTTCAGAAACCGGAATTTTATCAGAATTTGTGGCAGGTAATCACTTCTGGCAACGTCTGGCAGGGAGAGGTCATTAATCGTCGTAAAGATGGTTCGCTATACGTCGAAGAAATGACTATTACTCCCGTGAAGGCAGATGGCGAAAAAATTACTCATTATATAGCCATTAAACAAGATGTTAGCGAGCGGAAAGAAAAAGAAGAGCAGATTGAGAAAAACCAAAAAAGCCAGGAAGCCTTAAATACACTTCTCCAACTGGCTCTGGCAGAAAACCCTCTACAAGAGTTGCTGCAACAGGCTTTAGATTTGCTTTTGGCCCTACCCTGGTTGAAGATTCAGAAAAAAGGAAGCATTTTTCTGGTTGAAGGAGATGAAGAAGTACTAACGTTAATTGTAGAACGTGATTTGGGCAAGCCGCTGCTCACCAAATGCGCCCGTGTGCCTTTTGGACATTGTTTATGCGGTCAGGCGGCCGCCAGCAAAACGACGGTGTTTGCGAATTGTGTCGATCATAATCACGTCATCCAGTATAAGGGGATGCTGCCTCACGGGCATATTAACGTGCCTGTTTTGTTAGATGATAAAGTTGTCGGTGTTCTCAATTTTTACGTGGAAGAAGGGCATGAACAAAATGCTCAGGAGATCACTTTTCTAGAGGCCGCAGCCAAAGCGTTGGCTATTCTGATAAAACGTAAGCGGGTTGAGGCAGCTTTAGAAGAGCAAAGCTCTTTTCTTAAGCAGATTATTGACATCAATCCTGCTCTTATTTTTGCTAAAGATCGAGACGGCCGTTTCACACTAGCGAACCAGGCCATGGCGGATGTTTATAACGTTTCGGTTGAAGACATCATTGGTAAAACAGATCGAGATTTCGTCAGAGATCCGGAAAAAGCAGAACAATTCTTGCAGGAAGACCGCGAGATTATGGACTCTTTACAAGGAAAGGAATCTCCTCTTGACATTACCGTTGACAACGCGGGAAATATACGACGATTCCTGACAACCAAAAGACCAATTATCGGGCCGGATGGCAAATCAAATCAAATACTCGGTGTGGTAACCGACGTGACTCGGCTGACGGAAGTGGAAGCGGCTTTACGAGAAAGTGAAGCCCGTTTTCGGCGTTTGGCTGATGCCACCCTGGAAGGGATCATTATCCACGAAAACGGCAAAATTATTGAGGCTAATAATGCGTTGGCCCAAATGATGGGGTACGATCTGTCCCAGCTTCTCGGTATGGATATTCTTGACCTGGTTACGCCAGCCCATCTTGAGATAGTCAAATCTAAAATGGTTTCTACTGATGAAACATCTTATGAGATTGAGGCTTTGCGCCAGGATGGTTCTGTTTTTCCCGTTGAATTAATTGTTAGAGCCATATCTCAAGAAGATAAAATAATTCACTTTGTCTCTGTCCGTGACGTTACAGAACGCAAACGACTGGAAGCAAAAGTCCAGGAGTCTCTGAAACGGCGGGAACGAGAAGTGCAATTATCTATTCAAGTCGCTCAAGAAATTGCCGCAGCGTCGGATATCCAGGAATTGTATTCCCGCGTAGTGAGCCAGGTGCAGGAACAGTTTGGTTACTATTACACGCAGTTGCTGCGTTATGATGCTGCCTTAGATTCCATTATGCTCATTGAAGGGTATGGCGAAGTGGGGCAGCAAATGAAAGAGCTAAATCATTCGCTGCCGTTAGGCGTTGGTTTGATCGGAATGGCGGCGGCCCATGGTAAATCTGTCTTGCGACCGGATGTTTCCCAGGACCCAAGCTGGCGGGGAAATCCTTTGCTGCCCGATACAAAAGGGGAATTGGCTGTTCCCATTAAATTAAGAGATACAATTTTGGGTGTGCTGGATGTGCAAAGCGATAAAGCCGGGGCGTTGGATGAAAATGATCAACTGGTTTTAGAGGGTCTTTGCGGCCAGATTGCTGTTGCCATTGAAACCACGACTTTGCGCGAAGAAATGGAAGGTCGGTTGCGGGAACTCGGCGCCTTGCAGAGACAATTGAGCCGGGAAGGCTGGCAAGCTTATCAGGCGGAAAAAGTGGAAGTTGAGGGATACAAATATGATCATTCAGGTGTGAGTCCGATATTGCCTGCGTCGGAAACGGCCGTAAATGGCTCTGACAATGCCAACCAGCTCACTGATTTGTCCCTCGTTACAGGTGAAATTCAACCACTGACTGTGCGTGGTGAGAAAATTGGTGTTTTGCGAGTGGAAGATGATCCGGAACGGCCGTTAACCGAAGACGAGTTGGACTTCCTCGAAGCCATCTCCAAAGAGGTCGCCGATGCTTTGGAAGCGGCCCGTCTCTTCGAGCAAACCCAAGAAGCCTTGGCCACACAGGAAAAACTGGCAACCGAATTGGAAACGGTGGCCCAGGTCAGTACGGCCGCTTCCACCATTCTAGATGTAGACGCCTTGTTGCAGGCCGTGGTAGACTTAGCCAAGTCCAGTTTCAATCTGTACCACGCCCACATCTACCTGATGCACGAAAGCAATACCCGCCTGGTATTAAAAGCCGGCGCCGGGAACATTGGCCGTTTAATGACCCTGGAAGGGCGGGAAATTAACATTTACGCCGATTCTCTGGTGGCTCGCGCCGCCCGCACGCGGGAAGGCGTCATTGCCAACAACGTTCGAAAAACCGTTGACTATCTGCCCCATCCCCTCCTGCCGCACACTCAATCCGAATTGGCCGTGCCCATGATTGTCGGTGAAAAACTGGTAGGCATCCTCGACTTGCAATCCGACAAGGTGGATTTCTTCTCAGAAGATGACCTGAGAACGCAGAAAACCCTGGCCTCCCAAATTGCTGTGGCTATTGAAAATGCCCAGCAATACGCCGAACAAGTACAAACGGCCGACAAACTGCGTGAAGTAGACTTGTTGAAATCCGAATTCCTGGCCAGCATGAGCCATGAATTACGCACGCCTCTTAATTCTATCATTGGCTTTGCCGACGTACTGCTGGAGGGGCTGGATGGCGAACTGAATGAACGAATGGAAGAGGATGTGCGCTTGATTCGGAACAGCGGTGACCACCTACGCAGCCTGATTGGCGACATTCTGGATATGTCCAAGATTGAATCTGGCCGGATGGAACTGCGCTACGAAGAAATTGATTTGCCTGAGATGGCTAACGATATTATGGCTTTGGCTATGCCCCTAGCCCAGGAAAAGAAATTACTTCTCCATCTGGACCTGGATAAGGATGTTCAGGCCATCACGGCTGACCGCACGCGCCTGCGGCAAGTTTTGTGGAATATTATGGGTAATGCCATTAAGTTTACCGAAGAAGGCAGCGTTACCCTAACCATGCAAAACAAAACAGATCATTTGCTGGTAGCCATTCGGGATACCGGTATTGGCATTAAGGAAGAGCATGTTCCCATTGTTTTTGAACAGTTCCGTCAGGTAGATGGTAGCTTGAACCGCGCTGTTGGCGGTACTGGTCTGGGAATGCCCATTACCAAAAAACTGGTGGAACTACATGGCGGTGAAATCTGGATCGAAAGTGTTTATGGACAGGGGAGTACCTTCTTCTTCACTATTCCTCATCACCCGGCGCCCGTCAAAGTTCGGCCTGGGGGTGTGCCAGCCGGCGCATAAACATCACTGAAATATGGCGTCGGGGCACTAAAATAAGCCTTATCCTGGGGAAGGTAACGATTTCTTGCTAAAATAGAGGACATCGTATCACATCTAAAAAAATTAATTGTAATCTTAAATGATTGAGTGAAGGTAAGCAGTTATGGCAGATAATCGTAAAACAGTTTTGTGTGTTGAGGATAATTCCGTGAATATGCTTTTGGTCTCCCGTATTGTGGAAGCTGAGGGGCACGAGTTAATTATGGCTGAAGATGCCCAGACGGCCGAATCTATTTTGGATGACATGACGCCGGATATTATTTTGCTGGATATTAACTTGCCGGGTAAAAACGGTCTGGAATTGGCCCGCGAATTTAAGGCGGATGAAAATTTAGCTGATGTGCCCTTGATTGCTACCACGGCCCAGGTTTTGGTAGGGGATCGGGAACGGTGTTTGGAGGCCGGCTGCGATGATTATCTGCCCAAACCGTTAGATATTCGTAAACTACGTGAGATTTTGCGCTATTATTTGAACAAGGAACAATAACAGTTAGACAACGGCCGTATTTCCCTCACACATCCGGTCGTTGTTTCTACTTCTCTTCCCGGCCGATGAGAACGGCCGCTTCTCCCCCCAGTTGCGTCAAAAACAGAACCCGATGAATCCGGCGGTCCCCGCGCAGCCGCAACTGCTGTCGCAGTTTATCCGGGTCTAAAGGCGATCCCCGTTTTTTGATGGTGACACTGCCCACATTCCGCTCTTGCAAATAATGGCGCAAGCGTTTTAGCTGAAAAGGCAGCGCGTCCTCCAGGCGGAAGCAGCGGGCAAAAGGCGTGACCACGGCCGTATCGCTCGTCAAATAAGCAATCTCCGGGTCCAGCAGCGTGGCGTTTAGCTGCCGGGCCAATGCCTGCACCAGATGCGCTCGAATTACAGCCCCATCTGGTTCGTATAGGTATGTTTTAGGTGATGTTACGGCCGTAGCCTCCTCCGGTAGATCATGCGACGTCAACGTATGGCTGCCTGGCAGCAGCGTCGCCCGCCGCACTGCTCCTGTGCGAAACCTGTCGTACCACAAAACTCCTTCCTTCACTTCCCCGCGCAGAGAGATAAACTCAATTTCCGCGTCTGGCGGAATTTCGTCGTAATGAATGCCGGGGCTGACTTTGACGGCCGTATACCCTGCCACCTCCCGCCACCTGTCCACCAAAGCCAGAGGCGGCTGGTACTGATGCACCGCATAAAAACGCCGCCCCTGCTCGTCCCGCCGCCCCGGATCAAAAAACACGCCGTCGGTGGGGAACGGCGTCAACGCCGGCAAATCGGCTTGCAGCGGATGAAAACGCTCGCCATACCCATACACCCGCACATTTTCCTGAGCTATTGCCAGTCGCAGCGGGTCCCACTCCACCCCCGTCACTTCTGCCCCGGCTGCCAGCGCCAACGCATCCCCGCCAATACCGCAGCCTAGATCGGCCACCCGCTGGCAGCCGGCTTGCCGGAACCGTTCCGCCCGATAATGCGCCACCGCCTCAGATGATGCCTGCTCCAGCGCTGCTCGCGTGAAAAACATCTGCGCTGCCCGGCTGAACTTAACGGCCGCTTTTTGCCGCAGCAGTACCGTTTCTAAAACAGCCTGGGCCTGAGCGGGAGGAAGTTCCTGACGCAGCTTGCTGGCAATTTTCAGGTGGTTTTGCGGGGTGATGGGGGTCACGGCCGTTGCCGCCAGCCATTTTTGCCCCGCTTCTGTCAGTAAAAAGTAAAAATCATCCAGCGTCATGGCAAAGCTGGTTCCACGTCTGGGAAAAGCAGTTCTTCTTCGCTTTCGTCTGGTTCGGGCACGGCCGTATCTCCCTCCCCGCGGCCGCAATAAATTTGGTAGCTGCACCAGCGGCACTGCGCCAGATCATCCGCCAGCGGCCATTCCCCGCTTTCCAGATGGCACTCAATTTGGCTGACGACGGCCGTCAATTCCTCCCAGTTTTGCCGGTGTTCTGCCTGACTGTAGGGCAGCGTGCGTGGCCTGTCCGGTTCCGTCACGTACCAGTAGGTGATGCGGATGGCTTCCGGGTCGAAGGCGGGTGGCGCGCTTTCTCCCCACAATGCGCCGCCCCCCTCCGCCAGCAGCGCCAGATACAGCCGGGTTTGCCAGTCGCGCCGCAGCGTGGCTTCGTCCTGCGCCTTACCCGTTTTCCAGTCGAACACGTGGGCAAACGGCCGTCCCTCCTCCTCACCAATCACCAGCAAATCAAAACGGCCGTGTAAAAAATGCCGCCCAATGGGAATGGTGAGGGTGACTTCGGTCAGAATACGGCCGTCCGGCAAATCCGGCTGGTTCTGGGCAAACAAATCCCACCAGCGCCGCAGCCGGGCGTCCCCAATCGCCGCCTTATCTACCGGCAGCCCCATAAAATGCCGCTGTACCAATTGGTGAAACTGCCGCCCCAGTGCCGCCCGTTCTTCGTCCTCCTCCGGCCGGGGGACGGCCGGCCAGGTCAACCGCCGCAAATAGCGCAGTTCAAAGCGCTGCGGGCAGGCCAGAAAAGCGGCCAGCTTGTACCGGCTGAGAAGAAGGGGAGAGGTCATAGCTGCTTTTCACGCATCACGCCTTCACGCATCACGTCCATATACGGCCGTCTGGCGAGCGCATAAATAACACCGGGATGGCCCAGTAAATTTTGTCTTTGTTGTCGAAATAGAGACCAATACGTCCTTCGGTGACGGCCGTGTCCAGCGGTTCGTCGTCTGCCAGAAATTCGTATAACGTCTGCATAAAAGGGGCGCCGGCCTCATCCGGTAGGGCAAACTGCATGGCCAGGACGGCCGGCGTGCCTCCCCACACCAGTTTAGGCGCCAGCCCCATCAAGGCGCGCGCGCTTTCGTCATCTTTTTTTTCGCTGAGTACAGCGGCCGTTTCGCAGGCGCTCAGAACCACCAGCTTCGTCTCATCCCCTTGCAGCAGCACCAGCATCGCTTCCGCATCTACCAGAGTGTATCCGCCACGGCCGTCTTCCAGCACAATTGCCCCCTCCCCGTTTTCCTGCAATTGGCCATGCCCGATAAAATGCAAAATATGCGGCGCATCCTTGCGCACCTTGCGCCGCAGCGTTCGCGGCGTGGTGTTAGGCAGTTCCTCAATTTGCACCTTCTCCGCCGCCAAAGCGCTTAATGCTTCCTTGATCTCCGCCACTTCGTTATTCACGTCTAACTGTGGCAAGTCAGGCGGATTGGCCCAAGCCAGCAAAATCTTTACCGGTGACGGCGCTTTAATCGCCTGCGTCGGCCGGTCAATGGGCATATAGCGTACAATGGGTGACTCCTCATTCAACGCCATAAAAGTGCGGTCGTCCCGCACATATTCCCAGGGAATTTGATACAGTTCTGTAGAATCCTTAAAAATTTTTAACCGGATGCGCAGGCCACTGTACTCTTCAGCATTGGCTAATGCCCGGCTGACTGTAAACAAATTCCAGATTGATGCCGGGAATAAAAAGTCCCGCAGCGTGTTTCCCAATTTTTCCGCATCTTCCGGCGCGGCCATCAACTTCCGCAAATAGTAAACCTGGTCCTCATACGTTTCCCCGCCGGGCAGCATTTGGTACACAATTTTGTCTGTCTCTCCTGCCAGGGACTTGGCTTTCAACGTGTATTCCCCCTCTTTTCGCCCCGGATCAATGGAAATGTCGAAATCGGCGTATTTCGTGGCTGGTTTTTCCTCTTTTTCCTGGGCCGGAGGCGTGGTGGGTTGGGGCGGCGGGGTAGGCGGTGGTTGGTACGTTTTCTTTTCTGCTGCCGGCCCACCCACAGAGGTCAGATCAATGTGCGGGTATAAATCATGTGTCGCTGCAATCAAATCATCCAGCCGCCCCCGCCGGGCAAAATACATGGTCATTTCCTGCGCGTTTGTCCGCAGTATCGCCCCGTCACGGATAACGTTATTGGGGTTTTCCCCCAAGGCTAGAACGATACTTTCCAAATCTTTGTTATCATCCAGAGACTCATTCAAAATTTTCGACAGGGCATTGATTCTGGCATAATCAATCATGGCGTACTTAGGTCCTTTATTTATTTATGTGTAGAAGTTCAACTCCTCGCAGATGTTGAACTTCGGATTTATCTGTTCCTTCCCCAATCTGGTGTACTCTCCCCCCATTCTACCAAGCCTCCCTTACCCCGCAAATTATCATCTCGCCCCGCCAACCAATTATCGTGGGGGCGGGATGGCGCGGTGCGGCCTTGGGCCAACAAAACAACGTTATTCCGCGCCGTCTCGCCCCGCCCCCTGCGCGGTATGACCCTGGGCCAACAAAACAACATTATTCCGTGCCGTCTCGCCCCGTCCCTTGCGCGGTATGACCCTGGGCCAACAAAACTACATCATTCCGCACCGTCTCGCCCCGTTCTGATGCGGTATGGCCCTAACCCGTGCCATCCCGCATCGATTTTGACCGTATTCAGGGCAAGACGGGCGGGAGAAATGCCCGTTCTGCAATGGCAGGATTGCGCCCCGCCCGTCCTGCCCCTACGGGTGATACGTCATGTTGGCAAAAAGGGCATCCAGATTGTCCCGATCTTCGGCCCAGCGCGCCGGATTGTTGCGTATGTATTGCCGCGTGGCTTCCAGTTCCCGTTCATTGCGGATGATGCGTTCATAATAACCGCGCTGCCATACCTTGGCCCCCTTGCTGCGCCGCAGATTGTTGATGCGGGTGGTCACGGCCGTTTTATACCGCCCTACAATCACCCCCAACGACCCCGCCAACGCATTTTCAAACTGGCCCGGTTCACGAGACATATCCGCTTGCTCCGGGTATCCGGTAAAGACCAGAACCGCATGCGCATGATTGGGCATGACCACCGATTCATCTACCATCACGTGTTTGGCGTGTTTTTGTTCGGGAATACGGGTTAACGCATGGGCGGCAATGTCATAGAATTCAGGGTTGTCAAACAAATTCTGACGTTCAAAGGTGCAAATGGTCACAAAATAATAACCGGGCGCCCGGTAATCCCACCCGCGCAAACGAATGGAACGACGATGCTGTTTGTTTGGATCGCATTGGTTCATGTTACATTTTCCCGCCAACCAATTATCGTAGGGGCGGGACGGCGCGGTATGGCCTTGGGCCAACGAAACGACATTACCCCGCGCCGTCTCGCCCCGTTCCTGGCGTGGTGCGGCCTTGAGCCAACGAAACGACGTTATCCCGCGCCGTCTCGTCCTATTCCTGGCGCAGTGCAGCCTTGGAAAAACAAAACTACGTTACCCCCGCTACGTTACTACGTTACCCCCGCACTCTTTCGTTTCGATTTTGGCTGCATTTGGGGTGAGACGGGCGGGAGAAAAGGCCGTTCTGCAAAGGCAGGATGTTGACCCGAACGCCGTCGTCCAGGTCCGGGTCGTAGGGTGGTTTGCCGTCGCGGTAGGGACCGTTGGCCCACTCGGGCAGGTCCACTTCGACGGTGCCCTGGATCACGCTTTCCAGCCGGCGGTCGCATTCCTCCAGGTCGGCGATGTAGGCTTCCAGGTCGCCGATGGTTTTCATGTCCGGTGGGTCCTGTTCGCGGGCAGCGCGCAGTTGGGTGC
>JALUPA010000008.1 GCA_027054335.1 Ardenticatenaceae bacterium
GGTACATATGCTTTGCCCGGTTTAGCTGATCTCATCCAACAGCAATCGCCAGCTTTTCATCCTTTACCAACAGGGGAGTTCGGTTAACTCTGTCTCCCCTATTTATTGAGAAGATACGATTTAATTACTTAATATCCATAAGCATGTTGCTCCCCCGCTCCTCATCCCCTTACCCCTTCACCCCAACCGTATTTAAGTCGTAGATAAACCGGCAGTGGCGGGGTGGGCTGTTGCGGGTAAAATCAGGCGTCTATGAACGAGAAACGCTGGCTTGCCCTGATTTTGGCCCTGTTTGTTTTGCTGGGTATTGTTTACGCTGTTACCACGCCGGTATTTGAGGCGTCAGATGAGCTATGGCATTACCCTATGGTGCGCCATTTGGCGGATGGGAATCCGCTGCCGGTGCAGGTGTTTGATCCGGCGTTGGCCGGCCCTTGGAATCAGGAGGCCAGCCAGCCGCCGCTCTATTATTATCTGGCTGCGGCCTTGACTTTCTGGATTGATACCTCGGACATGGAGACGATTCGCTGGCTGAATCCGCACGTAGACAACGGTATTATCACGGCCGATGGCAATAATAATCTGGCAATACACAATCCGGTCTGGAATCCGCTGGCAGGGACACTACTAGCTGTTCGCATAGTTAGATTATTTTCCGTCCTGCTGGGGGCGGCGACAGTATATCTGACGTATCGTATTGGCCGAGAAGCGGTTCCGGATCGGCCGGAGATTGGCCTGGGGGCGGCGGCCGTTAATGCCTTCATGCCCATGTTCCTTTTCATCAGCGGCGCAGTGAATAATGATAATCTGGCGATTCCGCTGGCTTCGTTGGCCTTGCTGTTAATGATATGGATGATCGGTGACCGGTATTCGGTGACCGGTAAACGGTATTGGGTGCGGTGGCTGTTGCTTGGCGCGGTGGTGGGGCTGGCGCTGTTGACGAAGGAGGGGACGTTCGCCTTGCTTCCACTGGTGGGGGGCACGGCCGTACTCTCCCAATGGCAGGCGTACCGGGCGAAAACGGCGGCGGGAAATCTCACCTGGCGGCAATGGCTGGCTGTGTTGGGGCGAGGTATTCTAATTTTCAGCCTGACGCTGCTGCCGGCGCTGCTGATTGCCGGTTGGTGGTATGTGCGCAACCTGCGCTTGTACGGCGACTGGTTGGGTTGGAATGCTTTTATCGCCGTGTTGGGCCAGCGCGCCCATCCCGCCTCCCTCGTCCAGTTGTGGAGTGAGCGGCACGGCTTTATGATGGCTTATTGGGGCTTGTTTGGCGGCGTCAATATCCCCATGCCGGCCTGGATTTACACGGTTCTGAATGGGGTGTTGGTCTTGGCGGTTGCGGGGTTTGTTGTTTATGTTATTAAGTTATTGAGAGATTGGAGATTGCTACCCGATCTCCAATCTCCAATCTCCAATCTCCAATCTCCAATCTCCAATCTCTTCTTTTTTGTCGAACGTTATTTTGCCCTGGTTGTCTGCTTTTTGTTTGCGTCGGCCGTTGTCTACGGTCTGATCAAATGGGCTACCACGACTTGGTCTTCGCAAGGGCGGCTGGTGTTTACGGCGTTGTCGGCGTTGTGCGTGCTGCTAGTAGTGGGATTGGTAGGCTGGCTGCCGCCACGGCCGTCTTGCTGGATCGTGGGCGGGCTGGCCGGATTTATGTTTGTCGTGGCCGCGGCGGCTCCGTTTTTGTGGATTCAGCCCGCTTATGCCACCGGACGTTATACGGAAATTGCCCATCCCAGGGAAACGGCCGTCACCTTCGGCGACAAAATGCGGCTGACCGGCTACGAACTCTCCCCGCGAGATGTGCAGCCGGGGGATGAAGTTGATCTCTGGCTGGAGTGGAAAGTGTTGCAGCCGATGGCGCGGGACTGGAGCGTTTTTGTCCATCTGACGGACCCGGTGTTGGGCGTGCCTATTGCCCAACGGGATATGTACCCGGATCAGGGGCTGCGTCCCACGTCTTTGCTGCGCCCCGGCGAGCGGATTGTGAATTTTTACCGGCTGCGTGTGCCGGATACGGCCGTCGCTCCCGCTGACCTGGAATTGAATGTGGGGTTGTACGATTACGATACAGGAGAGCGATTGACTTTGCCGGACGGCCGTGATTTGGTCACGTTGGAGATGGTGCGGTTAACGGCCGTGCCCGGCCAGACGCCCAACCCCGTCTCCGTCAACTTTGAAAAAGGGGTGGAACTGGTAGGTTTTGAACTGGAACCGCGCCGGGCGACGGCCGGGGAGACGCTCAATCTCACCCTCTACTGGCGGCTCAACCAGCCCTTGCCGGAAGATTACACCTTTTTTGCCCAGGTGGTAGACGAGGACACCACTCGTTGGGCCAGCCAGGATTTGCCTGTCCCCACCTCTGCCTGGGAAACCGGTCAGGTCATTCCCGTGCCCATGACCCTGACGTTGGACGAGAAGACGCCGCCGGGAGTGTATCCTATCATTATAGGGTTGTATACACTCACAGAAGACGGGGATTTTGCCAGATTGCAGCGTATTACGGATGACGGCCGTCCCACTGACGATTTTTTACAGTTGACATTGGTGCGGGTGGACTAAATTGACGCCGCCGGGATACACCTTTAGTGGTAAAATAGTGGTAAACTGTTTCCCATTCACTAACTATGAAAACGGAGCGTGTTCATGCTAACAAATGAGGAAGAAAAGGTATCTGTTTATGTTTCTCAAGACGAACCTACAGCACCTGATGAAGTCACTAAAAACACGCCGGTTGAAAGTCTGAATTTGAATTGGACCGAAAAACAGCTTCCTCAAAAAAAGCGGACGAAACACGTACATGGCCTGCACCCTTATTTGGGAAAGTATATACCCCAACTGGTTGAGATATTTTTGCGAAAATATTTTACGGCCGGGCAAACAGTTCTCGATCCCTTTGTCGGGTCCGGCACGACTTTGGTGCAGGCCAACGAGTTAAACATTCATTCCATTGGCTACGATATTTCTGCCTTTAATGTTTTACTGTGCCAGGTAAAAACAGATAATTATGATGTTAAAAAAGCTGAGGCGGAAGCCAAAGATATATTGGAAAAAATCCGTATTGCCACCCAGCCAAGTAACGGGCAGTTGAGCTTATGGCAAACCGTTCCTCCCGACATTCAGATTCCGCAAACAGAAGATGATTATTTACGTTTGTGGTATGCGCCGCAAACCCTTCGTGAGTTGCTAACATATCGCCAGCTTATTGAAAACGAGGATTACGAATACAAAAATCTCCTGCGCATCATTTTGACCCGTTCTGCCCGGTCAGCCCGCCTGACGACTCATTTTGATCTGGACTTCCCCAAAAAACCACAGCGGGAACCGTACTGGTGTTACAAACATTCCCGAACCTGCACGCCGACGGAAGAAGCGTTCAAATTTCTGAAAAGATATACCATAGACACCATCAGGCGGATAAGCGAATTTATGCAATTGCGCACAGACGCCGAAGTAGACGTTTATCATGCAGACAGCCGTATGGCCGACGTTCCTCCGGTTGACGGCATTATTACCAGCCCGCCTTACGTGGGGTTAATTGATTATCACGAGCAACACGCTTATGCGTATCATCTATTGAATTTGAACGATAACCGTCACCGGGAAATAGGCCCGGCGTCGTCGGGTTCCAGCCAAAGGGCGCGCCGGCAATACCAGCAGGACATTGCCCAGGTTTTTCAGAATGTTACCCAAAATATGCCGGCCGGCGCGCCTGTTGTGGTGGTGGCTGGAGATAAACATGAGCTTTATCCTGAAATAGCTCAAATGGCCGGATTAGACGAAGACATTGTGTTACAACGGCACGTTAATCGCCGTACCGGTAGAAGATCGGGTGAATTTTACGAATCTATTTTTATTTGGCGAAAACCATAGCGTGGTAAACCGCAACAACCTGTCATTCCGAGGAATCGAGGAATCTTTGGCCTGTACACGCGAAAGATTCCTCGATTCCTCGGAATGACAACACAACATTTGCGCGGCTGAGGCAAATGTTAACTGGATAATTCTATAATCTCTGGAGACAGTATGTCGCAAGAAACGATGAAGCTGGCTATTCAATCCGTCATTTCCGAGATGATGGATAGAATTATGAACAGGGTTTTGTTTGAAGACCCTTTTGAAAAAGATAAGTTTCAGGCAACTAAGCCTTTGTATGCGGCGTTGGTGCCTTTGGAAATTTTCAAGGGGTCTCATTTTGAGCGCCGCTTTGTCACGCCATTTGGCAGCGCATGGGAAAAATTGGCGGTTGTGGCCGCAAGCGAAGGGCTGGGTTTTGGAGAAATGGGGCGGGCAGTTCAAGGGACTGTTAAATCAGAGCAACTGCGTCGCATTACGGAAGTGTTGAACCGGTTAGAGCATCGGGCAAAAAAGAGTGAGAAGCGAGTACGGCCGGATTGGGACGCGGAATTGGCTTATATTCTTGATGGAGATGGCGAGGATATTCCAGTTACAGTTGTTTGCGATGTTTACGCAGAAAATGTAAAGACAGGCGAGCGGTTTGCTTTTGAATTGAAAGCGCCCTTGCCGAACAGCGACCAGACCAAAGTCAGCAAGGAAAAGATTTTCAAGCTGTACTGCATGGAGCCGCAGCAGGTGGAAGGGGCTTATTATGCCTTGCCGTACAACCCTTACGGCCGTAAAGAAGATTACGCGTGGAGTTTCCCCGCTCGCTGGTTCAATATGAAAGAAGATGAAGTTGTGCTTATTGGCGATGAATTCTGGGAAAAGATCGGCGGATTGGGGACGTATCAGGCATTTATTGAAGCTGTAAACGAAATCGGCGCTGAATATAAAGAACAGATTTACCGGGAATATTTGGGGATTGAACCGCCTTCCGGCTCGCTGGATACCCCTTTGTCATAGGAAGTTGCTGCTGAGAATAAGCAGAAAGGGAGACTTGTTTTGCCCAGGAATGACGTTATCGAATTGCTGCAAGAAATAGTCGGTGAGCAAAACGCCTTTGATATTTTGGAAGACGCTTTGACCGGCATGGATGGGCAGACTTTGAGTGATAGTTTGCTGGAGTGCGGCATTATTCCAGAATTGTTCCCGCCTTCTTCTTCGGAGGAAAAATTATGGGCCAAGTATTGCGACATTCTTCTGGCTCACGCCTGGACGTACTTAGGCATATCATCTGACGTGTTGAGAACACGCGGCGATTCGGCCGACGTTTTCGGCAAGACGGAAGATTATACAATTGTAGGCGATGCCAAAGCATTTCGTCTAAGTCGAACAGCCAAAAATCAAAAAGATTTCAAAATCAGCGCTTTGAATGATTGGCGCAAGAGCGATACTTACGCTTGTTTGACCGCCCCGCTGTACCAATACCCCAGCCGCGCCAGCCAAATTTATAGTCAGGCTTTGCAAAGGAATGTAACACTTCTGTCTTACACTCACTTGAGATTTTTGGTAGATAACTTTTCCGGGCAAGAGCTGACGCCTCTGTGGCGAATTACTGATAACTTGTCTGCCAGCAAGGATGCGGCCGTTTATTGGCAGACTGTGGACAGCGTGGTTATTCGACTTGTCGCCCAACCAGAATCACTATTACAGGAATACAAGGCACAAACTGTGGCCAAAACAAAATTGTTAGGGGAAGAGGGCGTCACTTTTTGGCAGGCAAAAATTAAGGAATACAAGCAGCTTTCCCAACAGGAAGCTGTCAGACGTTTGATCAAAGCGGAAAAGATAGAAGCAAAAATAGAAACAATTCGCAAAGCAATGGATATTCGGATTTAGTTATGGTCTCTTGGCTTAACAAAATCAATTTGGGAGATTGCCGGGAATTTTTGCCGGATTTGCCGGAAGAATCGGTGCATCTTTTCCTGTCCGACATACCGTATGGCATTGGCCTGGATGATTGGGACGTGCTGCACAACAATACGAATTCCGCATACCTGGGGCAGTCGCCGGCGCAAAAGGGAAAAAGCGGTTTTAAACGGCGGGGGAAACCAATTCGGGGATGGAGTTCGGCCGACAGGGAGATTGGCAAAGAATACCAGGCGTGGTGTTTAAGCTGGGCCAAACTTGTCTACCCGGTTATGAAAAAAGGTTCCAGCATGTTTGTTTTTGGGGCACGGCGCACTATTCACCGGGCAATTGTCGCCTTTGAGGATGCCGGTTTTATTTTGCGCGATATTTTAATATGGAAGAAGCCGTCCGCGCACCATCGCAGCCAGCGGATTGAGATTGTTCTGAGCCGCCGGGGCGAAAAGGAGTTGGCGGAAAAGTGGCGGGGCTGGCGGTTGGGCAACCTGGCCCCTATTTACGAACCGATTGCCTGGTTGTTCAAACCGTATGATTTGACGATTACAGATAACGTGATTGAAAATGAAGTTGGCGCCATGAACATAGCGGATAGCAAGATTAACGGTTCCAGCCCCACAAACATCCTGGAGATTGGCTTTCAACCGGATGAGGCAAGAATCCACGAAGCGCAAAAACCGGTCGGGCTGATGGAGTATCTGATTCGTCTGACAACCCGGGAAAACCAGATTGTGCTTGATCCGTTTATGGGCAGCGGCACAACGGCCGTTGCCTGCAAAAACCTGAACCGGCAATTTATCGGCTTTGAAATCAATCCCGAATATTATGAAATGGCCTTGCAGCGACTGGAAAGGGAAACACGGCAATTACGCTTGTTTCGGGAATCTGGCGAGGATTATTCGTGACCCAACTATCTAACCCGGCCCGCTCCCCCTGGGCATTGGCGGCGCTGGTGGGGCTGACGGCCGTAACCGCCGGCATCATTCTGGCTTTTGGCGGGCCGTTGGCCGCGCTGGCCCTGCTCCTGGCCGGGGCGGCCGCTTACGTCGTCTTGCGCAACATCGAATTAGGCTTTTGGGG
>JALUPA010000009.1 GCA_027054335.1 Ardenticatenaceae bacterium
GCCGAAGAAAAAGCCCGCGCCGAAGCCGAAGTAACCATGATCCAGGCTATTTTGGAAGGTATCCGGCGCGCCCGGCGTTCCGGAGCCACCACCAACATCGGGGAAGTAGTCGCCCTGCGCCTGGTGGAAGCCCTGGAGCAAATGGCTTATACCTCACAGCAGAGACGTCCAGAAGTATACCGCCCGCTGATTCCCCAAATCGTCCAGGTCCACCAGGAATTAGCTAATGGTGATGATGAATCATCAGGAAGCAAAACATAATGGATCCGCTCAATCCCAGTGCATTTGAGATACATATCCCTACCCACAAAGCAGTTGTACAACTGGACGAATTGGCCGCCTCGCTTTACCCTGATCCCAGTCCCAACGTCCTCACCCTACACGATTTTCGCACACGCTATCCTCTCACTGGATTAGGTGAACCGGCCACCAGAGCCATCGAACAAGCCCAACGCATCAACCAAGCCATTGGCGATTTTTCGCAAAGAGGTTTGTGTGAATATCAGATTGGCTTGATTTATCTGTATTGGGGCAAATATCGCGGAGCAGCGCAGCAATTTCAACTGGCGCAAAGGCAATGGACATTCCTCAAAAATCAGGCGCCCCCCTGTCTGGCACATTTTGCTGAAGGCGTCGCCCGCCAATTGGCCCACCAATATGAAATGGCCTCGGTGTGTTATGGTCGGGCGGAACATTACCTCACGCAACTGCAAAATTTCCCGCAGGCCGACACGCCGGATGATTTTATGCAAGATATTTCCCGCTATCTAAAAGCCAATTTCACGGCCGTGCAACAAGTCATGTGGCAAGCCGAAGACAAATCGGGTGAAGTTATCAAAATCTATTACGGACTGCCCGATCCCAGTGATTATGGCGAACATTGTCACTGGTACACAATACAGCGGCAAAATAATAAATTCCTGCCCCAAATAAATGAAGACCTGCTGCTTTTGGTAGACGAACAAATTAAGAATTATGAACTTACCGACGACAATTTATATGTGGTGTACAAAGATGATGCAGAAGGAGAGATTCTTCTGCAATCTCTCAACCCGCAGCCGCCGCCATTCCGCCGGATTTATCTGGGCACGCCACGCACGACGTTGATAAGTAACTTTGCTCGGCTTGACGGCATTCACTTGTCTGATGTGCAAGAAGTGCCTCTGACCGATGGGGAAAAATTAGGTATCGTTGTGGGCTTTTGGCACAGGTTGCTATTGCATCATGCTTAAATTACCAGTCTGGAAAATCAGCCAAGCTGCGTTCTGTTAGGAGAGTCTCGTGGCCTCGTCAACATCTGCCGCTGCAACCCTATCCCAAATACTGCAAAAGGGATACAACAATCTGGCTGAACTGAGAAGGATGGCCTTTACCGTTGGCGCGGAACATCACCTGTTTCAGCAAGAAACACCAGAAGGTTTCATCCAGGAATGGATCAAATTTTTGCAAACCAGGCGCTGGCTGGGTTGCCTGGCAGAATATTTGAAACAAGACAGCCCGCGAAATATCGGTTTAACGGATGATCTCACCTCTCTTACTTGCCCGGCATTGGTTAAAGTGCAAATCATTCTGACCAATGACATTTGTCTGGAAAATTGGTCAGAAAAAAGGCAAAAACTGACGGCCGTTCTGGATTTGCCGGCAACCAAACTGACTTTTATGGCAGCAACCTGGAACCCTGTCCGTTTGCTGTTGATCGTACCCCAAGCACAATTATCCATTTTTCAAATATTATGTAAACGTGGGGAGTATGGGGATGAATTGCTTTCTGTAGCGCCATTTAAGTTACTACGCGAACCGGCAAAAAATGCTTGGCGTATTGTCACTTGGCAGCATCCTTTTCGCCTGAGTAACAACGTGTTAACGCCTACAATTACCTGGCAGGAGGCTTTGTTAACGGCCGTACAAAATCCGCCACCGCCACCGCCACACATATCCCCGCCATTTACCGGCCAGTCAGACGAACCTAGTCCCACGCCTCCACCAACAGCCGCGAAACCGGCCGAACCCGCCCCAACGCCACAATCACCGGCCACCCCACCAGCCAAGCCCTTTCCCCCA
>JALUPA010000010.1:0-795 GCA_027054335.1 Ardenticatenaceae bacterium
GACTACGACAGGTAAGTCTTCGTAGTAGCCATAAGCATAGAGAGCCTGCCTGTAAGCCTCCTTCGGGTCATAGCCTTCAAAGCGAAGTTTTCTGTAAAGTCCGAATCTCCAGAGTTCATCTATTCTTCCAAAGCCCTTAGTTATAACCTTTGAACTAAACAGATATGCAGACGTAAGCTGTTTGCGGATCCAACTTGATTCCTCCTTCACAAGTTGCCTTATCTTCATTATCTCCTCTGGAACCGCAGTCTCCCAAGCAAAGGTTCCCTGAAACAGCCCCCACTTTTTGGCTTCTTCAAGGATAGCCCTTGAGGCTCTGTCCTTTGCTATGAAGCCATCAATGGAGTGCATTAATATGGTTGCTGGGTCATGACCATGAGCGTAACTTATAAAGAAGTTACCGAAGAATGCATTTTCAAAGGACTTAATGTTAGCTCCGAGAAAAAAGTTCTTCCAAAGTCTATTAGCAAAGGCTAAGCCCTGACCTATTAATGGGAACTCAGGAGGTCTGTATTCTTCCATCTCTATAAAGGCATCAACCATCTTCTTTATGTCTGAACTTACATATTTACCTGTAAGCTGACCATAGGCTCTTATTACAGGGCTGTAGCCACGTCTTCCTGGCTTTGGCTCAGAAAGTTTAATGTATCCTGCAGCCTTACCTCTCTGAGGGTCAGAAATTACGTGCCCAGACAACTTCCCGAGTTCATTCAGATAGTTGTAAACATGAAGCCTTCTTAAGAGCCTGAGGTCTTGAGAAAGCTGAATATAGAGTGAGGCTGCAAGATCAAAGAT
>JALUPA010000010.1:805-2056 GCA_027054335.1 Ardenticatenaceae bacterium
CGACTTCGCTGTGCTTTCAAAGGCTGTTGAGATAAGGTCTTCTATCGTAGTCTTGCCTTCCTGTCTGACCAGGATGTGCTGGAAAAACCTCTTAGAGCCTCCAAGAGTCTCCAGATACTCTCTGGAAGCACCTCCGATAGAGGCTAACTGGTCAGCGATGGCTAAGTTCACAGCCTGCCACTCCTCCAGTGCAGAACTAAGCTCTGCTATGGCGTCATCTGTGAATCCTTCCTCCCTCAGGACTTGCTTAAAGCGTTCAGCGAGCTCAACCTCTTCTGTCGGGTCAAAGAGCTTCTTTGCAAGTCTCTGGCTTACGGGCGAACCAACCTCAATGCCGTGCTTTTTCAAGACTTTCCCAACCGCAGTAAGTTTATATTGTAAGTCTGCAATCTGTTCAGACGAAAAGAAAAGACCTTCCTCAAACGGATCTATAGCCTTAACTTCAAGACCTCTGTCTAAGTCAAAGCCGAGCTTTGGGATCCTGAACCGTTCAAGATTGACTTTGAACCTTCCTACGCCAATGGAGGCTTTGATTGGGTCAGTCACGAGAACACCAGCTCCAGCCTTTGGAGTCAGTGTTGACAGTATCTGCTTTGTGCTGTATTTAGCCCAAATTCCCAACGGAGCTAAGGGCTTGGAGATAATCCATGCGGAAGCTGCGACTGCAGAAAGCCCGAGAGGCTTACCAGCCCCAGACTCTGGATCCTCAACGATGTAAGGCTCAAGAACGTAGCCCGTAGTAAGTCCAAATGAGGCTGCCTTCAGTCCGAGCTTCAATTCCTCAGGTGCTTTAGCGACTATCTTGGAAACAGCACGAATGGGAGCCACAGGCTCTGCGACTTTCACTGCTTTCCCAGCTTCAATGAGTTCTTCTGAGGCTTTAACAGATTTGTAGAGACGATTCAATTTTATGAGCTTTCCTAAGTAACCTGTGGGCATAGCTATTTCGGTTATTCTGCGGACTGTAAGCGAAAGCTTCGGATCTCCTGTCGCAGCTTGAGTCGCTAAGCCTGCGAAGTAACCACCTACATAGCTAAGAAATCCTCCCACAGCACCTGCAATGGCACCTGGGACTGCACCAAGACCACCAGCAACAGCTCCGACAGCAGCTCCGCCAGCGGCTCCTGTTGCGACCCAGAATCCGAGTTCGGAAAGCGAGAACGTCTTTACTTCTCTGAAAGCCTGTTGCTCAGGAGTCATTCCTTCCTCCTCTTACTGCCTGATTTCGGCGGCGGAGGACTGACTACGGAC
>JALUPA010000011.1 GCA_027054335.1 Ardenticatenaceae bacterium
CTGCCGCTGTAGGAGTAAGAATCCAGGTCAATCGGGACTTCCTCCACGGCCGTTTCCTTGTGCATAGCCATCCCTTCCAAAGCAGCATCAGCCATTTTACCGGTAATCAGCTTGATGGCCCGGATAGCGTCATCATTGGAAGGAATCAAATATTCGATGGGGTCCGGGTTACAATTTGTGTCTACCATGGCGATGATGGGAATGTCGAGAATGTTGGCTTCGTGTACGGCCGTTTCCTCATGGTTCACATCCACTACAAATAACACTTCCGGCAATCCTTGCATCTTCCGAATGCCGCCCAGACGACGGTTCAGGTTGTTAATCTCCCGCTCCACCCGCAGCCGTTCCCGTTTCTTCAGAGCGTCAAACTCCCCGGCGTCCCGGCGTTGTTCCAGATTTTTCAGATAAACTATACGTTGACTGATTGTTTTCCAGTTTGTCAACGTGCCGCCCAACCAGCGTTCACTGACATAGGGCTGCCCGGCGCGCGTCGCTTCCGTGGCAATCGTATCCTGCGCCTGCCGCTTGGTACCGACAAACAAAACAGACCCGCCATTAGCGACGGTGTCCCGAACCACGTTGTAGGCATCTTCAATCATGCCGATGGTTTGCTGCAAATCAAGGATGTGAATGCCGTTGCGCTCCGTAAAGATGTAGGGTTTCATCTTCGGATTCCAACGACGGGTGCGGTGTCCAAAATGCACGCCGGTTTCCAGCAATGCTTTCATAGAAACAATGGCCATAAGATATATTCTCCTTTAATTGTTTTAGTGGAACAGGAATTAAAATTTTTCCTGTCCCCGTCCACGCCCTTCACCCTGAACAAGGCTCGCATGGCCTACACACACAACCAGTTAGCCGGGGATGGCTACGGCCGTATGCGTTGCAAGCACTCTTGTCACAGTCCAGACATGT
Organism: Ardenticatenaceae bacterium; assembly: GCA_027054335.1. Lineage (GTDB taxonomy): Bacteria > Chloroflexota > Anaerolineae > Promineifilales > Promineifilaceae > JAJRTP01. The sequence goes on from JALUPA010000011.1 coordinate 916, forward strand.
GTTTGATTGGTAATAACAAAATGGGGCCTGCCGAAACAAGCCAGAGGATTATAGCGAAACTAAACCAAAGCGCAAATGCGCTCAGGAACAGCTAAAACTGCCGTGACCATTCCTGCGGCCAGCGTTCAATCACTACTTTCGTTTGCGTGTAAAACTCCACTGCATGTTTGCTCTGACCGTGCAGCGTGCCAAAAAAACTGTCCTTCCACCCGCTGAAAGGGAAAAAGGCCATTGGCGCAGCCACGCCGATGTTAATGCCAATGTTGCCCGCCTCAGCTTCATGGCGGAATTTGCGGGCTGCCGCGCCGCTGTTGGTGAAGAGGCAGGCCATGTTGCCATATTGCCCGCTGTTAACAAAGCGGATGGCGTCATCCACCGTTGGCACGTGAATCAGGCTTAACACCGGGCCAAAGATTTCCGTGCGGGCAATTTCCCCTGCCGGATTGACGTTTTGCAGGATAGTGGGACGGACAAAGCTGCCGTTTTCCAGACCGGGAATGGTGGGATGACGGCCGTCTACCAGCACCGCCGCCCCTTCATCCACCCCCTTCTGAATCAAGCTCTCAATCCGCTGGCGGCTACCCTGGTTAATCACCGGTCCCATCTGCACCGCCTCGTCCAGGCCATTGCCCACCACCCGATTGACGGCCGCGTCCACAATAAACTCCGTAAACGTATTTTGCGCCTCCCCCACTGTGATAGCGATGGAAGCGGCCAGGCAGCGCTGCCCGGCGCAGCCAAAAGCAGAATCGGCCACAATGCGCGTGGTCATCTCCATATCCGCGTCCGGCAGAATGATGATCGGATTTTTGGCCCCGCCCTGCGCCTGCACCCGCTTGCCGTTAGCCGCCCCCCGCGCGTAGATGTATTTGGCTACGGCCGTAGACCCCACAAAACTAATCGCCTTAATCGCCGGATGATCCAGAATGGCGTCCACCGTCTCCTTCGCCCCATTCACCAAATTCACCACGCCCGGCGGTAAATCCAGTTCAGCCAGCAGTTGAAATACCTTTTCCATCGTCAACGGCACTTTCTCCGACGGCTTGACGATGACCGTATTCCCGGTAGCAAGGGCATACGGCATAAACCAAAACGGAATCATCCCCGGAAAATTAAACGGCGAGATTATGGCCGTTACACCCAATGGCTGGCGGATCATCATCTCGTCAATGCCGCGGGCAATATCCTCCAGAATGTCCCCCTGCATCAATAAAGGGATGCCGCAGGCCACTTCCACATTTTCAATCGCCCGCCGCATCTCCCCCCGCGACTCGCCAATCGTTTTGCCGCATTCCAGGGTAATGGTGCGAGAAATATCTGCAAAATGTTCTTCCAGCAAATCTTTCAGCTTAAACAAATACTGGATGCGGTCCGGGGCGGGTACGTGCCGCCAGGAAACAAAGGCTTCTTCTGCTGCCTGTACCGCTTCATTCACTTCGGCTGCTGGCGAAAGGGGCACGCGGCCCAACGTCTCCGCCGTTGCCGGATTGATGACATCCAGATAGTCGGCAGCGCTGGATGGCCGCCAGGAACCGTTCACGTAATTTTGTAATGTTTTCATCTGTTTTCACCTTACTTCGTACTTGGTTGTATCCAGGACAACTCACTTTACCAGGGCGTCGCACCCCCTGAAGTATAACGGTTTTTTATCGGGATGCCGCCCCAGCCCCACACCAAATCACCCGGCTGCCGGCCCCGTCGAAGCGCGCACAACCAATTCGCCCCGCAGCAGCCTGGTTTCCGGCGCCGCATCGTTTGCTCCCGCCTGAAGAAGACGCAGCGCCAGCAAAGCGGCCGCCCGGCCGATTTCTCTTTTGGGCTGGTGAAAAGTGGTGAGCGGCGGGGTTACGTAGGCGCTGAAACTGATGTTGCCAAAGCCCACGATGGAGCAGTCCTGGGGAACGCGCAGCCCGTTTTTTTGCAATACCTGGAGCGCCCCGATAGCCATCATGTCGTTGTAGCAGACTAAAGCAGACGGCCGTTGCCCCAAACGCAAACATTGCTCCACAGCCAGCGCGCCCCCGATAGGCAGCCCGTTCGGGCCAGCGAAAACCAATTCTTCCCGGAAAAGCAAGCCGGCGTCTGCCAATGCCCGCCGGTAGCCGATTAGACGATCATCATTTGGCTTACCGGCAATAGCGTTTCCCAGATAACCAATGTCCGTGTGGCCTAATGCCAGTAAGTGGCGGGTCAATTCATAACTGCCGTTCTCATCATCATGGCCCACAGAAGGAGTCACTGTCTCTTTTACTTGATTGCCCACCAAAACAACCGGCACACTCATCTGCTGTAACTGCTGCAACTGCCTGGGGTCAACTTGGCTGGCGCAGATAATCACGCCAGCCACCCGATGCTCGCACATGTTGCGGATAATCGCTTTTTCCCGCACCGGGTCACGGTGAGAAGCTGCCAAAAACAGGCTGTACGCTTCGGCTTGCAGCACCGCTTCAATACCATCTACCACTGCGCCCCAAGAGGGGTCATCAATACGATGCACGATTACGCCCAAAATGTGGGAACTGCTGGATTTCAACCCCCTGGCTATGCTGTTAGGTACATACCCCAACTCATCGGCGATTTGCCGGATGCGCACGGCCGTATCCCTGGAAATTGCCGAATGATTGCGCAAGGCGCGGGAAACCGTTGTATGCGATACCTGAGCAATATCGGCAATATCTTTTATCGTAACAGCCATGCAGATACCTCTTCCTGAACTCCTGTCTTGAGACAGGATTATACGCAGTTAATGCACACGTGTGCAAATACAGACCGTATTTGCCTGATTAGGGCTATTGTGGCTGGCAATTTACCGGGATTGGGTAAAGACGCTTTGCAGATGAGGGAGCAGTTCTTCGGCTGTTTCTATATGCCTGGTCACGTCCAAAAGCAGATATTTACCGGCTTCACGAGGAAACGCATGTTTGGCGCTGGCAATACGCAGCTGCTGCCGGTTGACCAGCTTGAAACCATTTTGGCGGCAATCAATATGCCCTGTAACCAGAACTTTCTGCTGCTGATAGCCAAGAGACAAAGCTTTAAGCAGGTTATTTACCAGGAGCGTGTAATTATATTCACCATATTCTTTTTCATTGCGGGTAAAAAGAGCCGGCCATAATATCTCCATTTCGGGGTCAGAACTTACAGCCAGACTGCCGACCAAATAATCGTCATAACGGGGATCATCCAGGCCGGTAACGGCAAACCATTCGCGCACCATCTGGTTGTAGGTGAGGCCGTATTGTTGGCGCATTTCCCGCATGAGATACGGCCGTGTTTCCGGCGTGATTTGTTTACGGGCACGCTGCAAAACAGCTTGATGGGAGAAGTTAAACAACCGTTCCACCGCATTCGGCTGGCTAATGGCCGGACTGGCCCCGGCATGGGTAATAGTCACCCCTCCCGGTGTGCGCACATAGAAAGGCAGGCTGTCAAGCAAAGCGGTGATCTGGGGCCGATATTCCCCCATTGCCTTCTCAAACTGGGGCGTAAACAAATCCTCGCCCTTACTCAGGGTAATACTGTAAATGTGAGGAATTTCGTGATTGCCCAACAGGTAAATGAGACGGTCTCCCAATTCTTCCTGAAGCCGCAGGATGTCCAGGATCATTTCTACAGATTTATCCAGCACAGCCGGGCCGGCGTAATGGATCAGGTCGCCATCAAGAATGAGATAATCGGCACGGCCGTACTTGTACAACTCCAGGAAACGATCCCGATACCGCCGGTAAGCATCCCAATCTCCATGCAAATCAGTGACGATCATCGCCGTCCCCGCTTCCAAATCAACAACACGCTGCCATTTCGATTTGTTTACTGCCATTACACTGCTATTCTCCGCTACCAAAATGATGCCCCATTTTAGCACATCAGAAATTTTCTTGTCAGTTCGTCCTGCCTTGTACTATGATTAGCACCTGAATTATTAACGGCTGGATAAAATAAATGCAGAAAAAAGGAAAATGGATTGTCGTTGTCGGAACCAGCTATGCGCTTCTGGTTGTGTTAATGACCTACCCATCTGCCAGACATCTTTCAGACCGGTTAATTGGCAACAACATCGATAACTGGATTTTTTACTGGAATAATTGGTGGGTGCAGGAAGCTGTCCGCAGTGGCCAAAGCTGGTTTTTTACCCAAGCGATTTTTGCGCCGGCCGGGACCAGTTTGATTGCCCATTCCCATTCATTAGCCAACTCCCTGGCCGCTATAAGTCTGACGCCTATTACCGGCCCCGTAGCCGCCTACAACCTGGTCGTGCTGGCCGGCCTTTGGCTGAGCGCCCTGGGCATGTTTTGGCTGGTTTGGGACATGACCAAACGGCCGGGCGCCGCTTTTTTGGCAGGGCTGATTTTTGCCTTTGCCCCCTACCATATGTCCAAAGCACTGGCCCAGGCCAATCTGGCTTCAATTCAGTGGTGGCCGTTTTACATTTTGTTTTTACGCCGCACTTTGCGGGATGTACGCTGGCAGGATGTAGTGGCTGCGGCTGTTTTTGCCGCGCTCACGCTGTGGTCAGGGCTGCAATTGGCGCTGCTGCTGGGGATGTGGACGGCCGTTTATCTTCTCTGGTTTCTGACAAAGCAAAAAACAGAACGGGGAAAACGGATGGTGCGGGTAACGGCCGTAGCCCTCATAACCACTTTGTTCAGTCTGCCCATCCTGTGGCCCATCCTCAAAAACCTGCCGGCATTAACCGCATTGGCTTCTGCCTACGACGAGGGATTGAACAAACAAACCGATCTGCTCGCCTACTGGATTCCGCCCACAACCCACCCCTTGTGGGGCCGCTATCTGGTTCCCATTTACGAAAAGTTTGTGGTCAATCGCGCTTTTACACCTTATCTGGGGATTACGGCCGTCGCTCTGGCCCTTTACGCCTTGTGGCGGCGGATGGCAGAAGTCTGGTTTTGGGGTGGCAGCGCCTGGCTCTGGCTGCTGTTGGCGGCCGGCAGTGCCCTGCGAATCAACGGCGTCGTGTATGAAACAATTCCTTTGCCTTACAAATGGCTGGGGGCGATTTTCCCCTTGTCCGTTATCCGTTCGCCAGACCGGTTTAATTTGCTCGTGATTCTGTCATTGGCGGTGCTGGCCGGGCTGGGCGCAGCAGCCCTTGAGGAGCGAGTAACGGCCGTCAAGCCAAACCGTCTGCAAAAATGGCCGCTCATCCCCCTCGGCCTGCTCATCCTGCTGGAATACGCCCTGCTCCCCCTGCCCCAATGGGACCTGCCCCCCGTCTCTCCATTTTTGGCAGAAGCAGCCAATGATCCGGCCCAATATAACGTCATTGATTACCCGATGGGGTATACCAACGCCAAGTTATGGCTTTATTACCAAACCATCCACGGCAAACCAACGGCCGAAGGGCACGTTTCCCGTTATTCGCCGAAGACGTATGAGACGATTCTGACCCAGCCCCTGCTGCGAACCTGGTATGATCAAGCCGAATGGCCGCCCTTGCTCAAGCCAGACCAGGTTATCCGGCCGGAGAACATCTCTTTGAGTGCCTCCGCGCAAGCATTGCAGGCGATGAATTTTCGGTATGTGTTTTACCACCTACCTTATGCCAGTGAAGCGGAAACGGCCGTTTTTCAGGAAACATTGCCTTTTTTGCCCGTCTTTCAAGATGAATCGTTAGCAGTTTATGATTTCACCCGACCGCGCCCCTGGCAGTATGGAGAAGTCATCACGCTGGACGGGGTAACTTTGCTGGCTGTTGTCACGCAGTTGGGAGAGACGGCCGTATCCCTACAACTGGTAGCCCAATTAGACAAGTTGCCCACCCCCGTACCCTGCCAAATCAGACTGCAAGATCAATTTGTCACCCTGACCTTGTTCGCTGGCTCCCCAAAATGGCAGCCCGGCGATCTGGATTGGCTTACCGCGCAGTTACCCTTGCCCGACGCCCCTTCACCCGGCAGATACCCCCTGGAAATAAAATGTGGCGCCAGTCAATGGCAGCCCTTACCCGATCAGTTATTCATAGCCGAATCCGGCCAGGCAGCCTTGATGCGTCAGCCGCTCAATCTGGTTTTCGGGAATCAAATTGCCCTGTCTGGTATTCGCTGGCAGTGGGCTGGTACAGAGATGCGCGTGGGGTTGTTGTGGCAAAGTTTGGCCGACGGCCTCCAGGAGTACAAAGTTTTTGTCCATCTGTTAGATGACTCCGGAGCCGTTGTGCGCCAGTATGACGCCCTGCCTTGCGCCTGGAACTGTCCCACCTCCCAATGGCAAGCCGGGCAATGGATTGAGGATGAGGCGATCTTGTCTTTTGCGGGATTGCCACCCGGTTTCTACCGATTGGCAATCGGACTGTACGATCCCGCCACCGGGGAACGGCTGCCGGTTTTGGCTGGGGATACGGCCGTGCCTGACGCTTACTTCATCCTGCCCCAACCAATTACCATTCAGGCCAGACAGTAACTACCCGTGCCTTAAAGCCAACTCAGCCCGAACATCATCCCAGGTCAGGCCGCGGTAAGCCAACATGACCAGGAGATGGTAGACGAGATCGGCCGTTTCCTCCACGACACGCTTATCTCCCTGCCCCTTCACGGCCAAGATCACTTCGATGGCTTCTTCCCCCACCTTCTTCACAATTTCATCCTCGCCCATTTCCAAAAGGCTGGTCGTGTACGAGTCCGGCTGGGGATTCGCCTTTCGGTCTTCAATAATGGCGCCTAACGTGTCTATGAAATTTACCTCATCCATCTGTCTCACTCCCTGCTTCTAATGCCCGATAAAAGCAGCTCATCGCCCCGGTATGGCAGGCCGGCCCGGCCGGATCAACCAGCACAAGCAGTGTATCCCCGTCACAGTCATAACGAATCTGGCGCACGCGCTGGATATTGCCGGAAGTAGCGCCCTTGTGCCACAATTCCTGGCAGCTGCGGCTCCAGAAGTGGGTTTCACCTGTTTGCAGCGTCAGCCGCAGGGATTCTTCATTCATCCAGGCCACCATGAGAACTTCCAGCGTGGCCGCGTTTTGGACGACGGCCGTAATCAATCCCCGCTCATCATATTTCAAGGATACATTTTCCCTCATAAACGCACCGGAATCCCTTGTTCTGCCAGATATGCCTTCACCTCGGCAATACTTAACTGCTTATAATGGAAGAGAGACGCCGCCAAAACAGCATCCGCCCGACCCGCAGTAAGCGCCTGGGCAAAATGTTCCAGCCGGCCCGCCCCACCGGAAGCAATGACAGGAATGTTCACAGCATCACTCACAGCGCGGGTCAATTCAGTGTCGTATCCCTCTTGCGTCCCGTCCCCGTCCATGCTGGTGAGCAAAATCTCACCCGCACCGCGCCGCTCTACCTCTTTCGCCCATTCCACCACATCCAGCCCGGTCGGCATTCGCCCCCCGCTGACGAAAACTTCCCATTTGGAGATTGGAAATTGGAGATTGGAGGATGAACCAATCTCCGATCTCCGATCTCCAATCCCCAATCTCCGTTTCGCATCAATCGCCACCACAATCGCCTGACGGCCAAACGCCTCTGCACCCTGGCTGATAATTTCCGGGGTTCTAACGGCCGCCGAGTTGACGCTGATCTTGTCCGCCCCGGCGCGCAGGATGCCGCGCATCTCGTCCACCGTGCGGATGCCGCCGCCAATAGTGAAGGGAATGAACACCTGATCGGCCACAGCCCGCGCCAGTTCAACTACTGTTTGCCGCGCTTCGTGGGTAGCAGTAATGTCCAGGAAGACCAGTTCGTCGGCTCCGGCAGCGTCGTACACCTGGGCTTGTTCTACCGGGTCGCCAGCGTCGCGCAATTCGACAAAATTAACGCCTTTGACGACACGGCCGTCTTTCACGTCGAGGCAGGGGATAATGCGTTTGGCTAACATATCACTTCCACTTCCACAACCCGTAAGCGGCTGTTTTGTCCAAAGGAAATCCGGCCTGAGTCAGAATGAGGCCAATTTCACCGTGATGGTAGCTCTCGTGGGCTACCAAATAGGTCATGAAGGTGGCGGCATGGCTGCTAAAACCTTTGACCTTGCCGCCGTTTTCTATGCTCCGGGCCAACCAGTCGGCTACGGCCGTGCCTGAAGCCATCAATGCCTCCAGCAAGAGGGATTTATCGCCGGCCTGCTCCCGTTTGACCTTGCTCACCGTCTGGTACAGGTCAGGTGCGCCCGGCTGCATCCAGGCCAGCCGATTATTGTGCACATGAGCCAAAATTGCGCCCACTGCCCGCCCTCGCCCGCCCATTTTTGCGGTCAATGCCTTATCCGGGATATGGTTTACGTAAGCCTGGTTCAGACGGCAGTGCGTTTGCCATGCTTCTACAACTGGATCGCTCATGCTCATAGAATTACTCCCATCCCCAGCATTTCGTGAAGATGACGAATCTCGTAAGTAGGCGTCAGCCCGTTGGGATTGAGCTGGCCCGCCGGATTGTACCAGCAGGTATCAATACCGTAATTCGCCCCGCCGCGAATATCGGATGTGAGGCTGTCGCCGATAATGAGAACGTCGCTTTTGGCCGGCTGTCCCATAACAGCAAAGGCGGCGTCAAAGATACCCGTATCCGGTTTAGCCACGCCTATTTCGTCGGAGATAGTGACGGCCGTAAAACAATCACCAATCGGAGAAGCCGCTAATCGAGGCCGCTGCACGTCGGACAAACCATTGGTAATCAGGGCCAATTGGTGTGTCCGGCTTAAGCAGGGAACCAGTTCGGCCGCACCGTCAATCAGGTCAGGAAAAGTCGCCAGATTACCTAAATACACGTCGCTGAAAGCAGCTGGATCGGCCTGGAAACCGATAGTCTGGAAAAGTTTTTGGAAGCGGGTGGTGCGTAATTGTACGGCCGTAATCTCCCCCCGCTCAAACGCCTGCCAGAGATCGTGGTTAATCTGGTGATACCTTTCCCCGATTTCCGGCGTGTAATCACGGCCAAACTGGAGAAAGGTACGGGCCAAAGCCTTCAATTCAGCTGCGTCAAAATCAAAAAGGGTGTTATCTACATCAAAAAGTAACCAACGGTATTTCATCATGTCTCCCACTTTACAATTTTACGCGCTCAAGTATACTGAGCTTAATGAATGATAGCTACAGCAAACAGCGTCAGGAAATAGAAGCGTACTGTTCGGTGAATCACGCAAGAGCCATTATGGTGTGATGAACGCCTTTCGACAACATTTCATTAAGACAGAAAAGTGGCCGGTTGAATTCTGTGATCTTTACGGTGACCTAATTGAAGACCGCGAAATCAGTGATTATGCGATCTTTGTACTCATTCTGAAAAGTCAGTTCGCTTCAAAATTATACGGCGTTATTTTGTATGGTTCAAAGGCCAGAGGTGAAGCAACGCCTGACGTCTTGTTACTACCCCACGTGTTTAGTTGGGAACTTTGGCAAGAGACGGCAGACAGCCCTTTCTTCTTTTTCCACGAGGTGTTTCGGGACGGTTGGCCGGTGTATGGCGATCCGGCCGTATTTGCGCCATTGGCTCGCAAGGATGTGCCGCCGCTTTATGAGGAGACGGCCGTTACCGCCTGAGCCAGATCAATTTTCCCTTCATACAACGCCCGCCCCACAATAACGCCGGCCACGCCCTGCCGATAGAGTGCGTAGCAGCACAAAATATCATCCAGAGAAGCCACGCCACCGGAAGCAATGACGTTCAGTCCAGTTTCCTGGGCTAATTGAGCCGTAGCCGCGGCGTCAACGCCGGTCAGCACGCCATCCCGGCTGATATCGGTGTAGATAACGGTTTCCACGCCCCGTTCTTTCATTTGTTGGCCGAGTTGTGGGGGGGGTACGGCCGTATCCCTTAGCCAACCTCGCGTCTTCACCACGCCGTCCCGCACGTCAATCCCCACCGCTACCCGCGCCGCGCCAAAACAGGCCACCGCTTCGGCCACCAAATCGGGATTCTCCACAGCAGCCGTACCCAGAATGACCCGGTTGACGCCCGCTGCCAACGCCCGTTCTACGTCAGTCAGCGAACGAATACCACCGCCGAACTGCACTTTTGCCCCCAAGCGGCACAATTCAGGTAAGACCACCCAATTCGCCATCCCCTTTTCGTCAAATGCGCCATCCAGATTAACGACGTGGAGCCATTCGGCTCCGGCGTCCAGCCATTTCTGTCCCATCACCGCCGGGTCGTCACCAAAAATAGTTTGTTTGTTGAGGTCGCCGTATTGTAAGCGCACGACACGGCCGTTACGCAAATCAATTGCGGGGTAAATCGTAAACACTACCGCACCTCAATTTGCAACGACAGGTCAGTTTCTACTTCCGCCAATCGCCTGTTGTAAATCTGGACGATTTCCTGCAAAATGCTAAAAAAAATCAACATTTTCTTCTATGGCTAACTCGATAATATTCATAGCCACCAAATCTTCAATCGAAATGATCGAAATTTCCTGATCAACACCTTCGTCCTGCGCCAGAGCGATAGCCTTGTATTCCTGAGATTTGGGTACCAGCAGAATTGGAAAAGCACCAGCTTTAAGATTTTCGGCGCATTTTTGTATGACGTTTCGACCAGGAGTGGCAGTGACGTGATAAACCAGTTCTGCAATCGAAAAATCGCCAGTCCGGGCTGTTTGTTGATCGCCTGCGTGAGCCGGGTGACTGGATATTTCTATCCCCACAGCAATCGTGTTCCTCGATATCTTTTTGCCGCAGGTACAAGATTTGAGCCAATCTTCCAGTAATCGTTGGCTTTCTTTTTCAATATCATTCGTCATATTGTCCATCCACTGCCTGTCTTATTCGTTTTCTAATCTGACCTCTACATGCCGGCTGTTTTATTTCATGTTCCCAAATTCTAATGACTTTCCACCCTTCCTGTAATAATTGTTGGTTGTATTTATGGGCGCGTTCAACATTACGCTGGATTTTACGCTCCCAATACGCCCGATTCGACTGTGGTTTTAACGGCCGTTTACAATGCGGACACCCATGCCAAAAACAGCCATCTACAAAAATAGCAACCTTTTCCCGATCAAAAACCACATCCGGTTTACCTGTAATCTCATCAGCATGTTTACGCCAGGCACACAACCCCATACCGGCCAGCATAGCAAATAACTGCCGCTCCGGTCTGGTTCCTTTACTTTTTACTGCTTGCATGGCCTTACGGCGATCATGCGGTGATAAATTATCACTCATCTTATCAGGACAGGAGAAAGCAACTCAAATGATTGAGTTTCCACCAATGGGTTTAATATATTTTGGGCAATCCAGGTGATAGCTGGTACACATACGGCGTCACCGAACCCCGTCAATGCCTGAACGCCAGTCACATTGATGGGATAGTGATCAGGGACACCCTGGAGTCGAGCATATTCACGCGGCGTCATGGTACGCATTTTGATAACGCCTCGCCCGGCTTTGACCAAAAACTGTTTACCGCTGCCGCCAACGGCCGTGCGCAAGCACCCGGCAATATCATCATGGCGCACCTCAGCCCGTTGTTGATCTTGCCGCCGCCGCCGAAAAAATGTGCGATAGGAAAATTCGTCGCCCTGAGCCATTTGCATTACTCGCTGGTAATGGGAAGAGGCTATCATAGCAATATGGCGTTGCGTTTGAAATTCGGGCCACCAACGGTCATCATCATCACTCATATCTTCCACAATTGTAGCCAGCCCACTTGTTTTAAGCGGCGGCGGGTGAGGAATTTCCAAAGGCAACCAATTGAGATCCCGGTTAGCAAGTACCCGCTCTTTTAACTGATTATTAGCCAATGCTTTAGGTCGCACCAAAATAATGTCAGTGTCAGAACTGTCTCGCGTTTTTTGCCCGATTAAAAAGACACGCAGACGGCTTTGCGGCGTAAAACGACGAGCGTCTAACGTAAACACATCACACGCATACCCCAGTTGATTAAGCGCCTGCACTGTCACCCGAAAATCGGCTCCTTTATTGGAATAAAGCCAACCAGGGACATTTTCCAGCATAATTAACGGAGGGGACAACATTCCTTGCTGCTGCAAAATGCGAACAAATCCCCAAAATGCACTGGAATGATTGCCATCAATCCCGTTCATATTCCCCGCAAGAGATAAATCAATGCAGGGAAAAGAACAGGTAGCCAATATAGCTTGCGGAATGTTACTCAGAGAAAGGTTAAATATATCATCAATCACGTAATGTTGCGCAGCATTAGGGAAAAAATCTGCGTACATTTCATATTTCTTTTCTGAAAAATCATTAGCAAAAACAACTTGCCATCCAGCATCTTCCAATCCCATACGGACCAAACCGATACCAGCAAAATATTCAACTACAGTTTTAGGGGGATGTTGACCATTCATATGAGTATCTTAATCTCTTTACATCATTTCTACAAAATTTCTTAATATCCGCAGCCCTACGCTCTGACTCTTTTCCGGGTGGAATTGCAGGCCAAAAACATTATCTTTAGCAACCACCGAAACAAAGGGGAATCCGTAATCAGTCCAGGCGAGTACGGCCGTTGCCTCTTGCAGCTCACAGTAATAAGAATGGACAAAATAAGCGTAATCTCCTGATTGGATACCCTGTAACAGAGGATGTTTCCCAACCGGTTCCAGTTGGTTCCAGCCCATGTGAGGCACTTTCAAATGGTGAATGGTGGATTGTGAATTGTGAATTGTGAAGTTGGCCGGAAAGCGGGTAACGCGGCCAGAGATGAGGCCGAGACCCTGGTGAATACCCATTTCGTCACTTTCATCAAAGAGAAACTGCATCCCCACGCAAACGCCGAGAAAAGGGACACCGCGTTGGACAGCTTCGTGGATGGCAGAAGGTAGATTGTAGCGACGCAAACCATCCATGCCAGAGCCAAATGCGCCGACACCGGGCAGCACCAGTTTGTCCGCCCGCCGCACCACATCGGGATCGGCCGTTAACTGCGTCTTGGCGCCGATATGCTCAAACGCCTTCTGTACGGAGCGAATATTGCTCGCACCGTAATCTATGATGATGATTGGGTCATTCATTCTGTCAACGTCCCTTTTGTGGAAGCAACGCCGGAACGACGGGGGTCAATGGTTACGGCCGTGCGCAAAGCCCGCGCCAATGCCTTGAAAAGTGCTTCCGCCTTGTGGTGATCGTTACGGCCGTCTACCCGCGCGTGCAGCGTCAAGCGGGTGTGAACGGCGAAAGATTCAAAGAAATGTTGCACCAAGTCAGTGGGGAACTGGCCGATAGCCGGTGTGGCCCATGCTGCCTGGAAGACGGTATACGGCCGTCCACTGAAATCCAGCGCCACAAAGCCCAACGCCTCGTCCATCGGCGCGTAAGCGTGGCCGACACGGTTGATTCCCCGACGGTCGCCCAACGCCTCGTCAAACGCTCGTCCCAGGACGATGGCCGTGTCTTCAATCGTGTGGTGCGCGTCAATGTGCAGGTCGCCGGTCGCCTTGACCGCCAAATCGAACAAGCCGTGGACGGCTACGGCCGTAAGCATATGATCCAAAAAACCAATCCCCGTGCCAATCTCATGCCGTCCCGTTCCATCCAGATTTAACTGAATGGCAATATCCGTTTCCGACGTTTGGCGTTGAATAATCGCTGTTCGTTCCATAAATTTCAATCTCCAATCGTAAGCGTTCACCCCCCTCGTTCCCCTCCCTCGTCCTCCCTCGTTCCACGCTCCGCGTGGAATGCTCTTGCCAGACGCTCCGCGTCGCGTGGACGCAGAGCGTCCGGGTGGGCATTCCCACGTAGAACGTGGGAACGAGACGGGGGAGTGAACATTTGTTAGCGAAAATTCTTTACAAACAGAGCAAGTTTTAAAAAATCTGCGTCATCTGCGTTAATCTGCGTCCTATTCATTGGTTTGAGGCGCAGCTTCGCTGGACGGTTACTGTTTTTGGATGGTCACTAAGTAAACGTCTAAAAATTACTTCCCGTTTTTGTTCGTAGTAACCGCTTTAGCGGTCTGGACGACTAAAGTCGTTACTACGAACTAATTTCTGGACAATTACTAAGCAGCGAGGAGGACTTTGTATATAAAGATACCTAAATTCAGTACCAGTATAGATTATTGTGATTATCCTCCTTTTGCGGAGGGCGCTCACCGCGTCCTGGTCTCGCCAGACGGCCGTCCTGCCCTTAAAGATGAGTTAGGTATGTTTTTCCGCATTTTGCAGGCAGCCCGACAGGCTTCGGTATTAGTCCTGCGCAGTTCCTGGGGGCGCTTCAATGCGGACGTACTGGCCGGGGCCGTTATTGGTTTGTGGCCGCGCCGTTACCGGCCAGTGGTGGTGCTGACCGGCTGCATGTGGCAGCCGGAAACCGGCGCCCGCCACCTGATCGAACGGCTGGTGGTGAAATTGCTGGACCGCGCCGTTTGCTTATACGCTGTCCAATCCTCCGAAGAATTAACCCTTTTCCCGGAAACGTGGGGCGTGTCGCCGGACAAAACACGCCTTTGCCCCTACTTTTTCACCTTTACCGGGCAGGATTTGGCCGATTCTTCACCCGCGTCAGGCCGTTACGTGTTTGCCGGGGGCAATTCCCACCGCGAATATGGGCCGCTGCTGGAAGCCGCCTGGCAGTTACCGAAACTTTCTTTTATTTTGGCGACAAACCGGCTGGAAGGGGTGGCGTTACCGCCCAACGTCACCGCCGCTCCCGTACCGCATCGTGAATTTGTCAGTTTGATGCGGGGGGCAACGGCCGTCGTCGTGCCCCTGCGCCAGGGGATGCGGCGGGCCGTCGGGCAGCAAACCTATCTGAATGCCATGTGGCTGGGAAAACCGACTATCGTGAGCGAGGCGCTGGCTGTTCACGATCATATTGAAAATGAACAGACCGCTTTGATTGTAGACGGCTCGGCAGAGGAGTACGTTCAGGCATTACACTGGATATTTGCTCCCGATAATCAGGCAGCCGTGCGGCAAATGTGCCAAAATGCCCGTGCCGTCGTCAGCGAACAGTTCACTTTTGAAAACCATGCGGCTCGTCTGCTGGAAATTATTGAAGAAGCAGTCCATGAATCATCGTAAGCGTCCAGCCCCCTCGTTCCACGCGGAGCATGGAACGAGGGGGGGGGAGTGAACTGTTTCGCCTGCAAAAGGTTTCAAATAGGCAACAATACAGGTGACAGTCACCGCTCATTATGAAATAATACTGCCTGACACTGACAATAACCCAAATTGAGAAACCTATGCGTATTTTAAGTATTATCACCACGTTCTGTCTGGCCGCGCTGGCGTATCATTATCTGATTTACGCGATGCTGCTGAAATTGTGGGCTTCTCTGCGCCCCCGCCCCGCCCGGCAAGCCCCAATTACTCCTGCTGTCAGCTTGATTGTATCCGCTTACAACGAAGCGGACGTGATAGCCCAAAAAGTGGCAAACAGTCTGGCGCTGGATTATCCGGCGGACAAACTGGAAATCATTATCGTAACAGACGGCTCGGACGACGAGACGCCGGCCATTGTGCGGCGTTACGCAGATACCGGCGTCAAACTGCGGCACGACCCGGTGCGGCGGGGTAAAAGTGCGGCCATGAACCGGGCGGCGGCCCAGGCCGGCGGCGACATCCTTGTGTTTTCGGACGCTAATGCCTTCTATGAACCCGATGTTTTGCGCAAATTGGTGCGACATTTTGCAGACGAGACGGTAGGCTGCGTCAGCGGCAACAAGACGATTCGGCAAAGCGACGGCCGTATCGGGCAATCGGCCGGTTTTTATTGGCGGTACGAATCGGCCATCAAAACGTGGGAAGGTGCGGTTGGCTCCACCGTCGCCGTGGTGGGCGAGATGCTGGCCGTCCGCCGCACCTGCTTTACCCCCATCCCGCCGCACATCATCAATGACGACGCATACCTGGCCACGCGCCTGATGAATCAGGGCTGGCGCGTCTTGTACGACCCGGAAGCTGTTTGTTGGGAAACGGCCGTCCTCTCCCCCGAAGACGAACACATTCGCCGCCGCCGCATTACGGCCGGCCGTTACCAGCTCATGTTTCAACTGCGCCTCTGGCCCTGGCGTTACCCGCTGACCTTATTTCAGCTCGTTTCCCACAAATTTTTACGGCTGCTGCTGCCATTTTTTATGATCGGCGCTTTCGCAGCCAATCTTCTTCTGCTTTTACTGGGGCGCAGGCGGGCACATTGGCTGATGAAACTGACCTTTACCGGGCAGATGCTGGTTTATTTGCTGGCCCTGCTTGGCGCGCTGCTGCCGGGAAACGGCCGTTGGCGCAAACTACCGGCCATCGCCCACTACATCGTCCACGGCAACCTGACTTCGCTGCACGGGTTGGCCCGCTATCTGACGGGGAAACAAACTGTTCTGTGGGCCAAAGCCAAACGGGAAAACGTTAAAAATCCGCGTTAATCTGCGTAATCTACGGATTTTCCCCGATAAACGGACAGCGTTTCCGCCACCATCACCTCCGGGGCAAATCGCTGCCTGACCAGATCGTGCGCCGCCTGACCCAGCATTGCTCTTTTCCGGGAATCGTCAGCCAGCCGGCCTAACGCTTCGGCCAGCGCCGCCGGATCGGCTGGAGGGACGAGGAGGGCATTTTGTTCGTCGGTGAGGAGTTCGGCCATACCGTCTACGGCCGTCACCACAAAAGGCAACTGATAAGCGGCCGCTTCCAGCAAGGCGTAAGGCAGCCCTTCATACAGCGACGAAAGGCAAAAAATATCACTGCTGCCCAACAAAGCCGTCACGTCCCGGCGAAATCCGGCCAGATGCACCACGTCGCCCAACTGTAAATCCGCTATCTGGCGTTCCAGTTCCGGCCGCAGCCGCCCCTCCCCCACCAGCACACAACGAAGCTGCGGCCATTTTTTAACAGCCAGATGCAGCGCCTGCAACAGATATTTATGCCCCTTCTGCGCTTCCAGCCGCCCGACAGTGATAATGATAACCGTATCCTCCCCCCACCCCAACGCCTGCCGCCAGGAAAAATCCGGCGGCTGCGCCGCCACGTCGTCCAGGTCTATGGCGTTGTGGCTCAATAAAAGATCAGATTGAGGCACGCCAAGCTGAAGCAGGTAATCATAAATAGATTGAGAGACAGTGACAAATTGGCAGCTCCAGCGAATGTTGAGACGCAGCACTTTCTCATACAAGCGATCCCGCAGGCGCAACTCTTCCACCAGGCCATACGCATGGTGAACGGTAGAAACCAGAAGCGGCGCCCCGGCCAGCCGGGCAGCCAGCAGGCCCCAAAATTGGGATTGGGGGTTATGCGCATCTACTACACGAAACCCCTCCCTCTGGATAATTTGATAGATACGCCACATTAGGCGTGGGTCGCTGCGGGTATAGGGCAACGGCCGTACAGACAAACCGGCCGCCGTTAATTTTTGCCATAAGGGAGAGTTTGCCAGGACAACGACGGCGTAGGGGATACGGCCGTGAAACGCCCGGG
>JALUPA010000012.1 GCA_027054335.1 Ardenticatenaceae bacterium
AAGGTTAACAGCTTGAGGTAGATGGATGCGACCGGTACATCATTGCCGTAAACAGGTGGTACACCATTGCCGTAAATGGGCGGTACATTTACGGGCGTAATTTGACAGTATGGTACCATTATCAAATTTTATAGTTGTTCCTTTCTGGACGGTCAGCGTTACACCTGCTTGCACCAGAGTATTGCCATTGACAATGTATTGTTTGTCGTTGCTCCATGTTGTATTTGTCGTGATGGGTCCGCTGACGTATTCAATGCCGCTGGCGGTGGTGATGGTGATGGGCACGGCCGTTGTATATCCACCATCGGCCGTTACATTCAGTGTTAATGCCAGGTCGTAAGCGTATGGCGCCGCGCCGGAGACGGTAATGCGGAATGAAGACTGGTTGGTCACACTATCATAAGTAGCGATGTCACCGTAAACGGCCGTTCCCCCCACAATGGTCACATAAGGATCAGAGCTACTGAGTGTGGCTTGTACATCGGTGGCATCGGCCCAATCATTGAACAGGGTAATGTCAACATCAACAGTGCTGCCGGGTTCAGGACGGCCGTTTTCCTCTCTATCTACCGTATAGCTGTCATAAACGAGCATGGGCTGTGCGGCCGTGGTCAGTGCTTGCTGGGCATTCAACCGCCCACTACCCAACTGATTCTCATAGCCGGGGTTCAAACCATCAATGCCATCTGTCGTGTGCATAATTTGCGCACGCACCCTATTAGCCGACCAATCAGGGTGTTGGCTACGCAACAGTCCGGCCACCCCAGCGGCAAAGGGCGCCGCCAGCGAAGTGCCTGATGCTACGCCATAACTGTTCCCGTCAAAGGTTGTCGTAATCACTTCGCCTGGTGCGGCAACATCTACCCATGTGCCATAATTGGAAGTACCGACTTTCGTATCACTGCTCGTTGTTCCGGCAATGGCCAGCACATAGTCGTCATAGGCAGCTGGATAAAAAGGCGTATTGTCGCTATCGTTGCCAGCCCCACCGATAATAACGGCCGTTTCGGAGGCATCCGCAAGCACCGTCTTCAAGGTAATCGAATCACTGTACGCGCCCAGGCTGAGATTAATCACGTCTGCACCTTTTTGGGCTGCATAATTGATCCCGGCCGCAATATCCGAGTAATTCGCCGTCCCCCCTGCCTGTGTCACTTTGATCACCATAATGCGGCACTGCCCGCAGAGACCGGCAATACCAATATTATTATTGCTGGTTGCGGCCATAATACCGGACACTTGCGTACCATGCCCCGTGTTGTCGCTCAAATCGGCGTTATCATCGACCATATTCCAACCGTTAACATCATCCACATACCCATTATTGTCATCATCCAGCCCATTTCCAGCAATTTCGCCTGGATTTGTCCATAATTGCCCCGCCAAATCAGGATGGTTCACGTCCATACCAGAATCAATTACGGCAATGACAACATCTGACGAACCAGTTGTCACATCCCAGGCAGCGGGAGCCTGCACTTGCGCCAACCCCCACTGTCCTGAATACAGCGGATCATTTGGCGTAGCGATAATGTGAGCCAGGTAATCCGGCTCGGCAAAGGCGATGGCTGGGTCGTTATTGAGTGTTTGGATAACGGCCGTTACATCCGCTCCAGGCTCCAGCCGCAGGCGGTATACGGAATAGCTTTGTCCCCCATCATTGGCAATGGCTTGGTTTGTTGGATTGGTAAATAGTGGCTCCACACTTTTTACGGGTAAGTTAGCCACAATTTTGCTAAACGCACCTAGGCTGAGTTGGGTGACGATATTATTGTCGGTTTTGAAGCCTGCCAGCACAATACCAGGGGCAGTTGGTGCCAGCGATTGACCACTGCTGCCGTTGAATGGGGAAGGAGATGAGGTAGTTATGGTATTGATATCCAGTTTCCCATCCTCATTTGAGGCCAACCCTGTCAAAACGAGCCAGATCAATGTAGTTGCCAATACAATGGTCACAATGAATGAAAATTTACGAGCTTTTTGTGCTACCAACATAGGATAAACTCCTCTAATTGAACTCAAACACCGTTTATATTAGACTTGTTCCTCAATAAAATGGGATTTCATGGGGTTTTCTGTTTCTCGGCGAATAAATTCGCAGCAACGGCTACAAAACCGACCTTCGTCGGTTAGTTCCAGTTGGCGAAGGCCGACTTCACAGCTGTAGATGCGGTTTTAACCGCCGTGTATTTGGTCAACCCCATGAGTTCCGAAAGAGTCAAAAGTCTTTTTTATGAGGCCTATTGCATTTGCAACTTTTGTTACTCCAATACAGTTTTTACTTGCGTATGACGGGCAGATAAATGACAAATTTGGCCTGGGCGTCAATCGTGGTCATCGCATCGCCGTCGCCGGCAGGATACGCTTCCAGGTTGCCGGCCGCGTCCCGGGCGCGGACGCGGAAGTAATAGGTATAACCTGCTTTGCCGGTGAACATGGCGGATGTTTCCGTCGCGCCTGCCAACCAATTTGTCCACATTCCGGCCGCGCTGTCCCGGTATTGCGCGTCGTAGACGGCCGCGCCGGACAGATTATCGCTTCCCGACCAGTAGACAGGGAACGTCAGGTTTTGCTGCTGGGCGGGCAGCGGCTGTACGGCGGAAACGGGTGCTGTGCGGTCTATGCCAATGCTCCAGGCGTTGTCGTTGCCCCGGTTGCCGGCCCAGTCGAAAGCGGAAACCCATATGGCCCCGCTGCCCTGTTCCGGCAAGGCAGCCGTGTCCAGCGTCATTTGCCAGCCATCGCGCCCGTCATAGTCGGCGCCCAGTGAAACCCAGTCAGTGTTGGCCCAGTCGCTGTCGTGCCACCAGAAGTAGACGTATTTAACCCCGCTTTCGTCGTCGCTGGCGACGGCCGTCAGCGTAACGGAGTCCGGATTGAGCCAGACAGCGTCGGCGTGGGAGGTAAGCGCAACGGATGGCAGCGCCTCGTCTGTGAACAGCCGGATATCGTAAAAGTAATCAGCCCCGCCGGCCGATGGATGATCCCAGGCACGCAGCTTGATGTAATACCAGCCGTCGTGAGGCAGTTCATAGCCCAGGATCGAGTCTCGCAGGTCGCCCATTATTTCGTCGTCGTTTTGGGCCAGCGTGGTTGCGCCATCGCTGTCCAGGAGGAAGATGTAGGAATCCAGCAGCGAACCGGCGGACATGGCATCTACGTCAATGATGATTTTGTCGCCGGCCGCTCCGTTGAAAGTGTAATAATCCACGTCGCCGGCGGGGCAGACGTAGCCGCTGCGCGTTTGGCCGTAGGTCAGGGAGATAGCTTCTCCCGGTGTGTCGTTTGGTTCAGTTGTGTCGTGGCAAACGTTCAGGTTAATTTGCAGGTCGGCGGCAACGGATACGGGACGGTTAAATTCGTCTACGCCGCTGAATGTGGTGCGCAGCAAGACGGCCGTGGCGTCATACGCAGCGGCGTTGCTGACGACGTCGGGCGGCAGGTAAATGTTGTCTGTCCATTGGGCGGAGCCGCCGCCGGGAATGTTGATGTCGTTGCTGTATGGCCCGATGGGGCTGCTGAGAGCGGTTACGCCGTCCGGCAGGGTGAAAAGCGCTTCCCGTTGGGTCAGGTGAACGGCCGTACCTCCGCTTTCGCCAAACGTATAGGTCACAGCCCTGTATTCGCCACTGTCCATGAGTAAGGGATTGGGAGTAACAGACGCGGACAAAACGGCCGTATCCTGCGCCTGAACGGTCACGTCAAAACAGGACGACCAGGGGCCGCCTTCATTGGCCGTAATCGGGTCCAGGCAGAAGGCGATGACGTGGCCGTCCGGAGCGGCGGCGTCTACCGTGAAGTCCCAGTCGCTGTAGTTTACGGCCGTGCCGCCGCCGCCAATGTCCGGGTAACCGGAAGCTGTATTATAGAGGAAGGAAACGTACGGATCGCTCGCGCCGAGTGTGGCGTTTACCCCGGTGGCCGTGCCGACGCCCTGGTTTACCAGTTCCACGTACAGTTCAATCGTCTCGCCCGGATTGACGACGCCGTCCCCGTTGCCGCTGCTCTGGCCCAGCGCGTCGTCATCCACCTGAAAGCTGCGATAAGCCAACGGCCCGGTTGAAGGGCAGCTGTCAGTCACGCCACTGGCCCAAGGCGTATGGGGTGATTCACCGGCGCCATTGTACGCGCTCACTTCATAGAAATAAGTTGCGCCGCAGTTTAGCCCCGCATCGGTAAACGTCGTCACATTTGCCCCCACAGAGGCCAGATAAACAAAGGAAGCGCCGTCCCATTTGTAAATTTTGAAACCGGTCTCGTCGCTGGAATTATCCTGCCAGGAAAGCGTGAGGCTGTTCTGCGCGGCGCCAGTGACGGCCAGATTGGAGGGGGTGTTGGGCGGCAGCGGGGGGCAGCTGCTCTGGTTATAGGCGGCCAGCGACGAAATCCGGTTGTCCATCTGGCCGCCCCCCTCAAACGTATTGTCCGCCAGGTTGGCGTCGCCGGCGGTCAGACAGCGGCTTGCCCCGTTGAAGTCGGAATCTACCCACACGCGCGCCGACCAGCCGGGCAGAATGCGGATAGAGGAAGCGACGTCGTTAAACCCGCTGCACACGTTGGCCGCGCCGCCCTCCCGAAGGCCGCAGCCGGCGCCCTGGAAGTCGGGATGTTCGTAAAGCAGCACCTTCCAGCTGGGAGAAGTGGCGTCCACCCAGGCGGAGGAGGCGCTGTCGTTTCCCACGCCGTTATCGCTCAGGTTGGGGTCGTCTCCCGTGAACGTTTCGCACGTACCACCGTAATTGTCGTGCTGGCAGAGGACGGCCAGCGCGCCGCTGCCTACGCGGATGGAGGAGATGGCGTCGTTTGGCAAGCCGATGGCTGCCGGATTGCGATAGTTTCCTGCCCCCCTGACGACGCATTGGCCACCATAATTCGCGTCCGTAAATAAGGCGATCTCGTTGCTGCCGGGCGAGCAGTTGCCGTTTCCAGTGGGCTGCACTCTGGCGGAGGAAACCTGATTGTCGCCAATGGCGTTGTCACCCAGGTTGGCGTCGTCTCCGGTGAACGTTTCGCAGGTACCGCCAAAATTATCGTCCCGGCACAGAACCACTCGCGTGTTGCCGCCCACCCGGATGGAAGAGATGGCGTCGTTGGGCAGGCCGATGGAAGCAGGGTTGGCGTAATCGCCGATGCCTTTCGTCACGCACTGCCCGCCATAATTCGGGTCTGTGAAGAAAGCTGCTTCGTTATTGCCCGGCGTGCAGCCGCCGCCGGGCGGCGGCCCTCCGCTATTGAGAATATCATTAGTGCCATTATAGCGCCCCATGGTAGCTGTCCGGACTACGCCGTTGCGGGTCATGGTACCGTTATAATGGGTCGTTTCCTGAATCAACCAACCGGATAATGACGAACCCGCTATATCCACAAAACCCGTGCCGGCCCGCCAAATAGCAAAGTGTACGTGTATGCCGTTCGTGGTTCCTCCGCCAGGGTCTAGTTCACAGGAGGGATGTCCAATGCGATCTCCCTGGTTGATTCCACCCTCACCCCGCCTGTCCGGAGTGGCGACGTGCAAGTAGTAAGTGCGCCATCCATCACCATGGTCTATAACAACTAACGCTGTAGAAGATTGAATGACGTTGCCGCCTTTGGCAGCAACAATCCAGCGATTGGCCAGGTAACCGCCGCCGGGACAGCCAACTTGTTCCGGTTGCGCCAGATCAATGGATGACCACGGGCGCGAACCTGAGCCGGTATAGGTATGCGGGCCGCCCGTATAATACCAGGTCTCGCCCACGGGAAAGGGTAACTGGTAGCCGTCGGGCAGCGCCAGAGTGCTTTGTATACTTGAATCAGAGTCTGTTAAAGGAGCGCCAAACCAGCTTTCAAACTGCTGAATAAACAAAGGATTGTCTCCTAATGACCATTCAGCCCATTGTGAGGCAGGCAACACCTGGGCCAATGTATTCCGGACGGCAAAAGTGCCTGCATTTGTATTTATGTCTACAAATAGCGACTTGCCATCGTTGAACACAATTTTGCCATCAGTTTCACCGTATCTTTTCTGATCGTAGGCATCAAGTAATTGCCTGGCAATGTGGTTCACACGGTAGTAAAAACTTCCCTGAAGCCCGGCCGGCAAATCCGGGTTTGAGTTTGATGGTATTTGAGCAGCAGTGGCAGCTGAGATTGCCTTGTTTTCAGCTTCAAGAATGACCATGATGGTTTGCGGATTTATCCCAAACAACATAGCGTTATACCGGATAATTTCGGCCGCCGACCATACTGCACCGTTTACGTCTTCTTGATAATAGCTTAACGAGCTGTTTTGGGTTTCCAGAAATGACTGAATATTGAACTCTATTACGTCCGGCGCAAAGAGCAGGAGGCTGTCAGACACAAGGGGCGGGGCGTTGGCTGCCAAAGCAACAGCCTGGGGGCTTCGCGCTGTGAGAGGCGCCGGAGGATTGATGGTTGCCCCCGGCAACCGGGAAACAGGCTCGGTACTGGAACGTTCAACTTGTTTCTGCGGCAATTCCCCTATTTGCGCAGTCTGAGCGCGCCCGGCTTCTTTTTCGCGGGATGACATAAATTCTTCGGGTATGTTGTCAAGCCATTGCCTGTACAAACCGTCTGCATCCGGCATGAGAGCCTGCCACGCGCCGTCGGGCCCGCGGCGGGCTATTATGTAGACGGGCGCGCCGGCTAACGGTGTTTCGCCTGGCCACGCGATGGCGCCGTAGGCCCACTCGCCCTGAATGCGCACTTCTTCCAGGGTGGCTTGGTAGCCATAATAATCCAGGAATTTTGTCAAGGCCGCGGCCATGGCGGCGCGGGCTTGATCTGGCTCCGGTTGCGGCGGCGGGTTGGGGGATGGGGGGTGCATACGGCCGTATCCGGCCCCAGCCGTCTGGCCGCCTGCGCCGGCCAGCAGCAGACTCAGGCAGGTGAAGATGAAGGTGAGGGTTACGGCCGTTTTGTTGACGCCATTGTTCATTCAATCCTCCATTTTCCGGCTGCCCGACTCCCCGGCGCCTGAAAAGCACCGGAGAGTCGGAATGCCCCCATTTACTGCCGAAGCACCACTGGCAGGAAAAGATCAAAACCAGGTTCCGCCAGTTTGAACGTGTAACTTGTGCCGCAGCCGCCCACATTGGGGTTCCAGTGCCGAATCCGAACGTAATAGACGCCGGAAGCGGGCGCTGCCCACTCAATGTATGAACTTAACGCGCTGTCATAATCGTCATTGGACGCCAGCAAGGTTGTTCCATCGCTGTCATACAAATACAGATACGTGTCCGCCGAGACGCCCAAATTTGACGTGCGCAGCGTGTAGGTCATGCCGGCCTGGGCGTTAAAACGCAGCCAGTCTTCGTCTCCCAAATGATCAAAATTGTGTGTTTGCGTTTCGCCCAGCGAGATTAAGGAAGCGGCGACGGCCGTTTCGTCATTTTCGTAAGCGTCTGCGCCAACCAGACAAATATCCACGCCGGCCGCGTAGATGTTGTCATTATCGTCAGCCTCGGCTACAGCCCCGGCGGAATCAACCTGGGCGTATAACGTGCCGCTCGTCTCGCCGTTGGCCGTTGTGTTGTAAAACAGGGCGTTACTTGTGACGGCGCTTTCGGTGATGACAGTTGTCAGCGTAACGACAGCGCCGGCTTCAATGGGGTCATTCACCCAGAATTGCAAACTGTTGGTGTAATCGCCCGCGCCTGCCGGCAGATGATCTGCATAAAGATCAGTATAAAACCCATTTTGAGTGTCACGTTGCCCTTGATTTTCAATGACAGCCTGAACCAGTACCCCACCATCGGGATTAGGGTAAACAGTCAAATCGTTAAAAACTAATTCGGCAGAACCGGCTATTGGTGGAGCAATAGAAGAACCGGCAGCAACAGATGGTACAACATCAATTTTTGCGTAGGGAAAACTGGTACGTTCAATATTAGATACCCGGATGTGTTGTATATAACCTGGGAAATAGGGTGAGTTGCTATGTTGCTCCCGACCAACCAATAATGGTGCGCTTGTGTGATAGGGAGAACGACTTTCTATTTTTTCATTACACATAACGCCATTTATATAAATGCGCGCCCGATTAGAACCATTGTAAGTGGCCGCCAAGTGATACCATTTATTCAGTTCCAAATTAGGGCACACTCCACTGGCTTCAGCTCCAAAAGCCCTGTATTGTGGTTGCCGGCTACCGGAAACATTAAAATGATAGGTCTCTTTATCAAAAAATCGCTCGTAACTTCCCGTATTAGCTGTTACAAGGATCCAGGCTTCAAGTGTCATTGCCCCCACATTGAAGTCGGTAGAGTTGCCAAAATCAACAAAAGATGTAGAACCGTTGAATGACCCAGCGAAACCTAAATAGCCATCTGTCCAGCCTGGTCCAGCGAAGTTGCCATTATGTGAACGTCCCGATGAATCAGTAACGATAGAACCGGAACCTTCCTGAAAATGAGCCAGTAGCACAGTGTTGGTATCTGCTTCCGGAAGAAAAACGCTATTTACGTTTGATGGAGGGGCGCTTGCTCCAGTATAACCGTAATAGACTTGATAACTGCCACTATCTGATTGGTTGCTGCCCAGTGCGGCTTGCAGGGGAAACCAAATGTCAATCTGGCTTGACGTGAAACGTTGCACAAACCGATCCAGTTCAATTTGGTTATTGTAAACAACGCGCACATCGTCTCCTTTTACTGAAGAAAGCGAAGCGTTATAGATTTCGGCTGCAGTTGGCGTTGTTGTACTGTCAAAGTAAATGCGTATCGGATAATGTACCGGGATAGTATCGCTATCATTATTCAGAACAATCAGATTCCGTTTTTGGGCATAATTGTTATTCCACCAGGCTGCCGGTGGCGCGGCAGAAGGATCAACCAAAGTATATGTATCACCGTCTCCGGCCGGCCACGCTTCCCAGTTGCCAATTTCATCCATGGCCCGGACGCGGAAATAGTAGGTATGTCCGGCTTGTCCCTGGAACAATTCGGCCGTTTTTGTCGTGTTAACCAGCCAATCCTCCCATTCATTGTCCGGCCGGCTGCCGTCGCGCACCTGCACGTCGTACCAACGCACGCCGGATCGCGCATCACTGCCAGCCCAGTTAACGCTAAACTGGGTATCAGTTGTGACAGCCGGCAACGATGTTATTGATGACACGGGAGGCGTCGTATCAATGGAAAAACTCTGAACTGCTTCATTTGTGCCATATGGGCCAGACGCAATTACGCGCCAGTAAACGGTTTCGTAGGCAGACGAGAAAGTATGCGTATAAGATGTGGTTCCATCAGAAAACGTCTGGTCAAGCAGCAATGCGCCAAAACCGGCGTCAGTCGCCGCCTGCAAACGGTGACTGGTAGTACGCAAAGTCTCAATCCATTTGAAGGTAACGGTTGTAGAATTAACGTATGAGCCATTTTCAGGTAGTTGCCCGAACGGCTGATTGGGGCGGTGATTGGCAGGCACAGTATACACAGCTTCCCGCGAGGCTGCATTTGCCCAGCCGCCATCCCCTCGCGCCAGTACGCGGACAAGATGCGGCCCTGCTTCATACTCAAGGGTATTCCAGGTAGGCGCATCATTATCATTGAAGCATTGAACGCCCAGTTCCTTAAGCGTGCGCCACTCGCCGTTGTCAGAACCGTCATTGGCTGTGTTGACTTCTACCCTGAGCGTTGCCGGGGCGTCCGCGCACGCCAGAATACGCACAATTTCGCCGGCCGGATCAAGCGGCACAAAGTCCAGCTGCGTAATATCAATGTTGGGATCGTAAACGGTGAAATGCCAGGTTTCGCTCCACCCGCTTTCCGCGCCCTTGCTGTCCCTTACCTTGACATGCCATTGATAGCCGTTAAACCCCAATCCTTGAGGCGACCAACTGTTACTGGTAATCCAGCCGCTGTTTGCGTTTTGCGCGCTGTCAAATATCTCAAAATAGTATTGAGTTACAGCGTCTCCATCAGGGTCGCCATTTTCCTGGGCCGTCAATACGATACCGCCGTTGCCCTGATAAACAGCCCAATCTCCCGGCCCGGTTAGCGTGGGCGCGTTAGGCGGCCGATTGCTGCCCCCTCCCGATTGAACGGTAAAAGTAATGGTAAACTCAGGGCCGACCCACTGCCCGTTTTGCCAAAGCTGCCACGTACTCTGGTACGCGCCGTTGGTTGTTGGCGCGGTTATGGGATTGTCCGCGTAAAAGGTAAAATCGTAACTTTCGCCCTGGTTGACGACGCCGGACACAGAAATGAGGGGCCACGCGCCAAACAAATCGCCGCTTTTGTGGCGCAGCATGTCCCCGCGCGACTCCAGCATCTGCCCGCTGCCAATCATTGCCCTGATAACGGGGCGGAAAGTTTGCCCCGGCTCAACCGTACTGGGGCAATTCAGGCATTCCAGGGTGAAATCGCTGGCGGGCGGCGGCGAATTGCTGTTGTCTTCCACGACGAGGGAAACCCACAACTCGCCGCCCGGCACGTGCGTCCCGGCCGGATCAACAATATGCCATCTGCCGGCAGCGGAATAATCCGGCGCTACCAGCGGCACGCTGATGTCTACCTCCTGCCCCGGCGCTGTGGAGGGAATGCTGACAGGGCTGCTGCCGCCCATCTGGTCGCCGCTCTGGAAGACCAGGCTGTATCCATCCCAGGTTGAGGTGCCGCTGTTGCGCACGCGCCACGTTTTGATTAGGGATTCGGAGGGGGTAACGGCCGTGCCATCCGGCAGAGTGATGTCAGCAACGAAGGTAGCATGATTGCTTGCCGATGGGCTAGTCGGTATGGGTGCTGGTGTAGGCGGGGATACAGTTGGAGGAGGTACAGAGGCGTCTACTTCACTATAGAATATGGTAGTACCAGCGAAATCTCTCTTGAATATAGACCATAGTGAATCCCATGTATCAAGAGTTAGGTCAATTATTTGTACAACACTAAAAACGTCTTTCACATCATCTATAGTAATATTTTCTACCCCAAATTTTGATGCGATTTCGACAAGTGCAGCTAGATGCGTGTCATCTGTCAGACATTCGCGGGTTTTGGTGGCAAATTGCCAATAGTTTCCTGTATCCAGATATTCCCCAGCATCAATACAAGCTGGCACATTTGTCAATTTGTCTAATGTATATAATAAAGGTTCAGCGTTCGCATTTTGGAACTTTACTCCACCCCAGATTTCTACAAGCAAATTTATGCTTCTTTCAATGATAGTCCATACTCCAGCTGGGGGACGACCATCTTCCGAGCGACCAGCGTTAACAAAAAAATGTACTCCTGAATTATAATTGCTGTCAAAAACGATTTTATATACAGCTTCAGATTCACCAGGAATGTAACCAAATTTAGCCCAAGCATTTACAGGTTCTATTGCAACATCATTCAGATTATAAGGAATTGCAATTTTAGTCCAATACCGATGTTCGTTAGAAACGCTGACAATAACTTCAGGCCAATTACTACTGTCTATAATAGTGCCCTCAGTAGCCCCATTTGCAATACTGTTGTCAACGGTAACCGTTGCTGATGTGGTTTTAGCATTCAGTGTAAGAACCCCAGCTACAATCAGAACAAAACCCAACGTTACGATAAGTATTTTTCTCATCTTGTCCCTCTTTTTCCGTAAAGTCCTCCGAGCAAAGCGTTAACTATCTCACCCGTATACTTCCTGCGGCCATACCAGATTCTAGATTGGTTCAATCTGCCAGATTGAACCAATCTCAGTTTACCGGATAATAACTGGCAGGTAAACCTCGTACATCATTTGCCAAACTCGACTGCCACCACTATTCCGACTGCCGGTGAATGTACCCACGTAAAGCTGGTTGTTTGCAACGGTCTTCAAACAAACATCCGTTCCACTAACCAACACCTCACCCCAACAAATGGACTAATTGCGAATAACAGCGGGAAGGTAAATACTATATCCCCCCTGCACACTAAACTCATAGGTAGCATTACAACCATAGCTGCTTCCAGAAGCAGGAGTAACCTGGACAAAGTATGTTCCATCCTGAGGAGACGTCCATTCCAACTGTGGAGCTGCGCCATTGCCGCTGTTGTCATCTGAGGCCAGCAAGGTTAACCCGTCTTGATCATAAACCTTGATGATCGTATCAACACCAGCGGTCAGATTCTTGGCTTCCAACACATACGATTCCCCGGCCGCGGCGTTGAACGAGAACCAATCTTGATCCTCGGCAATATCAAACAAGCGGTTGGTGAGGGCGCCGTTTGTTGAAATAGATGCGGCCCTGTAAAAGCTGTCGTCTGGTTCAGAGTTATCAGCCGGGCAGATTAAAGGAGCTTGCAGGGAAAACGCGCCCAATTGTTCAGTTTGTGCAGTTACCAAGTTGCCCGCCGTATTCACAGTGGTCGGCAAACTCTGCCAACTCTCCAAACCTTCGTCCCAATAATACAGAGCCAATTGAGACTCGTTCAAATGCAGTATGTTTGCGTCCGTGTAGGCCACGGTGAAGGTGATGGGGAGTGTGCTGGTCAACTGGCTGCTGTTTTGGATAGAAACGACTCCCTGTGTGTTACTGACCCCTGACAGCCACTGCAACAGCCGCAGCCAGAAAGAGGAGCCGCCATTGCGTAATTGGGCCGAAGCACCGGCCACAGGTGAAGGAGACAGTTCCAGGCTAATCTGACCGGAGAAGGCGTTGGCCGGGACTGTTACTTGTACATTACCGGTCATATCCGTAAATGACGCCCCCTGGTCGCCTGAAAATGATACTTGTTTATCGGAGTCGTAAAGCCAAAGCCAGGAACTTACGGGACCACCCGCAGCCACCCAGGGATCAGCCTCTGGTAATTTCCAACCATACGGGTCTACGGGTTTGTCAATGCTTTCCCCATCCCATTGGCCGTTGCCATTGTCTTTGTAAACGCCAAAGTGCAAATGCGTCCCCCCGCTTCGTCCGGAGTTACCCATAATTCCTAGCGTATCTCCAGCATTGACAGTCGTCGGTATGCTACCGACACTGGCAAGATGGCCATAACGTGTAAAATAGCCATTCCCATTACCTACGGTGTGATAAAGAATTACGTAATTGCCGTAACCCCCACCGCATGTTGGCACAGGGTAATTAGGACAAGTGTTGTTGCTGGCGGCAACAGTTCCTGAAGCAGCAGCTAGGATGGGCAAGGCCTGGCTGCCGGAGACTCCAGGTTGGGGGTCTTTGTAGCTTAGGTCAATGCCATCGTGCCCATCGTAACAATAGGATGCGAAGCAGAGGACACTGCCAGACCAGTATGAATTGTTTATGTACTTGCCGTTGTACAGCCACATTCCTGTACCGTTGTTGGAACTATAATCGGGATATTTGTGATCAAACCAGGAATTGACGCGCCCATCATCGTTCCAGTTTTGCAGCGATGTTATGAAGGATTGAGATGTGCCGCCATAACCAAAAGGTAAATCGAGAAACGGGGTAGGCGGACTGCCTCCGGCAACGCCCACAAAATCTTGAGACGGTGCGTCTGGTGGTACGCTTATCGTGGATGAGGCGGGTGTAAAGGCGTATCCGGCTTTGGACGGAGTAAGCGTATAAGTAGTGCCGGTGATGAGAGTCGTAAACGTATAGTAGCCGCTGGCATTTGTCGTGGTGGCGCCGGACGCGGTCGAAAGAGTGACCCCCTCGATAGGATTGCTATTCCCGTCCGTCACCTGACCGGAAATGGAATACGTCCCACTACCCGTCCCTCTATCACGAACAAAGATATCATATACGCCATTAGTATCATTCAAGACTAAATTGCTTGCTAAAGAGTCAAATACAATAAACCGGCCATCTGATGAAATAGACTGACCAAAAAATCCACTTGCACTATTCCCTTGCTGATCAGTCGAATCGACACTAATTCGCTCAGTAATTCCTGTTTGTCGATCATGAACAAAAACATCATAGCAACAAGTATCATTAGGGACTAAATTGCTAGATTGGGACATAAAGATGACATAACGGCCATTTGCAGAAATGGCAACAGGGCCGTAAATATCTCTACTTGCCTGCTGCCCGTCAGAACTTACACTTACAAGTTCTGTTACCCCCGTTTGGAGATCGTGGACAAAAGCGTCTCGGCGATTGTTAGCATCTCCAGTTACCAGATTATCGGCTTTAGAGAGAAAAGCAACGAAACGCCCATCAGCCGATATTGTGGGCCTATAACTAATATTATTTCCCGCTTGTCCAGCTGAGTTCACACTGATAAGTTTTGTTACCTTCAATTGTCGATCATAAATGAAGACATCCTCATAAATGTAAGTATCGTCACCTAAATTACTAGAAGCTGATTCGAATGTTACGTAGCGTCCATCAGCAGAGATGGATGGCATTGAGGAATGATTGTTTCCTTGCGTACCGTCGCTAGCCACTGAGACACGCTCAATTTGATTTGTTTGAAGGTCATAAACAAAAATATCATTTCTGTCATTTGTATCATTGTTTACGAGATTGCTGGCCCCAGAAAGAAATGCTACAAAACGTCCATCACCTGCAATGGATGGCCAACTAGAACCACCGTTACCTTGCGTACCATCGCTAGCCACCGAGATACGGCTGGTCTGGCCGGTCTGGGTGTCATGCACGAAGATATCGTTAGCACCATTGGTGTCGTTTGGTACCAAGTTGTCGGCAAAAGAGGAGAAGGCCACATAGCGGCCATTGGCCGAAATAGCAGGACGCGCGTTGGAAATATTGTTCCCCTGTGTGCCGTCAGAAGCTACGGAGACACGGGTGGTCTGACCAGTTTGGGTGTCATGCACGAAGATATCGTAATAGCCATTGGTGTCGCCGGAAACTAGGTTGCTGGCCTGGGATCTGAAGGCCACGTAACGGCCGTCTGCTGATATGGACACTTCGCTAGAGTTACTATTCCCCTGTGTCCCATCGGAAGCCACGGAGATGCGGGTGGTGGTGCCTGTGGTGGTGGCGCTCGCTATTTTGTTGAAAGCAAGGGCTGGCTCATTTGAGCCAGCCAACTGTGAGCCGGCTGCTCGACTGCCTGCGCCCACGGCCGTACCACCGGACATAAAGAAGACCATGAGTAGAATGAGACTCAGCAGGATTAATAGTCCTGCTTTCATTACCATACTTTCCGTGAATGTTTTCATGTTTTTCTCCTAAACACGCCCTGTTAAATTTTGTTAGAATGCCGGGCGATATGGATGCCAACAGCGAAAGCGATGCGCACTTGCGTAAAAGGTTATTGCTGGACAAGCGGCAGGTAAATAAATTGGGTAAAGGCGATCCCGCTGGATTCCAGATTGGTTCAATCTGCCAGATTGAACCAATCTCAGTTTACCGAACAATAACCGGCAGATAAATAAACTCCGTAAAGGCGATCCCGGCCGGAACATCAAGCATGTCACCGGTATCTTCATCTTCTTGCGGCCGTACCGGTACGGCCGCGTCCAGAGCAATTCGTATCTACCTGATAATCACCGGGAGATAAACCCGCACAGAATCAGCCAGGGCAAATTCTGTAAAATGGGTTAACTCGACGACAAGACTGTTTGCCTCAAGATTTCGACTGATGATCGGAATACTTTCCCACGCTTGAGTAGACGTATTAAAAAAGTACACCTGAATATCCGCTTCATTGATACCGGCAGGCAGCAGAGCCGGGTCGTATTGAATGGTGACGGATAATGGGGTAGTGAATGTGGGATTTGGTATTTCCTGATCGGCCGCGTCCAGCAGCGTCAAGGTGAAATGAATATTGGCTGGTGTACTCGGCAGCGGGGCAGTCGGGGCATCAAGGCCGCGATAAACGAGCTTGTTGGTCTGTGACGGTAAGGCGTTGGCCGGAATGTCTATCGTTAAATCGTAATCAGATGTGTCAATGAGTACCGTTTGCGCTTGCCCTGGGTTCACATCAACTGGCTGTTCATTCTTAACTGTAACAGTAACTTGCGCATAAGCGCTGCCCCCCTGCCCATCCGAAATACCATAGGTAAATGAATCTGTGCCAACAAAGGATATTACCGGCGAGTACAAAATGTTTGTTCCGTCAATAGTGACGAATCCGTTAGCAGCCCCACTGACAGTAAAAATGGTAAGCGGATCGCCGTTCGGGTCGCTATCATTTGCCAATACATCAATGGAAATTGGCGGCGCATTGAGAGTTGTTGTCACCACATCCGGAACGGCAAGAGGAGGGAGCGGATTCATTGCCAAAGAGGCATTAATATTGGCCGTTGTTTGCCCTAATAAAACAGGGATATCGGTTGCATCATTGATGCTGCCTCCTGTTACATTGTCATACATCTCCGATGCGTATATGCCTGTTTCATCAGAAAAAGCCAGACGATAATTACCAGCAACCAACCCGTTAAAATAATAGTCGCCGTTGGCATCTGTAGTAACGTCGTAGCCAGGCAGCCAGCCATAACCGTAATTCTCTGAAATACGCACGGTTATACTTTCCAGCGGCGTTGTGCCATCCTCGGCCGTAACACGGCCGGTGATGTAGCCACCTTCTGTCAGACTGGCATCAATATTAGCGGCCGTTGCCCCTGTGCCAACAACAACCGGTGTGGCGCTGCTGTAATCAGAGACACTATCATAATATTGGGGCGTGTAGAAACGCAGCCCGTATACAGAATTAAATGAAACGATGTAGCTGCCCGGTAATATGTTGCTAAGAGTGTAGTAGCCACCGCTGTCAGTAAGCGTGCTGGCCGATTCGCCGATACTGAAATCGTCGGCAGAAACAGGAATTCCTGCCAGTGGATTACCGTCGGCAGCATCGGTTACACGGCCGGTAATGTGACTGGACACGGCAAGAACGGCATCGATATCAGACAGAGTATTGCCGCCCGCTATTTGCAAGTTTGGGTTAAAGGCAGAGCTTCGGTTGTCATCATAATATTCAGATACGTAATTTCCCGATTCATCAGTAAATTTGATAGCGTAAGAATTATCTTCGAGCGTGGTGAATTCGTAAAAGCCGTTGCTGTTTGTATAAGTAGAAGCGACAACAATAAACGAAAGACCAGTATCGGGATTCAGGATATTTGCTTCAACCAGGATATTTGATAGTGGATTAACGCCGTCTGTGACAGTTCCGGTTATGCTGCCGTTGGCGGCGGCTGCTATTATTTCTGATGGTTGAGTATCGGAAGAAACGGCCGTTGCCTGCCCCCATGTCAATCCAAGTAATGCCAACAGACCCAAAACCAAAAATAACATATATTGCTTCATGTGTTACCGCTCCTTCTAATCTCATTTCACGGAAATCTTTTGAAAAATGCGTTCCCTTGGGCTTTTACAACCCAAAGGAACTTGACCCCATCTCATTCTGGCGACCGCCCACCCGAATGCTGGCAGAAATTAATGAAATTTTACCGGATGGCACGTTTAGCGTATGGGAGTTTTCTCCCTGTTTGCTGGTGGGAAACCTCACTAATTTGTATAATGAGGGTGATAGATGGGAGATATTGAGATATTAGAGTATTGGGATATTGGCGCATAATATCTCAATACCCCAATACCCCAAGTACCGCCGCAATGGCAACGCTGGACATTATGACAGAAAAGATACTGGTAGTAGACGACGACGCTTTCACCCGGAGCGGTATTGAGGGGTATTTACAATCGCTGAGGCATACGGTATACACGGCCGCTGACGTGCAGACAGGCTGGGAATTGGCCGTGACGCAGCGGCCGCAAACGGCCGTCATAGACATTCGCCTCCCCTTTGACGGCCGTACCCAAACCACCCCCGTTACCGAACCCCACGGTATTGGCTTGAGCCTGCGCCTGAAAGAAGCATTTCCCACCCTGGGCATCGTCCTGCTTTCCGCCCACCATGAATATGAAGCGGAAGTTATCCGGCTGGCGCAGCGCTTTGTACGGGGTATCGCCTTTCTGCACAAGGGGGGCGACATGCTGCGCCTGCGGACCGCTATGGAACAGGTACAGGCCGGTCACACCCTGTTCAACCAGGAAATCGTTAACAAATATGCGGTAGAAACGGCCGTACAAGCCCAATTCTCAAAAGAAGAGCGGCCGCACATTCTCCACGCTTTAGACGAATTTCCCCGCCTCACCCCCCGTGAACAAGAAATCGCCCACCTGCTGGCCGCCGCCCACACGCCGGCCAGCATCGCCAACCGGCTGTCGCTGGCCAGAGGCAGCGTAGAAAATCATATTACCCGCATTTACCGCAAATTGGGGCTGGCCGAGATGAGAAACAGATCGCCCCAGTTACGGCCGTTGCCCATCCTCACAAAAACCTGTTTACTGC
>JALUPA010000013.1 GCA_027054335.1 Ardenticatenaceae bacterium
TAAACCGCCAGCACTTCCCGGGTACCACTGAACTATTGCCATAACAAAACAGGCAACGGGAAATATAGTACACCAAACCCGGTCAACAAGATAGGTCGAAAATATCGTTTTTTAAGGGCATGACAAACACTCTATTAACCGTATTGTTAACCGGACGCCCGGCTGAAATTTTAAGGGGGCATACCCGCATTAATGTCACTGCCAACACATAATTGCCACAGGGCTGAATTTTAATGGCTTCATCATCAATATTTTAAGGGTATAGCCTGAGAGCCTGTGTAAGAAACTGGCCTCTCGCCAGGAATTAAGTTATACCAGCGATTATGACGAAACGACGCTATAAAACTGGAAACGCACGTGATCAGCTTAGCCTGTTGCCGGCGCGGATTGAGGATTATGTCCCGGCCAATGCCCCGGTTCGGGCGCTTGATGCCTATGTCGATACGCTCGATCTGGCCGAGCTCGGCTTTCGCTATACCGATGGTGGTCATGCGAAAGGCAAGGGCCATCCGCCCTATAATCCGGCCGATCTGCTCAAGCTTTATCTTTACGGCTACCAGAACAAGGTGCGCAGCTCCCGCTGTCTGGAGCGGGAGACGCATCGCAATCTGGAAGTGATCTGGCTGCTGCGGGCTTTGCGCCCCGACCACAAGACCATCGCCAATTTTCGCAAGGATAATGCGGAAGCGCTCAAGAGTGTCAACAAGGATTTTGTCCTGCTTTGCCGCGAGCTCAATCTTTATGGCGGCAAGAAATGCGCTATTGACAGCAGTTATTTTCACGGCAATGCCAGCAAGGCCAGCATTTACCCCCACAAACGGCTCGACCGTGAACTGGACAAGCTTGAGGCGGAGATCGAACGCTATCAAAAAGAGCTGGAAGAAAACGACAAATCCCCGGCGCAGCGCGGCGAGAGCGGTTCTGAAGACCCGCAATTGCAGGAGAAACTGACCCGGCTGAAGGCCCGGCAGCAGGAAAAGCAGGCGCTGAAACAGGCGCTTGAGCAAAGCGGCGAGGCGCAGATTTCCACCACAGACAAGGATGCGCGGCGGCTTAACAAGGGCACCGGGACGGTGGCGGGATATAATGTGCAGATCGTGGTTGATGACAAGCACCGGCTGATTGTCGCCAGCGATGTGACCAATGACGGCAATGACCAGCACCAGCTTCATCGCATGGCGGAACAGGCCAAAGAGGCGCTTGAAGTCGATGAGCTGGAGGTGCTGGCCGATGCCAGTTATCATGACGCCGGGGAGCTGGCGGCCTGCGAGCAGACCGGCATCACCGCCTTCGTGCCCGAACCGGCCAAATCCCGCCGCATCAAGGCGCAGGGCCGGCTCACCCGTCATGCATTTTGTTATGAGATGGCGCGTGATGTTTATGTCTGTCCGCAAGGGCGCGAGCTGGTGCCGCGGGGGCGGCCCTTCGAGCAAAATGGCCGGTTGTGGACCCGTTATGCCAGCCGCCCCGAGCAATGTCAGGGCTGTCCGCTGCGGCAACAATGCCTGCCCGAAAAGACCGGGGTGCGCACGCTTTTGCGTTCGGAATATGAAGAAGTCAGCGAGCGGCATCGCGCCCGAATGAAGGGGGCGTCCGGGAAGATGCGCGAGCGCTGCGGGATGGTCGAGCACCCGTTTGGCACACTGAAATGCCGGGCGGGCTGGACGCATTTTCTGGTGCGCGGCTTTGAAAAGGTAAGCGGCGAATGGGCGCTGATGGTGATGTGCTATAATTTCAGCAGGGTGCTGAATATCATCGGTCTGGACGGCTTCATGGAATATTGCCGCCAGCGCCGGAAAAAACGGGTGAAAATGGGCGAAAACGGGGAAATTTGCGCTGTTTTGATCGTTTTCGCCCATCTCGCAGCTCGCATTTGGCCCCGAAACGCGGGGAAATACGCCTTTTGCGGATCGTTATCCCCATGACGGGCTGAAAAGAAGAGAGCCTTCAATTGGTAATTAGAAGGTCCAGGCCCGGATTTCTTGCACGGGCTCTGAGGCTATAAACATTCGTTTTGCTTGCCTAAGCTACCGCATTGATA
>JALUPA010000014.1 GCA_027054335.1 Ardenticatenaceae bacterium
GATGAAACACCCGTTGCCGATACCGTGGAAGATGACTGGCTGGCGGCTCTGGATGGCGAGGACGCTGAAGAAACGCCGCTGGAATTGGATAGCAACTGGTTAACGCCGCCTGGCGAAGCAGAACCCCCGAAGTTTTCCGATAAAGTGATTGCAGCCGGCGCGGCCAGAGGTCTGACCGATTTATTTGGCTCTGACGATGCCGCTGACACCAGGGATGTTGCGGACGCCGGGGCAGAAGGTGAAGACCTGGAAGATTGGCTGTCTGTGCTGGCGGATGAAGGATTTGAGACGGACAGCCTGGCGCAGAGTGGTGAAGAGGCTACGGCCGTAGAATCCGACCTGCTGCCGGAAGCAGAAGACGATGACGATTGGCTGTCTGTTCTCTCTGGTGAAGAACTGGCAGACGTGCCCGAAGCAGCCAAAACTGCTGAACCTGCGGCTGCCGAAATTGGGGAATTAACTCCTGAAGACCTGGAAGGTACCGACTTTGATGAAATCCCGGATTGGTTGATGACTGGGCCTTTACCGCCGGCCGGAGACGAACCGGAACCCAGTACGTCTTCTGATTTAGCGGGTGATCTCATCAGTGATGATGCAGAACCACCTTTGACCACGGACGAATTAACGGCTGTCAGCGGAGAAACCGAAGAGTTCCCGGACTGGATTGGGGATTTATCAGATCAGCCGGAGGATGAGAATGTTCTATACACCAAACTCGGTGTGGATTCTGATATTCTACCTGATTGGATGGTTGAGGAAGAGGCAAGCGGGGAGGCGACCGTACCAGAAGAAGCGGAGGTGGTGGAGGAAACAGAACTGTCTGGTTTGTTAGCCAGCTTGGATGCTGCGGAAAGTGACGCGGCGGATATAGAAGAATTCCCCGACTGGTTGCAAGAGACCCCGGAATCGGCTGAAACATCGTCGGATGAGGCAGATTTGCTGGCCGGATTGGCAGATTTACCGGTCGAGGAAACTGAATTGGAAGAAGAAACGGCCGTTTCCGCAGAGGTTGAGGGTGAAGAAGAAGCCGATGCTGAGGCTAAAGCGTTGGCTGCCGGATTAGCCGCTTTGGCTGCGGCAGAGACTATGGACCGGCGCCCTGAACCCGTTAAAGAAGATACCCAATGGTTGGATCAATTGGCCGAAGAAGGAGATGTTCTGTCTGAACTGGAATTAGGGGATACAGGTGGATTGGATTGGTTGGAAGAACCAGAAATTGAAGAAGCGTCATTACCTGAGCTGGAACCGGAAACAGAACGGCCGTCAGTTGAAGCAGAAGTAGACATTGGTCAGGACAGGCGGGAAGCGGATGTGGATGATACCTTGTCCTGGCTGGAAGACCTGGCTGCCCAGCAGGAATCTCCTGTGGAAGAATTGCCTTCTGTGGCCCAGGATGCTTTGGCGGATGACTTGGTGGAGGAGGGGGCCGCCGGGTTGGCTGGAGCAGCGCTGGCTTCAGATATTGAGCCGGAGTCGGGTGACACAGATTGGCTGGATGAATTGAAAAGTGAAGCCGAAGAACCTACGGCCGTAGTCCCTGACGATCTGGTGGTAGAAGAAGGCGATTCGCTCCTGGAAATGGAAGCGGAATTAGATGATGCCATGAGTTGGCTGGATGAGATTGCCGAAGAGCCAGAACCAATCTCAGAAGAGGCCGTAGCAGGGGTAAGAGACCCGGAATTAGCGGCTGCTTTAGATGCGTTGGTGCAGCAGGTAGCGAGGGAAGGGCTTTTGGCTGGGGTGACGGCCGTTCAGGCCAGAACCGTCAGTGAGGAAGAGTTGGCCGAGGCGCTGGATTGGCTGGAAGCCCAGGCAGAGGTTCCCCAAGTGACGGTTGAAGAGGCAGCTGCCGCGGAGTCGGCTGAACCCATCGGGGCAGAAGCAGACGTGACCACCGCTGAGGGCATTGCCGACGAGATAGATTTGTTTGACATGCCGGATGACCCGGATGCGGCGGTGGCCTGGCTGGAAGCGATGGCGGCCAGTGATGAAGCATTTGACATTGAGATGGCCCCGCCTCCTATCAAACCCAGTGAGGACG
>JALUPA010000015.1 GCA_027054335.1 Ardenticatenaceae bacterium
CCGGAGAATGGGCCGGAGAAACGTCCCCGTATGGGCCGGTGTGGGAACTGCTGGCAGCGGCTGTAACCAGCCTTACACGCGGCAATTTACTGGTCGGGCTGCTGGCCTTCAAACTGGTCGGGCTGATAAGCTTCATTGCCAGCGGCGGCCTTATCTGGCTCATCCTGCCCGCGGCCCCCCTACAACGACGCCTGGGATATACCCTCCTTTGGGCCTGGAATCCGGCCTTGCTGCTCACTTTTGTCGTTGACGCCCACAACGATGTGCTGATGATCTTCTGGCTGTTGTTGGGCTTGTGGTTAATGCGGCGATATTCGGTCACACTTGGCTTTCTCGTCATGCTGCTGGCCCCGCTGACTAAACCTATTGCTCTGCTGCCGCTTCCCTTATTTTTCCTGGCCGGCTGGCGTGATTTTGCCTATCTTAAAGAACGGATACGATTTTTGCTGGCTACGGCCGTAGCTGGACTCATCTTACTGTTCCTGGCCTTTCTCCCTTTCGGTTCTCCTCTGGAACTGGCCGCCCGGCTGCTGCGGGAAGCGACCAACAATCCCGGCTTTTCTCTGAGTACGCTGGTCTTGCTGCTGTTTGTCCGCCTGAATTTGCCGCCGCTTGTTGAACAAATGGCCTTGCTGGGATCGCTCCTGTTTGGTGGATTGGCTTTGTGGTTGGCCTGGCGCACCTGGCACGGCCGTTCCCCTATTCGCGGCACAGCGGATATTTTTGCCGGGTATCTCGCCCAGGCGCTGGCTTTTCGCTTGTGGTATTCTACCTGGCTTTTCCCCTGGCTGCTGCTGGACAGGACGGATGATGGGGCTGACGGCCGTCTCTCCTACCGGCTCAAAGTGGGGTTGTGGTTTTTGGTGACGGTGCAGTTGTCTGTTCTGATTTATGGGCACAGCCGTGTTTTCCTGCTGGGCGGCGATCATTTCCTGGCCCATCTTATTAGCGTACCCTTTACCTTTGGCCTGCCCTTTCTGCTGGCTAAAATCAAGTAGACGAGGATATTATGAGCAATCGTGTAGCAATAAACAGCCCGGCACCTGATTTCACATTGACCGATTGGCAAGACAACCCAATCACATTATCCGCTTATCAGGGGCAAAACTATGTGGTTCTGGTTCTGAACCGGGGTTTTGTCTGACCATTTTGCCGCCGGCACATGGCGCAGTTGCGCCAGGATTATGACAAGTTTGCCATCCTGGATACAGAAATTATCGTGGTTGGCCCCGATACCGCTGACGCTTTTCAGAAGTATTGGCAGGAACACAATTTGCCATTTGTGGGCCTGCCAGACCCCGAACACACGATTCTCAAGATGTACGGGCAGGAAATCAAGCTGTTTAGGCTGGGACGGATGCCGGCGCAGGTCATCATTGACAAGGCGGGGCAGGCCCGCTACATACATTACGGTCACTCCATGCGCGACATCCCGGAAAACAAGGAGCTTTTGTCTTTATTGCAAGAACTTAATCAGGAATAGTTGCCAGGCGGCAGAGTAACCAGGCATTTTACACTCTGCCGCCCTGCTGCCGGCAACTCGCTAATCCGCATATTCCTCAACAGGCACGCAGACACAGAAGAGATGCCGGTCGCCGTACACGTCGTCAATGCGGGAAACATACGGCCAGAATTTGAAATCCTTGACCCAGGGCAGGGGGTAGACGGCCGTAACCCGATCATATACCCGATCCCAATTCTCCGCGGTAATAGCTGCCGCCGTGTGCGGGGCATAGGCCAGCGGGCTGTCCTCGTGGGCCAGTTCGCCATCCTGCACCGCCTGAATCTCCTGGCGAATATGAATCATTGCCTCGCAGAAACGATCCAGTTCCGCCTTTGATTCGCTCTCCGTCGGCTCAATCATCAGCGTATCGTGGACGGGAAAGGACATGGTGGGCGCGTGGAAGCCGTAATCCATCAGCCGCTTGGCTACGTCGTTCACCGTGACCCACTTTTTCAGATGGCGCAGGTCTACAATGCACTCGTGAGCCACCCGGCCGTTTAACCCCGTGTACAACACCGGAAAATAGGGGTCGAGAC
>JALUPA010000016.1 GCA_027054335.1 Ardenticatenaceae bacterium
CCATTACCCGTTTGTTCTGCCCACGATTGAGCGCATTGCCGGCACGGCCGTCACCGTCATAGACCCCGCCCCCGCCATCGCCCGCCAAACCCAACGCATCCTGCAAAACCATAACCGCCTCGCCCCCGCCAACCGTCCCGGCAGCCTCCAACTCCTCACCACCGCCGCTCCCGCGCCCCTTACCACCTTCGCCCAACGCACCCTGGCCTTCACCGGCGCGGCAGAAAAAGTGGTAATCGGTGGCCGGTAATCGGGAATCGGCTTTCAGATTATTCACTCTGCCCCCTTGCCACTCTGCCACCCTTTCCTATAATGGAAACATGAGACGATACAATCCCGCCCGCTGGCAGGCTATGAGCGGGCGATTGGGGCGAGAAATGACCATTTGGCTGGCGACGGTACGGCGCGACGGCCGTCCCCACCTCACACCCCTTTGGTTCGTCTGGCTGGACGGCAAAATCTACGTCAGCAGCACGCCACGCAGCCAAAAATTCATCAACCTCATCCACAACCAGATGGTGGCCCTCTCCCTGCCCGACACCAAAAACGTCCTCCTCATCGAAGGCGAAGCCCACATCGCCCACCGGGAGACAGTGGACAGATTAGCCAATTATTTCTATGATAAATACGAATGGGATTTCCGCTACGACGAAAGCGACACCTGGCGGCTCATCGAGATCACACCCCACAAAATACTCGCCTGGGGAGATGGCTACGACCGGGTCGAAGGCAGCCGCATCTGGCCGCCGGATAGCTGAATTTAGGCATCTTCTAATATGAATCCAATCATTCTCAAGTACAATATCAGTTTGGAAATTATCTCAACAATATAAATCCGACATTTACCACGGACACATGCAGATAAAATGGGTTAACCCAGATAAAAATCCATCAAATCCGTAATAATCCGTGGTTCCAGAGAGGACCTTATGCGATTTGACAGATTTACCGAACGAGCCCAAAATGCGGCCGCAGTTGCTTACGAACTGGTGCAGCAATACGGCCATTCCCAAGTAGACACCGAACACCTCTTCCTGGCGCTTTTGCAGCAGGAAGACGGGGCCGTGCCCCAAATACTCAACCATCTCAAAGTAGACATTAACGGAATGAAACAGCGGCTGGATGAAGAACTGCGCCGCACCCCCAAAGTTTCCGTATACGGCGGCGGCGTGGGGCAAATCTTCTACACGCCGCGCATCCGCACCGTCCTGGAACTAGCCCAGGGGGAAGCCAACCGGCTGAAAGATGAGTTCATCTCCACCGAACACATCTTCCTTTCCATCCTCAGCGAGCGCAATACCCCCTCAGCCCGCATCCTGCAGGAATTCAGCGTGACGCGGGAACGGGTGATGGCCGCTATCAAGGATTTGCGCGGCGGCTCGCGGGTAACGGATCGGCAGTCGGAAAGCCGTTACCGCACCCTGGACAAATACAGCCGCGACCTGACGCAGATGAGCCGCGAAGGCAAGCTGGACCCGGTCATCGGCCGGGATGATGAAATCCTGCGCGTCATTCAAGTGTTGAGCCGCCGCACCAAGAACAACCCCGTCCTCATCGGCGAAGCCGGTGTAGGCAAGACGGCCATTGTGGAAGGCTTGGCCCAAAAGATCATCGCCAGCGATGTGCCGGAAAATTTACTGAACAAGCGCGTCGTCTCCCTGGATTTGGGAGCGATGATTGCCGGCAGCCGTTTCCGCGGCGAGTTTGAAGAGCGGCTGAAGGCAGCCATGCAGGAAATCCAGAAGGCGCAGGGGGAGATCATTCTCTTTATTGACGAACTGCACACCGTCGTCGGCGCGGGATCGGCGCAGGGGGCGATGGACGCCAGCAACATGCTCAAACCGGCTTTGGCGCGGGGCGAATTGCAGTGCGTAGGGGCCACTACACTGGACGAATACCGCCAGTACATTGAGCGGGACAGCGCCCTGGAGCGCCGTTTTGCTCCGGTATTTGTGGATGAGCCATCAGTAGAGGAGACGATTGAGATGCTTTACGGCCTGCGCGGCCAGTATGAAGCCCATCACAAAGTCACCTATTCGG
Organism: Ardenticatenaceae bacterium; assembly: GCA_027054335.1. Taxonomy (GTDB): domain Bacteria; phylum Chloroflexota; class Anaerolineae; order Promineifilales; family Promineifilaceae; genus JAJRTP01. Next base: position 2,041 of record JALUPA010000016.1, read on the forward strand.
ATGAGGCGTTGGTAGCGGCTACGAAATTGTCTAACCGGTATGTGACGGATCGCCGCCTGCCGGACAAGGCAATTGACCTGATGGACGAGGCGGCAGCTAAACTGCGCGTCGCCTTGTACACCCTGCCGCCGGAATTGAAGGAAATGAAAAATCGGCTGACTGAGTTGGCCGAGGAAGAGGAAGAGGCGCACACCGTCCGGGATTATGAGCGGGCGGCCGTGGTGCGGGCGGAACGGCTGCGCATTGAGCAGGAGTTTGCCCAGGCGCGTGAGGCGTGGAAAGCGGAACACGAACTGGATGAACTGGTCACGGAAGAGGATATTGCCGAAGTGGTGGCTTCCTGGACAGGCATCCCGGTGACGCAGATGATGGAAACAGAAGCAGAGAAGCTGCTGCAAATGGAAGATCGTCTGCACGAGCGGATTGTGGGGCAGGATAAGGCGATTGTAGCTCTGGCCGACGCCATCCGCCGCAGCCGCTCCGGATTGAGCGACCCGCACCGGCCGATTGGCTCTTTCATCTTCCTGGGCAGTTCCGGCGTGGGCAAGACGGAGCTGGCCAAGGCGCTGGCTGAGTTCCTCTTTGATGATGAGGACGCGCTGATCCGGGTGGATATGAGCGAGTACCGGGAGCAGCATACGGTGAGCCGTCTGTTTGGCGCCCCCCCCGGATACATCGGCTACGAGCAGGGCGGCCAGTTGACAGAACAGGTAAGACGCCGGCCGTACTCCGTGGTCCTGTTCGATGAAATTGAGAAAGCGCACCCGGACGTATGGAATTCGCTGCTGCAATTGCTGGATGACGGCCGTCTCACCGACGGGCAGGGACGAGTAATCAATTTCCGCAACACCGTCATTGTGATGACCAGCAACGTGGGTACCTCTTTTGTCAAATCGTCCGGGGCGCTGGGCTTTGCCGGAATGCGCGACCCCGACGCTGAAGCGGAACACAAACGTATTGAAGATGAACTGAAAAAGACCTTCCGGCCGGAGTTTATCAACCGGATTGACGAGATCATCATCTTTGAGCCGCTGGATGAAGAACACGTGGTGGAAATTGTCCAGCTGCAGATGAAGGAAGTGCAGGAGCGGCTGGCGGAGCATGGCGGCTTAACGATTGTGCTGACGGAAGAAGCGCAGCGCTGGCTGGCCCTGCACGGCTATGACAAGGACTTTGGGGCACGGCCGTTACGCCGCGCCTTGCAGCGTTTTGTAGAAAGTCCGCTGTCTGTCAAACTACTCAAGGGTGAATTTGCCGCCGGAGACGTGATCAACATTGACGTGGCCGACGACGAACTCGTCTTCACGCGCCTGGAAAGCGTGCCGGACGAATTGAAGACGCAGCCGGTGAGCGAGACGCTGGATACGTAGAGTGTCTGATTGACTGACAAACCTTATCTAACCGCGGAGAATCCAGAGATCGCGGAGACTTGTACAGGAGAGAAATCTCCGCGTCCTCTGCACTCTCCGCAGTTAACTTTGTGACAAAACAGGCCTCTCCACCACGGAGAGGCTTTTATTTTGCCGCCAAATATTACAGAAAACCGACAAAATACCTACACAATTGTCGTTTTATCGTCATCTTCTTGACAAATTGTCGTTAAGTCGTAAAATGGTCATTAAAGGGAACGCGGGGTGGGAACCGGTGAAAGTAGGGCGTCAGCCCGAATAGCGAAAAGGAGTGTGTGAAATGGTCGTTGATTTATCCACCCTGGTAATTTTGGCTCTGACATTCTTCATCATCGGCATGATGGCCGGCATATCGCTGGCAAGACCGCGCGGCGGAATGCGGTAATACGAAAGTAATTGGGTAACTGAGTAATTGGGATATTGGCCCATTGGGCAATATCCCAATTACCTGACCCGTTATCAAAATCGGACGCTTTGGGGAGTAGGCGTCGTTTGGGGATGCTGTGCCAGTTTTGGGGAGGTCCCGTCTCAGCCTTGAGGCGGGATTTTTTTATGTTTGATGACGGCGCGGGCTGCATCTCCGATGGCCTGCCGGTGGGCGCGGGCGGTTTGCTGCAAGGCGCGGTACGCTTGCTCTTCCGTCAGGCCGCTGGCCATGAGGATGCCTTTGGCCCGGTCTACCAGTTTGCGCGTTTCCAGCGTTTCGGCCAGTTGGACGGCGCGTTCGCTTAACTGTTGGGCGTCAGCGAACCGTTTGCGGGCGATGGCGATGGCGGCAGTCAGTTCTTCCGGCTTGATGGGCTTGATCAGGTAACCCTGAATGGGCAGATCGGTGGCTTTTTCGATGAGGTCTTGTTCGCTGAAGGCAGTGAGAAGCAGGATAGGCATGGGCTGGCTGCGGGCCAGGGTTTTGGCGACAGCCAGACCGTCGGTGTAGGGCATTTTTATGTCAAGTATTGCCATGTCTGGCTGATGTATCCGGGCCATGTTGAGAGCTTCACGGCCGTTGACGGCCGTTACCACCTCATGCCCCATTTCACCCAACATGGCCTTCAGGCCCATGCGGATGATGGATTCGTCGTCGGCAATCAGGATTTTCATGGGTAATTGGTAATTAGTAATTGGGTAATTGATCTGGAAATCAGGTTTCTTGTTATGTCAATTTTGATCTGGCTCTGGCGCGCAGTTTTTCGGCGGCGGAGAGGACGTCGAGAGCGTCGTTGAATGGTTTGAGGCGGCTGGGCACGGCCGTAGCGGACAAGGTGATCAGCGGGGCGCGTTTGCCGTTGGGCAGGGTAACGAATTTGTGGGCCAGCACGTCGGGCGGGTACCAGGTTTGCCGCTCGGTGTGGAAGCGGCGGCGCAGGGCCAGGGAGATTTGCTCATGATACGGCCGTTTTGCCAGCAAAATAAAGGCCTGCGGGCCAATCACGCCCACAAAATCGTCAAAATCCCCTAACTCGTCCGCCAAATCCAGCAGCGCATTGCCCACGGCGCGCCGCACATTGTTCGTGGCAATGGCCCCGTTCAGATAATGGTAAGCCCGCAAGTGTTCCAGTACAAACAGGCTCAACGTCCATTCCGGCGTGGTCAGCCGGTACTCAATTTCCTCCTCCACCGCCATCCAGTCAGGCAGCCCGGTAATCATGTCCACCGACTGCCGGGACGGGGGCAAGGCGTTTTTCAGGCGCAGTTGCAGTTCCAGCACGTCAAACGGCTTGGCAATGTAATCGTCCACCCCGGCGTCCAACGCCGCCATCTTGACCGTATGCGCGTCGTCAGACTGGCCTAAAAAGAGGATGGGGATGCGATGTACCAGTTTGAAGCTGTACAAATGCTGGAACAGGTCAAGCGCGGGCATGTCCGGCAGGTTGGTGTCTATGAGGATGAGTTGAGGCGGTTTTTGTTGGCTGTGGGTGATGGCGTCACGGCCGTTGTCCACCACCGTCACTTCATACTCTTTACGCAAATGTTCCTGGAGTAAGGCGGCTACGGCCGTGTCGCTTTCCACAATGAGAATGCGCGGCGGCTGAATTTTGGCTCGTTCTTTTTGAATATACTCAACCAGTGATTTCATTTACTCAACTTCTACAACCTGTTTTAGGCCCCGGCTGTTAGTGAATTTTACTAAAAAGATACCACCTGATGCCACAAAAAGAAGCAAGTTCAACACGCCAATCCACCTTAACAATCCCAGGGTGCCCAAAAGATAATAGCCTGTCGGGAAAAAGGAAAGGAAGGCGGCCAACATGAGCAGATACGGCCGTTCCCGCACAGAAGCATACCCGGCGACCAAAGACAACACCACCATCACGCCGGCCACCAACCAACTTGCCGGCGGCAAATAAAACAACCCGACCAACCACAAAACTAATGTCCCGACGGCCACCAACAAACCAAAATAAGCGGGCGTCTTGTGCCAAAAACCAGCCATCGGATCAAATCGCTTCCTCAATCTGCCGGGGCAGGCGGATGCTGACTTCCGCGCCGCCGGATTCGGCCTGACGGAAACGGAGACGGCCGTGTAAATCTTCCGTCACCAACGTTTCCCCAATCTCCAGCCCCAGCCCATGCTGCAAATCGGCTGGAAAGCCCTGGCCATCATCCCGCACCACCACAATAAACTCCTCCGGCGAACGTCCTAATGATACCTCAATTTGGCCCTGCGTCCTGCCCTTGAAGCCGTGTTCCAGGGCATTTTGCACCAATTCATTCACAACCAGGGTTAAGGCAGTGGCTTCCCGGCTGGGCAGCAAGAGCGGTTCGCCGTACACTCGGATGTCTATCGTTTGCTGCGGGGCAATCATAGAGACGGCCGTTTCCCGCACAATCCGCTCCAGTACCGACTTCACGTCCACCAGGCGGAACCCCTTTTCCGACAACACCTCATGCACAGCGGCGATGCTGCGGATGCGGTGGATGTTTGTTTCCAGCACCTCGCGGGCAGTCAGCTTGTCCGCTTCGGCCAGTTGCAGCTGCATGAGCATGGCCACGGTTTGCAGATTGTTTTTGATGCGATGGTGCATTTCCCGGATAACGGCCGTATTGGTTACCAGTCGCGCATTTTCAATGGCCAGGGCAGTTTGATTGGCTAAAGCGGCAAAAAGGGTCTGTTTCTCCTCCGAAAAGGTACGTTTTTGTGTCGTGTAACAGTTCAGCACGCCAATCACCCGGTCCCGCACAGACAGCGGCACGGCCAGCATCGAAACCAGCCCATCTTGCCGGGCCAAATCGGCCGCCTTGTAACGCGGGTCTGTCTGCACGTTGGGGATGTATAACGGCCGTCCCGTCTGCGCCACCCAACCCACCGCCCCTTCGCC
>JALUPA010000017.1 GCA_027054335.1 Ardenticatenaceae bacterium
CGACCAGTTCCGGCGCGACGCCCAGTTCGGCGGCCAGCGCGTTGGCTAAATCTACGTCGAAGCCGACCCAGTCGCCGTTGTCGTTAATGAAGCTCATGGGCGGGTTATCATTGCGCACACCGATGCGTACTGTGCCCTTTTCCATGATCTGATTGTAGGTAGATTGGGCGCCGCCGCCGCCCTGACAGGCGGCCAGGACGAAGCTGGTCAGCAGTAAAAAGATGGTGAAGGTGAAAAATTTTTTCATAGGTGTCAAACTCCTTTTGTGATTGGAGATTGGAGACTGGAGATTGGAGATTTGCCGTACAATCTCCAATCTCTGTTTTAATAATTTGCCAACGAATGCACCAGATCGCCGGTGCGGTGACCGCGTTCCCAATGTTGGGCGGCGCGGGAAAGGCTGAAAGCCACAATAAAATAGAACAGGCCGACGACGAGAAAGAGGGGCGCCCAGTAAGCGGCGTTGCCCACGTCGCTGCCCAGGGCAATTTGGGCCACTGTCATTAGTTCGGCCACGCCCAGAACGACGACGACGGAGGTGTCTTTGAAGAGGCTGATGGCTTGTCCGGTGAAGGCGGGCAGCATGACGTGCCAGGCGTACCGTATCTGGATGAACCAGTAGGCTTGCCGCCGGGTGCTGCCCAAGAGCCGGGCGGATTCCACCATGCCGGCCGGGGCGGCTTGCAGCCCGGCGCGCACAATTTCGGCCTGGTAAGCGCTGCTGTAGAGGGTGAGGGCAACCAGGGCGGAGGTGAGGACGGTGCGTTCCAGGCCCAGTTGACGGCCGTACCCCAATACCTGATGCACCAGCAGCAAAAGCAAAATCAGGGGGATGCCGCGAAAAAACTGGACGTAGCCGTGAGCCAGCAGTCGCACCGGTTTGCGCCGCGGTTCGTACACTGTGCCCAAAATGACGGCCAAAACGAAACCGAGGGTAACGGCCGTAACCGCCAGAAACAGCGTCATCAGCAAACCGCCGGGTCGGTGGCCGGGAAAGCCAACTAGCAGGTTGGGCAGGTTTTTGAGGATGAAGGCGAGTTGATCGGACATAGGGTTAGTTTTCAGTGTTTAGTTTCCAGTTTTCAGTGGGACGGCGGTTGAGGCGGCGTTCTATTTGGCGCAGGAGGGCGGCGTAGGTGATGGATAGAATGAGGTAGACGGCCGTTGCCAGGAGCAAAAATTCGACGGCGCGGAAGGTTTTGTTGATGGCCGCTTCGGTGGCGTGGAAAAATTCGGGCACGGCGACGAAGGAGACGAGGGCGGTGTTTTTCATATTGTGGATGAGCCGGGTTTCGATGGCGGGAAAGGCGGCGCGGAAGCCTTGAGGCAGGATGATTTGGCGGAATACGGCCGTTTGCCCCGCGCCCAATGAGCGAGCCGCATCCACATATTCCTGCGGCACAGTACCTACCCCGGCGCGGAACAGTTCGGCGATGTAGGCGCTGGTGTTCAGGGTCAGGGCAGTGATGGCAGCCAGGGCATAGTAAGGCAGCGACAGGCCGGTTAGCTGCCCGGCCCAGTCGGTGAATACATTGTTAAAGAACAGTTCCTTACGCATCTCCGCCGGAAAAAGGTTGGGCACGGCGAAGGCGAAAAAGATGATGAGTACCAGCGCCGGGATGTTGCGGAAGATGTCTACGTAAATGCCTGCCAATCGCCGCAGCCACGGCCGTGGCGACAAACGCATCGTGCCCACGCCCACACCCGCCAGCAGGGACAGGACGCTGGTGATAATCGTGAGCAGAATGGTCACGACGATGCCTTGCAGCAGGAAATTGGCAATTTGCGGGGTCAGCCAGGACATAATGGGAGATTGGTTATTGGAGATTGGGAGATTGGTTGCCGTTTATGGGCAATCTCCAATCTCCAATCTCTATTCTCTTTTCCTTCCAATTAAGATCATTGTGGCGGCATCGGCCGTTAAGGGCGATCCGACGTAGTCGCTGTAGGCGGCGTGGATGGCGAAGCCGGTTTGGTTGAGCAGGGTTTCCAGTTCGGCGCGGCTGTAGAGGCGGTAGCGCAGGGTGTAGGTGCGGGT
>JALUPA010000018.1 GCA_027054335.1 Ardenticatenaceae bacterium
CGGAGGCTTACCGTCCCTTTTTTGCATACTACTGTGGGGTGGTGAGCCTTCAACTTGTCGGTTTGAGGCGAAGCTTCACTATACGGTTACCACGGATTGTAGGCTACGGCCGTCATTCCACCAAACAGCGCCACACGCACCCTCCCATTTATGCCCACTATCTTGACCAATCCGCAAATCTGCTTACCATACGGGCATGGCAGATAATGACGGCTACCAACTGGAATACCTGAACAAATATCGGGAACCATCCGGCAAACCATCGGGGAAGAAGCCGAGAAAGGGAAAGAAAGGCCACGGCCGTGGCTGCCTATCCCGCCTTTTCATTCTCACCATTCAATTAGGTTTCCTGGGACTGTTTGCCTTCCTATTTGCCTTTGTCGGCGCCTATTTCTACCTGAATAACCAGCTAAAAGATTCCATTGAGCAAGTCGTGGCCTACCAGGGGAGCGGTTTTGGCGGCACGCCTCGCTTTTATGACCGCAACGGTAATCTGTTGTTTGAACTGAACACGGCCGAAAAACGACTCTGGCTCACCTACCCGGAAATCCCCCAGCACGTTATCCAGGCAACTGTGGCCGTGGAGGACGACACCTTTTGGACCAACCCCGGCTTTGACCCGGCGGCCATTGGCGCGGCGCTGTTGCGCAACTACCGGAACGACGACGGCCGTCCCGTAGGGGCCAGCACCATCACCCAGCAGCTTGTGCGCCACATCGCCTTCAGCTACGAAGAGCGCGTCGGCGTCAGCTACGAGCGCAAAATCCGGGAAATCTTTCTGGCCGCCATCCTCACCCAACAGCGCAGCAAAGAAGCGATTATCCAGATGTACCTCAACGAAATTTACTTCGGCAATCTGGCTTATGGCATCGAAGCCGCGTCCCAGACCTACTTCGGCAAACCGGCCAAAGAGTTAACCCTGGACGAAGCCGCCTTTTTAGCCGGACTGCCCCAAGCGCCCCTGGAATGGGACCCGTACACCAATTTTGAGGGAGCCAAAGCGCGGCAAGAGATGATTCTCGACCTGATGGCGGCAGACGGCGCGATTGATTACGTGACAGCCGAGGCCGCTAAAGGGATGCCCATTGAGTTGCAGCCGCGCATCCCTATCAGTGAAGAAGTGGCCGACGCCACTCTGGAGGCGCCCCATTTTGTCCTCTACGTGCAGGATGAGTTAGAACGCCGCTACGGGCCAGACGCCATCATTCGTGGTGGCTGGCAAATCACCACCAGCCTGGATTTAACCATTCAGGAGATGGCCCAGCAAGCCACCCGCGATCAGGTAGCCGCCCGCGCCGCGGCGCATAATGTGAGCAACGCTTCCGTCGTCATCCTCAAGCCGGTTACCGGCGAGATTCTGGCGATGGTAGGCAGCCTGGACTATTTTGATAAAACGATTGACGGGCAGGTGAACGTGGCTCTCAGCCCGCGCCAGCCGGGGAGCAGCATCAAGCCGGTGACTTACGCTGCTGCCATGAAACGGGGCTGGACGACGGCCGATGTGCTGTGGGACGTGCCCATCAAACTGGATTTGGGGGATGGGGAAATCATGCAGCCGGTCAATTACGATGGCGCTTACCGGGGGCCGGTGTTGTTCCGGGATGCGCTGGCGAACAGTTACAACATTCCGCCCATCCAGCTTTTGCGGGACATTGGCGTGACCAATTTTGTCGCCACGGCGCGGCAAATGGGGATCGAATCGCTCAAGGAGCCGCCTTATTTTTACGGCCTGGCTCTGACGTTGGGTGGTGGAGAAGTGCCTCTGTTGGAGATGACGCGCGCCTTTGCCACCCTGGCCAACCAGGGGCAGCGGCCGCAGCTTACCGGCGTCCTGAAAATTACCGACAGCCGGGGAAATGTGATTTATGATGCAGCGGCCAACACGCTGCCGGCCGTCAACGCCATTGATCCGCGCATCGCCTTCATCATCACCGATATTCTGGACGACGACAAGGCGCGTATCCCGGCCATGGGGCGGGGCAACGCCCTGGAACTGCCTTTCCCGGCGGCGGCCAAGACGGGCACGACGACCGATTTCCGGGACGCCTGGACGATAGGCTATACGCCGGGCGTGGTTGTGGGGGTGTGGCTGGGCAACTCGGATGGCGCGCCAATGAACGATTTGCCCGGTTTGAAGGGCGCGGCCCCGGTCTGGAACCACATCATGCAGACCATTTACGCGACGCCGGAGATGGCGCAGAGTTTGTGGGTGAATGGCGCGCCGCCGCCCACCGCCTTTACCCAGCCGCAGGGGATTGAACTGAAATCGGTCTGCCTGCCGCAGGGGACGGGGGGCAGCCGCTGCACAGCTTCCCGCGATGATTACTTTTTGGCAAACGCCCCGGCGCATGGCATCGGCCGGGTCAATTACAACATCAATGCGGCGGAAAATCTGGGGGCCTGGACGTTGGAAACACGGCCGTTGCCGGCCGCCGAAGGGCAGCGTTACGTCGAGTCGCAGCCGGAACTGGATGATGGAACGAAGATGCCCCGGCCTACCGAATGCGTGGTCAATCGCAGCGGCTCGCGGGAGGGACGCAACACGCGCCTCTACCTGCCCATCCCCCCCTTTTACCCGGACGAGGTGCGCGCCCGTATCTGGTCGCAGGGGCGCTACCGCATGGCCCCGCCGTTGGTCTGCCCGTTGAATTAGTCGGGTAGTCGTTAGTCGGGTGGTCGTTAGTCTGACTACAAGACTACCGGACTATAAGACTACTGGACTACAAGACTACCCGACTATCTCACCGGCGTTAAATCCAGGCAAAGCTGGTAGAGCCGGTCTTGCAGGGATTCATCGTGGGCGTGGGAGGCGGCCTGGGCAGGTTCTTTGCCCTCAAAGTAAGCGCCGGATATGTCGCCGACGTCGGGGGAGGCGGCCAGGTAGAGGGGAGAGCGGGCGGCTTCTTCGGGGGATACGGCCGTTACCCAGGACATCTTTTGCACCCAACCCGGCAGTTCACGCAGCAGATTGGTACGCGCCTGCCCCGGATAGACGCAGTTGGCCGTCACGCCAATACCGGACAGGCGGCGGGCAAAGGCGAAGGTACACATCACGTTTGCCAGTTTGGTGTTGGCGTAGGTGCGCAGGGGATGGTAGCGTTGGCTGTGGCTGAATTCGTCGAGGGGGATACGGCCGTAATGGTGCATCTCCGAAGAAACAGCAATAATGCGGCTGGGGGCGCTACTAATCAGCCTGTCCAGCAGACGGCGGGCCAGAAGGAACTGGTTCAGGTGGTTGACGGCGAACTGCATCTCAAAGCCATCTTCCGTTTCCTGCCGCTCTTTGGTAATAACGGCCGCATTGAGGATGAGAACGTCCAGCCGGTGGTACGCCAGGCGGAACTGGCTGATGAGTTGGTACACCTGGGTTTGGGAAGCCAGATCGGCCAGGAGGAGGTCTACGGCCGCGCTGCTGCCCCGTTTCATGATTTCCTGCCGCGCCGCTTCCCCCCGCGCCTCGTCCCGGCAGAGCATGACTACCCGCGCCCCGGCGGCCGCCAGGCCAACAGCCGTTTCCAACCCAATGCCGGAACTGGCCCCGGTAATCAGGCAAACCTTCCCCTCCAGCAACCACTTATTCATAAAGCTGCCCGTGCAAGGTAATGACCAAATGGCGGGGGCGGGGGCGGCTGCGGTGTTCACAGAGGTAGATGCCCTGCCACACACCTAAATGGAAACGGCCGTCCCGGATGGGAACCGTCACCGAACTGCCCAAAAGGGACGCCTTGATGTGCGCCGGCATATCGTCCGGGCCTTCGTAGGTGTGGATGTAGTAGGGCGCGTCTTCGGGAACCATCACGTTGAAATGGCTCTCAAAGTCGCGGCGCACCGTCGGGTCGGCGTTTTCGTTGATGGTCAAGGAGGCGGAACTGTGCTGGATGAAGATGTGGGCCAGGCCGATGGCGTATTGGGTGAGTTCGGGTACGGCCGTTTCAATCTCATGGGTAATCAAATGGAAGCCGCGGGGTACGGCCGTCAGGGTAATATTTTTCTGTATCCAGGTTGTCATACCCCCATTATAACCGCTTTCCAGCTCAGTGTAGGATTGCACAACATCAAGCGGCCATAGGCAGATTGCACAAAAATACTCATTCCAGGCTAAAGGAAAGTCGTTACGCAGTGTGGACGTTAAGCGTCTGGTTACATAACGATGTTGACCAGCTTGTCGGGGATGACGATGATTTTCTGGATGGCACGGCCGTTCACGTAGCGCCTCACTGCCTCAGAAGCCAAAGCCATCTTTTGCAGGGTAACCTCATCCAGGCCGGGAGGAGCGGTGATGCGGTCGCGCAGTTTGCCGTTGACCTGAACGACGATGGTGATTTGGGCGTCGGCAGCTAGCGTTGCACAGCTTCGGGGTCAAACGGCCGTGATGCACGCTACCCCCTCGGCTGAATCCAATCCGCTAAACTCCCCGGAGTGAATCAGGCTGCCGGAACCGCTGAAGTAAGTTTCGACCCCATGTTCAGTTCCGTCCGGATTGATCACTTCTACGATGGGCAGGCCGTACTGTCGGGCAAAGGCGAAGTCCCGTTCGTCGTGGGCCGGCACACCCATCACTGCGCCGCTGCCCACGCTGGCCAGGCCGTAATCGGCCACCCAGATGGGCACGTCTGCGCCGGTCAAAGGGTGGTGGGCATACGCGCCGGTGAAGATGCGGCTGCTTTCCTGGGGGTGGATGTGGTGTTGGATGACGTAATTTTCGGCGGGCAAACCAAAGGCGTCCCAGCCCATAGGGTGCAAGGACGTTGTACCCTTTCATGCACTTATAGCGGGCGGCAATGCAGGTGGGCACGTAGTTGCGGCAGTGGCCTACGGACAGCCCTGCACCAGATGGATAGGGGAAGAAGTCCAGGATGGAATAATATGATTTGTCTGGGTCAGCGCCGGTTTGGTACAGGTTGATTTTTGGTCAGTAGGGCCGCCATTTTTGAAAGTTGCTTTCTGCTGAAGAATACAGGCAGTTTCAGATAGAGTTGGCGGCTCAACCAGATTTGGGGACAGTTATTCCCGGTAGCGGCAGATTACGCGGATTAGCCGGAATTTTTATAAATTTAATCCCCCAAATCTGCGGCAAAAAAGAGAATTTGGATCTACTGAATCTCCATCAATGGTTTTGCACGAAGTCTATTTGCAGCAGGTTTTGGCTGCAACTGGCTCTGGTCTGCACGCGGTATACCTGGGAGACGGCCGTGCCATTGACCGTCTCCAGCTGTACGTTGTATTCTCGCACTTCTGTCTTGTTGAGCAGGAATTGTTCCCAACCGGACGGCCCGTAATCCGGTGCGCCGCCGACTAACGGCCGTTCATCAATCCCACTGCCCCACACATGCACCCGGTATTGGCCCGTCGCCACCGGATTCCGGTTCAAATCCAGCACTTCACCGGCTACGCCCATCCAACTGCATCCGGCATTATTGGCCCAGTTCTGCAAATAAAACGGGCTGTTATTCGACTTGGTAAAGGGAAATTGAGAGCGGGTGGGGCTGGGCGTGGGCGTGGGGCCGGTGGGGGTAATGGTGGGTGTATTCGTCGGCGTGGGCGTGTAGGTTGGCGTGGGCGTTTTAGAAGGGAAGGTGGGAATAGGCGTAGGTGTCTTGGATGGAGAGAGGGTGTAGGCTGGAATAGGCGTCGCCGTTGGACCGGACGGCCGTGGCGTCCAGGTTGGTTCGATGGAGGGGGTGAGTGTGACGGTGGGTGAGGGAATGACAGCTACCGCGGCCAACGTAGGCATCCCTTCATCCGGTTTAATCTCCTCCAGATTCACATCTGCCGGATTGGGCGTCAACCATCTATCCAGCACATTTATTTCCGGCGCTTTATCGGGGAAAATCAGAAAGGTGAGAAAACCACAGGTCAACAACAAGGCAGCCAACACCAGAAGGGCCACCACTGAATTGATGATGGCGCTGCCACAACCTGACTTTTTCTGGCGTCGCTTACTCATTGGCTACATATCGTTCAATGGCGGCGTTTTGCCACAACTGATCCAGCCACTGCGAGAAGGCTTGTTCCCAGACCGTGTATTGCCTATCGGGTGGTAACGGCCGTTGCCCATCCCGCTCCACCAACTGCACCAGATAATAAGTCGTCTGGCCATCAGCCCCGGTGACGGCAATGACGCCGCTGGTTTCCCCTGGAGTTTGCAGGGCAAAGGCAGCCTCTTCCACTGCCGGCACCAAGAGGGAACCGCGAGCAAAAAAGCCCAGGTCGCCGCCTTCGCTGCCGGTGGCTGTGTCCAGAGAGTATTGCCGGGCCAGGAAGGCAAAATCGTCGCCGTTCTGGATTTGGGTGAGCAGGGTGTCGGCCAGAGCGGGATCATCTACCTGGATGTAACGGGCGCGCACTTGCTCTACGGCCGTAGGCACACCGGCTGTCACCCGCGCCACCATCTGCTCCGAAGCTAATCCGGCAGCAATTTCCTTACGAAACTCGTCCTCTGTCCAACGGTTCGCTTCCAACCAGGCGGCAAAAGCAGCTTCATCGCCGGCAGCCTGGCGTAAATCGGCTAACTGCTGCTCCACCATCTCCGGCGTTACCGAGATACCTTCATTGGCCGCTGCCTGCTGGATTAACATACGCTCAATCAGGGCGTCCAGGACGATGCGCTGGTAATTCTCCTCCGGCGCGCCGCCTAATTCCACCTGGGCCTGTTCATAGCGGGCCAGTTCCCGCTCAAACTCTGCCAGAAAGAGGGGTTGACCGTTGACTAAAGCAGCCATCGGTTCTGCCGGCGTAGGGGTGGGCGGAATGGGGG
>JALUPA010000019.1 GCA_027054335.1 Ardenticatenaceae bacterium
GCGCGCCGTCCCGCCGGTATTTGCCCGTCAAGAAACCGCCGGCCAGCGGGCTGTAAGGAATCACGCCAATCCCCTCATCCAGGCAAAGCGGCATCAATTCCCGCTCAAATTCGGCCCGATGCACCAGGTTATAGTGTAACCAGTTGCACAGTACGCGGGCGGGTAGTTATTGGGGGCAGCCCGTCCAGCGATTTGGTAAGTATCTTCTTTGCGGGGGCGGGTGATTTGGCCTTGCAAAGTGTACCGAATACGGTATAATTATATTTATGAGAATGACACTTCTCAAATATACAAGGTGCAATTGCTATGAATGAGATAACCGTAAACACTTCCGATTTACCCGTAATCAGTGACGGCCGTATTGACCAGAATCCCCCCGCTGTCTACCTTGCCAGCCTATCCCCAGGCAGTCGCCGGGCTATGCGGCAAGGGCTGGACGTTATCGCCCAATTTGTAACGGGGGATGATAACGCTACGTGTTTTGATATTCCCTGGCACGACCTACGCTTCCAACATACGCAGGCAATACGGGCGCAATTGGCTGACCGTTACGCCTATTCAACGGCTAACAAGATTTTATCTGCTATGCGCGGTACGTTAAAAGCGGCGTGGCAGTTGGGGCAGATGACGGCGGAAGATTATCACAAAGCGGCGAGTGTAAAATCTGTGAAGGGGGAACGCATACCCGCCGGGCGTAGTATCACCCAGGGGGAAATTACCGCCTTGCTGGACACTTGCGCGGCCACCCCGACCGGCATACGGGACGCCGCTATTATTGCCATTCTTTACGCTTGCGGCCTACGCCGGGCCGAACTGGTAACGCTTGATTTGGCCGATTTTGACACCCACGAAAGCCGCCTACTGGTACGGGGCAAGCGTAACAAACAGCGCCTTGTACCCGTTGTCAATGGGGCGCGGGCGTCTTTGGAGGACTGGTTAGCAGTCAGAGGCAGCGAGGCGGGGGCGTTATTTGTGGGCGTGGGGAACAAGAACCGGGGCGGCCGTCTAACTACCCAGGCAATTTATGCCATGCTAAAAAGCCGGGCGGAAAAAGCGGGCATACCGGACTTTAGCCCGCATGACTTCCGGCGTAGCTATGTAGGCGATTTGTTAGACCTGGGCGTGGATATTGTGACCGTGCAAAAGTTAGCGGGCCATGCCAGCGTAGAAACAACGGCACGGTATGACCGGCGACCGGAACGGGTAAAGCAGGCAGCAGCGGAAAAAATTCACGTACCTTACCGGCGGCGGGTGTTAAGCCAGTAGGCTTAAGGACTGGGGACAATGACACTTCTTACACGCAAGCTAATTATACGCGGGCTGCCCGATTGGTGGGGGGATTGGTTGCAAAAATATGACTTCTCCCAACGCGCGGGCATACTTTCCTATGGCAGAGATGTAACGCCCGACCGGGCTATTATGACGGTGGGAAATTTGGCAGATGATAGTCAAAGGTGGGTGCTGATAATGGAACGGCTGCCCGGCGGCCGGAATCACACGCTACTTACTTTTCAGTTTCCCGACGAAGATTACTACCTGGGCATATGGAAAAAACTAAAAGCAAACCTACAAGGGGATAGTTTGATTGTCCAGGATAAAACGGCCGTACCCGACCAGGCCGGGGGTGATGAGATTACTTCCGTAACGGGTATTGAGGAACTCAACCGACAACTAACTGAGCTTAAGGAAGCAATCGAAAAACAAAACTACTACAACAGCGGACGAAGCCGTGTTTTTGTGTGGCCTGGGGAGGGAGTACAGCAACCAGAAAATCAGGTTTTTTTTAGTAACGAAAACACGAATTTAACCGCCCAGGCCGGGGGTGATGGGAATACGGCCGTGCCCGCCCAGGCTGAACGCGCCGAAGTAATACGCGAATGGTTTGACGCTGGCCGCAGCGACATACAAATAGCACACAAATTGGCTTTGAGCGAAAGTCGAGTTAAACAAATTCGGCTGGGGATGGGTTTGAAGCGCCGCCGGGGGCGAAAGAAATAGGCAATTAGACAAAAAAGACTGTCCAATTAACTGTCTCAAATTGTCCATTTAATCGGTTACTGTGTAAGCAGTAACCGATTTTTGTTTATGCGAGGCGGGAATTATGTTCAATCGAATTTTTGTACCACTTGACGAAAAACAAAAGCGGGCGCTGGTACGCTATGCGGGCGCTCAATATCGTGACCCCCGCGTCCAGGCTGCGCTTTTTATTCAACGTGGGCTGGAAGCGGTGGGGGCATTGGGGCCAGACACGGCCATAACCAACGACACGGCCGTAACCGAACCGGCCGCCCAGGCCGGGCAGCCCCAGGGGGTGCAACATGACAGCCAGTAACCCCGCAAAGTTACAAAATAACGCGCTGACCGCCGTCTACCGGCTTTTGCGGGAACGTGGGCAGCAAACGCGCACAGAAACGCCCGGAAGGGCAAAACGTAGCGGGTTAGACGGCCGTAACGCAAAAAAGGGGGGTGATACCCATGATTAGCAATAAAAAAGCCCTGGGGCGTCCAGGGCATGGGGCGAATGGCGGGCAACCATTACACACACAGTATAGCACAAATTCCGCCCGTTTGATACCCGTCTATGTTGGAAAGAAAACCATAGGACACGTTAAAGGCGATACCTTCCACAAGGTTATAAAAGGCAGCCGTCACATGCTACGGCGGCCAAAGGCCATAGCTTTTGACGTATCCACCTTACACGACGCCCAGGACGCCGGGGCGCGGTATGTTGAGGTAAAAGACAGCGAAACCGGCAAGGCGTACAAGGCGGCAATGTCTACAGTTTGGGCGAAAGGCTGGGAGTTTAACCGGGGGTACGGCCGTCAGTGGGGCGTGCCTATTTGCGAGTGGAATAAAGACAACCAACCGGCGCAATTATCGCTATTGGAGCGGATGATATGACCACCCTCACAGCCACCAAAGATGTATTTATTCACCCAATAGACGGGAAAAAGATACCTTACAGCGTGAAGGAATACGCCCCGGAAGGCTTTCTAATCTGCACGGAACGGGGTGACCTGGGCTTTAAGCAAGCGACAGGCAAGGGACGTCAATACGCAATTGAACGGCATAATTTTGAGACGTGGCAACAGCTTGTCAGGGAGGGCGCGACTACCGTACCGCCATACTGCCCCAGGTGGCCCGGCGAATGGCTGCCAGACAGCCGTAAGGTAAAAATACCCCGCATACGTGAAAACTTCATGCAAGCGCAATTCTTAGAACAAGACGACGACCGGCAAACCCCGGACGTTGTAGACTTCTGGCTAAATGACCCGTTTTTCTCACAATACGGCGCGGCGTTTATCGAATCTTCCAGCAGCACGCCGGACAAACAGAAGGGACACCCGTTTGTTATCTTTGACCAACCAGTAACAGACCGTGAATTGTATGAGGAAATGTTACGCGCGTGGGTATGGAAATATAACGGAATTGAACCCGGATGCGCTGACAAGGCCATTACGTCCAGCAATGAGTTAAGTTATCACAAACCCGGCAGCGTTATTCACGCGCTGGGCAACGTCTGCCCGCTGGACGTGTATTTTGAGACGTTTGTAAAGCCGTACAGGGCGCATGTGGCAAAAGTCGAGGAAGACCGCGAAAAGAAGCGTAAAAAGGAACTGGCAAAGGCCCGTAAGCTAATAGATGCCAATCTAACGTCAACCGACGCCACAGACGTTACACGCTACACGGTAGCCCAATGGGACGGGCTTGTGCGCTGGTTTGCCGGGTTGCCCAACGGCCGTCACGGGGCATTGCTATCCCTGGGCGTCCATTGGGGCAGCCTCCAGGCGTCACCCTGGGCAGCAGCAGCAATACAGACCATAGGACACCCGCTTACGGCCGTTATAGCGGCGGCGCGTAGCAATGGATACTATGACCAGTATGCACACTCTGACACGGAAATAGAGCGTATTTTCAACGACGGGATAAACAGCCAACACGCCGGGCCGCTGCCTGAGCCAGTATTGGCGCGGCGATTTTATACAGACGATTGGGTAAGCGTAATCAATGAGGATACCGGCGAGATAATTGCAAGCGGACAATGTTACGCTTTCCAAAGTGGGGAAGGGTGGCGATACGGCATACGCGGGCACAATCCAGACGAAACCTGGACGGAAAGCGCACTACGGCCGTTTATCCCTCCGTCACAAAATGGGAAATCAACTAACGGCCACGAAGCAAACCACCCGGAAAATAACGAAAATAAAGCGCCCACAAGCGGCAATCACACGCCGGATATTACCGCTGATGACCTATTAACGGCCGTCCAGAACATAAACACGGCGGCAAAGCTGGCCCGGAAATGTAAGCCAAAACCAAAAAAAGAAGCGGTAAAGCGGGCGCGGGATACCGCCTTACGCGCCGTAGCCAAAGACGCTGCCGGGCTGAATGAGTTGGATTGGCAAAACGTCTTAGCGGCTATTCTGGACGTAATGCCGGATACGAAAAAGTCGCTTGAAAAGATACGTAATGAGGAAATACAGAAAAGCAAAAGAGCAAAACGCGACACGGCAAATGAGGCGGCCGCTTTGGCCCGGCGCAATGAGTATAAAGAGACAAAGGCTTTTATTGCCGGGCATAATGACATCCGAATGAACGTTCTGAATGACGCCATTTACGTAAACGGGGAATTGTTGACCGACATTACAGAGGCCATTATATTTGATTCTATCTTCTCCCAGGGCGTCAATATCCCTGTTACGCGGCTGATTACAATCATTCGGACGCTGGCAAGCCAACACTCTTTTAACCCGGTTAAACAATACTTTGACAGGCTGCCTGAATGGGACAATACCGACCGGATGACACCCATTATTAAGGCGTGGCGATTGCGGGATGACATCCAGGAAACCTTTGTACGCAAGTGGTTTTATGGCGTGATTGCCCGCGTCTATCACGGGCGGCAAAACTTCTGTCTAACGTGGGGCGGCCCGCAAGGGATTGGAAAGTCAACGGCGGCCGCCGGGATAACGCCCATTCTGCCTGATTACCAGTTGTTCACGACGGCCAAACTTAACCCAGGCAGTAAGGACACGGCGCAAATAGCTACAACCAAACTCATTTGGGAAATAGGCGAGTTAGGCAGTACGACCCGGCTTAAAGACATTGACGAATTAAAACATCACCTAATGAACCCCGCATTTACCTACCGCCCGCCATACGGCCGTATGGACATTACAAAACCTCATATGGCGTCCTACATTGCCACCTACAATGATGACGGCGCGGGTGTACTGCGAGATAACACGGGAAACCGCCGTTTTGCCCCCATTGATTCGCTGATACCCGAAGGTGAACGTATTGACTACGATTGGGACGCGCTGGACGCTGAGCAACTTTGGGCGCAAGTGCTGCACGAGTTTAATACCAGCGAGGCAGCCCGGCCGGAAGCCTTGACCGACAAAGAAGCATACTACCAGGCCGCGACAAACGAGGAAAAAACGTATACCCCGGCGCTGTTTGAATACCTGGACACCATGTTTGTTTATGACCCGGATTTAACCGAACCGCCCAGCGGCAAATGGGGGATAGACACCTACGGCGGGGTTATGCGCTTAATGGATATTGCCGACCTTCTCAAGCGGGCGGGATACAGCACAAACAACCCCGATAAAATTAACCGGGAAGTTAAGCAATACCTGAAAAAACGATACGGAATTGAGCGTACAAAATCAGTCAGGCGCGTAGAAAATGGGGGTTACGGCGGCCAAATTGTACCCCGCAAAGCTGCCAAACCAACAAAAGGATACGGCGGTTTGTGGCTGACTGACGAATTTGTGGCCGATTTGATAGCACGGGAAAGCCGGGATGATGACTAATTTTACGGCGCGGCCGGGTTACAAACGGGTTACAAAATGCCCAAACGGGTTACACGGGTTACAAACTCTACTCGACTAAAATACCTATTTGTAACCTGTGTAACCTGTGTAACCTGCTATTTTTATTTGCAGTATATAACTTTTTTCGCACACATACCCTATGCGTGGGAAAAAACCATATTATATAAAAGTTTGAAACATGGGGGTGGTTACGGGTTACTGGTTACAAAAGGAAAAAAACTATGAATGATTACGAATTTGCACAAGCACAAATGAAAGCCCTGAATGAGGCCACAAACCACGCCGGGCCGTCAATCTTTGCCCACGTCCTGCTACATGGGCAAACGGCCGTCGGCGAGTTGGTGGCCGCCGCCCAGGACGTGCAAGCCAACGGCGGCATGATGCGCCAGGACGGGCAGCCACGCACGTTAGGCGGCGTATATTTTCAGTTGGCAAAGGCTGCCGGATGGGAAGTTAGGCCGTACAAACTACGGCGCGAATTAGCAGCGATTGGGGGAGTTTAAGGCAATGGCCATAAGTCAAAAAGCGATAGCACAAGCGATAAAGGATTATCGGGGCAACGTAACACGGGTTGCGGAATCTTTTGGGGTTACAAGGTGGGCAATAGATAAACGGGTAGGCAAAAGTCCTACCTTAAAAAAAGTACTGCAAGACGCCCGCGATTCTCGCAATGATTCTGTGCGTGACGTGCTCTACGAGGAAGCCGTCAACAACCGGAATATCACGGCAGCTATCTTCATAGCAAAAACGCAGTTGGGTTGGGTTGAAAAGAGGGCGGTTGACGTTACCAGCGATAACAAGCCTTTGGGCGGCATAAGAATCTACCTGCCAGAAAAGAACCCGGACGCGAATTAGCGTCAATTGTGTGGGGCAAGCGGCGGCGTGAAAAAACGTGAAAAGTTGAGATTCGCAAAACCTTAGAAAACCTGAGAAAACCTGAGATTTTCAACATATCTCAACACGGTAAGCGGCGATAATTTGATAATTTGATAGCTAAAAAAAGGGCGATAAGTCCATAATTCCATAGCTAAAAAAGGGAGTTGCCGCAAAGTTTGCGAGTAAAAAAAGGATAGGGGTACAAGTGAAAGCGACCCAAAAAAAGAAAAAAGCAATGACCGACCAACAATTATTTGAGACGGCCGTCCGGCGCGGGTTAAGCTACCTCCCGTGATGGCGTCATGCGGCGTTATGCGTGGTCTGAGGCGTATTTGCGCTAAAAAAACGCTTACAGACGTGTCAGGAAAGGCAAAGAGGCGGGAATATGAGGCGTGGCACAGTTGTATGAGGCTTATTACACGATTAAGGGGACTTTGGCGGCCTTCCCCTACCCTTGCGGGTACGTTTGAAGTGGTCTATATCTTCCCGGCTGATAAGCCACTGCCAGCCGTATTGTTTTCCCATACGGCCGTTGGCGCAAAGTTGCCGGATATAACGTTCTGAGACATTTAATTCTTTTGCAGCTTCTTTTACCGTAAGCAATTCCATATGAGGAAATAATACCATGTCGGGAATAATTTAGGGGGTTTATTATTTATGCCAAGTTTGGTATAATTACAAGAGAACTGGGGATTACAACATAGGCATTATTTTTAATGCAGCGCCCTGATTGTGTACTCCCCAGGCACAATTGGGGCGCTTTAATTTTACAAGGCAGGTGATTATGGACAGAACTGGCAACGGGCAACCATAGGCCGGAATACCGGCAAAGGAAATTTACATGGATATTGAGAAGATTAGACGTAATTGGAAGTTTTTATTAGTTGATTTGGCGGCGATTGCCGGGCTTGTCTGGTTTGGTTTGCTGCGATGATAGCGCCGCTTATCTGGACGCTATTCTTTGCCGGGCTGACAGTATGGGCCGGGCTACGCGGCAATATGCCGGGCATGTTTGTAATGGGCTTTCTCATGGCGTTAGGTGCGCCGTGGGGGATTATTCGATATAGGGCGGCTGCCACCCGACAAGATAACAGCCGCCACCAAAGGCGCAATAGCGCACAAAGGATAAGGTGATTTTACCATGTTTGACCAAGAGTTAAATCAAAAGAACGGTTTTACAGATGTTTTATTCGTGGCTATGGGCCTGGGTATCAGGCTTCTTTTAGCCCTGACAACGGCGGCATTTTTTGCCGAATATGTTAGCGACGTTTTTGCGTGGTTTATGCCGCCCGAATGGGCAAAGTATGCGGCTGCATTTTCCGGCGTGTTCTTACTGGACGTAAGCGCCGCTGGCTGGTCGCATTTTGGCACAAACCACAGCAACACGTTAGAACAGCAACGCTTTGCAGTTACGGCGTCCTGGCTTGACCTGGGCATGAGTTTACTGGTTACGGCCGTCTTTGTGGGCCTGACAACGCCGCTACTGGCTACCGCCCTTCCCCCCGACTTGTACCAGGCAATGATTGTCTTTGTCAGTTGGATGGGCGTCTTTGTGGGGATTGTGGCCTTTGCTGGTAATGCCTTTTTGCTGCATGAGTACGTACAAAACAGCAGCGAGAAAATACAGCAGCGGCGCAATAACGAACTACACGCGGCGGCATTGCGCGGGCAGCATGAGTTAGAAACCGAACGCCTCAAGACGTGGATTGCCCGCAGCCAGGCTAACATCCGTAAAGAGATGCCCGGCTACACGGCGCGGGCTGCCAATCAAACGGCGTCAGAGTATTTGGCTAACATGTTCTCCCAGTTGGATAAGGACGGGGACGGCGTGATTAGTGAGGCAGAGATAGCCGCCGCGCTGAATGAGGCTGACGTAATGCCCCCTTTGCCGGTAGGCCAGCCAGTACGCACCGCAAACGGCCACGGCGCAGCCCGCCCTACGTCGGGGCAGCGGTAAAAGACGCCCCTGCCCCCGAAATTCTCGACCGCAATCTTGACTACCGGAAGCGTGAAAAAACGTGTCAACATTGCGGCGGTAAACTACCCGAAGGGTCGCGGCGTTCACGGAAGTTTTGTAGCGATAGCTGTCGCACATTGGCAGCCAGAAACCGTAAACAAACCGCGTAAATGTGTTTACGGTAAGTCAAAATATAGGACTTACCGTAAACATACCGTAAACTTTTTTCGCATAAACCTACAAATGGAGATAAATATGGCAAAAATATACTTGATTGAAAGCAAAGAAAAAAAAGGACTTGTGAAGATTGGATATACCGGCCGGGACGTGGCCGACCGTATAAATGAGTATGCCGCTGGCATGTCGGAATCAGCCACAGTTTACGAAACAAACGGCGCTATGGTATTTGAAAGATACTTGCATAACTTTGTTGGCAGCCGTCGAAAAAACATAACCATACGTTTGGAGGGTAGGGGGGTGATTGAACCAAAAGAATGGTTTAATCTCCCCCCGGAAATTGTTCCCGTATTGGTAAACGTGTTTACGGAAGACCCGCCCCAACGAATTGAAGACGTGGAAATATCCAACCTTCCGACGTTTTTATCTGGCGTACTGTCGGCTATTAACTTTCACGCTGAACGGGCCACCGGCGGCGATTTTGCCGCCATAGAGGGAGAGGTAAGCGTAGGTGATGATTTACCGCTTGCGGAATTTGCGGGACGTATGCGCCGGGCAGAATACGAACTGGCAAACATTCACAAGACCGAAACCGACAGAACGGTAATAGCTATCACATGGTTTGTGGTACTAACAATCTTACTGTTTACACGGGCAGTTGACGCCGCGCTTATTAGCGGGCTTGTGGCAGCCGGTTTGATTATTAGCTGGCCTTACGTCAAACCGTATGCGGTAACAAAGGCCAAAGAGTTTTACTATTGGCTGGAAAGCAAAGCCAACGAATACCGGGAGAAGTATGCAGGCGTTACGCCGGAAGCCGAAGATTAAAACATAACTTTTTAGGGGGAGGCCGGGGGCAACTATGAGTAAGAAAGCGGTATTGTATGCCAGAGTTAGCGGGGATGATAGCAAGTACGCCACAAGCGGGATTGATAGCCAGCTAAAAGATTGCCGCAAGTACGCCCAGGCCAAAGGCTATGAGATTGTGGGCGAGTATTTTGAGACGCCAGACAAGGCTACAAGCGGCGCTGATTGGCTGCCCGAATTGGAGCGCATTTTAAGCGCGGCCCGGCAACGGCCGTTACCCTTTGATGTTTTGATTGTGCGTGAAGTTGACCGGCTGGCCCGTAACCGCTTTAAGCAAATGGCGGTAGAAAATGACCTGCAAGCCCAGGGCGTCAATGTGGAATACGCCATAGGCCAATATGCCGATACCGCGGAAGGGCGTCTACTCAAAGGGCTTATGTCAGAGTTTGCCGAATATGAACGGGAAAAGATTAAGCAACGCACTACACGCGGCAAACTACGCAGCGCCCAGGCCGGGAACGTTACGGTAGGGGGCAGTATCGCCCCATACGGTTACAACATTGCCGAAGTGGGCGGTAAGCGGGTATTGGTTATCAATGAGGTAGAGGCGGCGGTAGTGCGCCTTATCTTTGACTTGTACGTTAATCAGCGTGTCAGTTTGCACAAAGTTATAGATTACCTGGGGGCGCATAACGTGCCAAAGCCCGCAAAGGCTGCCAACCACAAGAAAAGAACCAAGCTGGCCCAATGGAGTATGGGCACGGTGCGCGGGATTCTAACCAATGAAACGTATATTGGCCGCTGGTACTATCGCAAAACAAAGCGCGTCAAACAGCCTGACGGCCGTTATAAAAACGTCCCCAGGCCGCGCAATGAGTGGGTGCTGATAGAAGTACCGGCAATTGTAGATACGGCCGTCTTTGAGGCAGTACAGGCGCGTAGGGAGGCCAATAAGCGGCAAATGGGAAAGAACCGCAAGCACATGTACCTCCTGGGCGGCATGGCAGTATGCGGGCGGTGCGGGCATGGCGTATCGGGCACGGGCGGCGGTAAGTATTACACGTGCAACGCCAGACACTCGCCAAAGAAGTACGGTTTTAAGTGCGACGCGCCCAGGCACAAGGCGCATGAGGTTGACGCGGCGGTATGGGGTTGGGTGAGGGGGATACTGCTAGACCCCGACCGGCTGCAAAGCGAACTGGTAAAACTACAGACAGAACAAACCCAGGCGCAACGGCCGTTAATTGGCATGATAGCGGCCAATGAAAAAAAACTGCAAGACCTGACAAGCCAGCGGCAAAGGATAATCAAAGCCTACCGGGTGGACGCCCTGACGTTAGATGAGTTTGCCCAGGAAAAGACCGCCATTGATAAGCAGGTAAGCGAACTGATAGCCGCTATAGAATCCTTACAGGCGGAATTAGAACCGCATATCTTGACGCCGGAAAAGATAGAAAGCATAGAGATAATGGCGGCTGACGTGCGGGCCGGACTTGCTGACGTGGACAATGACCCGGCGGCGCAACGTGAAATACTTAGAATGTTAGACACGGCAGTAACCGTCCACGCGGGGGAATTAGACATAGTTTGCACCGTAGGGGAGGGGAGGCTACCAGAGAATAACATTACATTAGATTGTAGTGGGGCTGTAAGCTGTCAAAGCGCACCAGATTACGCACGTCACTAATCCAGAGGGATTTGGTCAGCAGCCAGGCAGGGTAGTTGGAGCAGCCCACGTAACGCACCTTGCCCGCCCGCACCAGATCGTCCAGCGCCTTGAGCGTCTCGCCCAGCGGTGTTTCCTCGTCGGGCCAGTGCATCTGGTACAGGTCAATATAGTCTGTTTTCAGGCGGGTCAGGCTGGCTGCCACGGCGTTCATTATGTGGGCGCGAGACAATCCCTGGTCATTCGGGCCATCCCCCATTTTGCCCCGCACCTTGGTAGCAATAATCACCTGATCGCGGCGCACGCTGCCGGAGTTGAGCCAGTCGCCAATAATGCGCTCACTAACGCCGCCATCATTGTTTTCCGCCCAGAAAGAGTAAACGTCGGCCGTATCAATAAAATTGCAGCCCAGTTCCACGGCTTCACTCATAATGGCCTGGGCTGTTTTTGGTCCGGCCGTCCAGCCAAACTGCATCGTTCCCAGACAAATCGAGGAAACTTTCAAACCGGTGCGGCCTAACTTGCGGTATTCCATCCTGTTCCTCCAAACGTGGGGCGATTTGGCAAATCGCCCAACAAAATTACGGTGATTGTTCTGTGTTGGATTCCGTCTGCCCCGCGCCGTCGGCCGGCGGCGTCGCTTCTGCGCCGGCTGCTTCCGCTTCTTCGGCGGCCAGGCGAGCTTCGCGGGCTTCAGCCTCCCGCTGCGCCCGCACCTGGGCGTCTTCCATGTAGGGATTCTCAAAGTTGAAGTAGTTGTAAGTAAGGCGGGACAATTCCCACAAAATGGGGAAGCTGTACTCCGAAACGATGAAACCAGTGGGCTGGTGCAGGTAGGTCACGATGACGTAATCGCCGCCGGGAGATAAGACAATACCGGCGTCGCCGTGAGTCAGGTTGTCACCCCAGCCGTGCTTGTGGGAAACAGTCACATCTTCCGGCACGCCCAGGCGAATTAGATTACCTTCGATATTTTGCGCCATCAGGTCAATGATCGCCTGGCATTCTTCGGGGGTAATTTCGCCGGGATAAACAGCCAGAAGTGCGCCGCCGCCTTTAGAGCAATAGTAGATCATGGAAAGGAGGGTGCCAATGTCTTCGGCAGTGGTCTGGCGAGCGGTGTCGGCTACAAAGGGAGAATCGGGGCGGGAGTTAGCTGGGGTGCTATAGGTGCTGGGACGGGTGGACACTTCGATAGCGTCGTAAGGAATAGCCATGAAGGTATTGACCAAACCCAAACGCTGCATAGATTCGGTGAGAACGGCCGCCCCCTCATACGTATTCTCTTCGCCGGCGATGACGTGGAGGAGAAGGTTGGCGCCAAAGTTGCTGGATTTTACGGCCGTATCATAAAACAATCCCTTGACATAATCATTGGGCGGCTCATCCAACGCCCGGTACGCCTCTTCAAAAATGGCGATCTTCAAGATACTCAGGCCAGACAGAGCATAATCTCCGTTAATACTCAACTCCTCCCCCGTCTGCAAATCCATGATGAACACGCTGCCCACCATGCCCTGATCTTCCGCCTTTTGCAGTTCCCGACGCAGCTGGGATTCCAACACATCCATGTTTAAGGGGATAGGGTCTTGATCCACCAGAACAAGCTGCGCTGTCCTGTCGCCCGGATCAGGTTGGTAAAGCGCCATTTCGGCGGCCGGCAGACTGGCTTCAATATCGGTCACGTAACCGGGCTGGCCCGGCTCATACGTCCCGGCCCCAACCATTAGTTGAGGCGCAGAGGCCGGTTTGTCCAGAAAGTCGGCTACGTTTTGAATTTGGGCAGCCAATGCTTCTTTGTCGTGACCGGCAATAAGCTTGATATTCACGGGGTCAAACGGCCGTTGCAAAACAAATTCGGCAAACCCCTGCTCAAACGATTTGTCCCCTTTGGCCGTATCCGCTTCATCCAGCATCGTCTCCAAATCCATCATAAACCCCACGTCCTGCGGGTTTACCGGGACACGCTCTTCCTGATGATACAAATAAATCGGCGCGGAAAATTGTTCTGTGATGCGGGCCGCCGCCTCATCTCGCGTCAGACCGGCTACATCTACGCCGGCAATTGTCATGCCGGTCGGGTACTTATCCCGCTGCAAGCTGTACAAAAATCCCTGGTAAAGCAGGAATAGCACGCCAAAAATTAATAAAATAAGCAGTAAAAAGCGTTGTAGTTTCTTCAGCATGGCTAATTTGATTGTGTGTTGCCCAGATAAGGCTCCTCAAAATTAAAATAGTTGTAGGTAGCGCGGGACATGTTCGCAATAAGGGGCGCACTCAATTCCCACTCCAGCCAGTCCGGTTTGTACAGGATTAAAACAATAACGTAATCCCCGCCAGGAGACAAGACGATGGCGGCGTCACCATGCGTGTCGCTGATCCAGCCATTCCGGTGTGCTACAGTCACGTCCGGGGGAACGCCTTCTTCGATCAGGCTGCCGATGTTGTTTTGCCCCATAAAAGCGATGAGGGTCTGGCATTCCTGTTGGGTAATGGCGTCGCCGTATACGGCCGTTAACGCCCCACCCATCCCCTCGGCACAATAATAAATCATGGAAAGCAGCGTCCCCATATCTTCGGCCGTCGTCTGGATGTAGGGATCGGGTTCAGTGGGTAAATTTTCCACCGAATTGGCCGGTGTTTCCAAAGGCACAATACCGGCGCGGGGATCAGCGTCATAGGGCAGCAGCATAAACGTGTTGACCAACCCCAGCCGCTGCATGGATTCGGTCACAATCTCCGCCCCCAGGTAGGAATCATCTTGCCCGGCGATGATTTTCAGCAGTTCGTTGGCGGCCGTATTGTCCAAACCCGTCACCAGCGTATCCGAAATGAGCGCCTGTTGTTTAATCGTCGGCTCCCGGTCCAGAACGCGGTAAGTTTCCAAGACGATGGGCACTTTCAGTAAATCCATGCCGGTCATAGGGATGTCTGCATTGATGGGAATTTCCTTGCCCGATTCCAGGTCAAGAATAAACATACTGGTCACGCCGTCGGTGGTTTGCTCAAAATCTTGCAAGCTGTTGACCAGCAAACGGGTCAGCAGATTGACCTCCGGCCGTTCTGACACGCTGGGTTTAACGATGAGCCGCGCTTCCCGGTTGGCCGGACGGTACAACGCAGCCTCTATGTCAGAAAAACTGGCCTGAATGTCTGTCTCGGTACCCGATTCGCCGTAATCAAAGCTAAAAGTGGAGGGGACAACCTGGGGTGGCTGGGCTGGCTCGTCCATCAGGATTTTGATGTCTTCCAGCACGGCAATCAGAGCCAGCCGGTCATGGGTAGCCTGAATAGGGACCGGCTCTACTTCGACCGGTTTGCCCCACAAAAACCCCCAAAATCCGGCCCAAAAATCCTGCTGGGTGCGCTCAAACTCGGCCCGGCTCAACATGCCATCCAGATCAAGCTGGAATTTAGCCTGAGCCGGGCTGAGTTCAAAGCGTTCCTCGCCGTGGTAAATGACAACCGGCGCTTCTATATAGCGATTGGTCAACAGTTCCCGCGCCTGATCTTCACTCAAGCCGCCAATGTCAATGCCGGCAACCATCAGCCCGGTAGGGTAATTCCCCCGCAGATTGGCGTACTGGAACAGTTTGATGAGCAGAAAGATAGTGGTCGCTACAATAATGCCCACAGTCAGCCATTGACCGGCGCCGGGGGAGGAACGTCTGTTCATTTTCTACCCTATTTCTTCTTCAAAAGATGTAGGGCGATTTGGCAAATCGCCCCACAAAGCATTCTCGCGTTTCATAGCTACGGCCGTTTCTATTATATCTCGTGTAAAGGGCAAAATATCGTCCGGGATTTGGTCTACGGGAAACCACCTGGCATCCAATATCTCGGCGCTCAGTTGCAGTTTACCCGATTGAATCTGCCCCGTATAAACAATGCCAATGTGATTGGCTGTGTCGCTGTAATCTATAGAGAGTGGCTGCCCCAATACGGCCGTTAAGCCCGTTTCTTCCCGTAACTCCCGCAAAATGCCATCCGCCGGACTCTCTTTACGTTCCAACCAGCCGGCCGGCAAACCCCAGGGCGCAGCCGGATGAAAAACGTGGCGCAGTAAAAAGATACGGTTCTCCTCATCCAACGCTACCAGCGCCACACCAATGCGATGCCGGGGCACAATTATCTTCACTCCCAAACGCATGGCCCATGCCATACCAGGCAGGTACATCAGGCGGGCCATTATGCGTTTCCAGGAAATCTCGCGGGGATGGAGATACGGCCGTATTGACAAATTCTTCACGTTCATCTCAAGACACCAGTTCATCCAGCCTCAAAAGCCGGACAGCGTGGGTCAGTATAACAAAAACCGTAACCCCTGCCATAGATACTGAGATGAGGTTAAGGTTGCAAAGTGAGCGTCTATAAATAACTTCCCGTTTTAGTTGACAGTCACCTGTGAGGTGACTGTCAACTTGGCGCAAGTAATATTTGGACAATTACAAAGTGGCAAAGTGGCAAAGCGGCAAAGTGGCACAACGAAAATTTACCGAAAATTTACCCTGCAACTTTGCAACTTGCCCCTTCCCCCAGCGTATAGGTGAGTAACAAACACAATGTTGGAGGCATAAAAATGTCTGAAGGAAATTTAACCCGCAGCGACACAGACAGGATGATAGCCGGTGTTTGTGGTGGGATAGCCGCTTACCTGGGTATTGACTCCGTTTTAGTGCGATTACTATTCGTACTTCTGGCCTTAGCCAGCGGAATCGGTGTTTTTATCTATATCATCTTGTGGATTATTATGCCCAGCGACGACCTGGAAGACCACATCAAAGTAGGCGGCGCGCCGGATAATCTGGGGGCAAAGGGTCAGAGTGGGGCAGGTGACGGCCGTAAACTGGATCAGTCCAGCACCATTGGCATCTTGCTCATTGTCTTTGGCGCTTTCTTCCTGCTCAAACAAATCGGCTTATTCGCCTGGTTTGGCAGCGTTCCCTTTTGGGCGCTGGTCATCGTCTGCGTTGGTATTTATTTTTTGGTGCGGCGGAATCGGTAAGCTGAGATTGAAGATTGGAGATCAGCTAATCTCCAATCTCTAATAGTCTCGCAGCAAAGCCACGTGCCCGCGCAAACTTTCCGCCATCTTCTCAATAGAGATGCTTTCGTCAACAATGTGGGCCTGCGATTCTTCGCTGGGGGCATAGCCAATCATCGTTAGATTGTACGGTACAAAATGACGGCCGTCTGTAGCAAACTGATAACTGGAAAAAGGCACATCATGCCCCACCCCGCTGGAAATGATGGCCTGTAACCTTTGCCCTTTGGCATCCTCTGGGGGTGTGTAGAAGCCAAAAATCAGCTCATCGGAGTCAGGCAGCGGGGTGTCTGGCTCCGGGGCCAATCCGTCGCTCAAGCTGTGCGGCCATTCCCCGGCTAATCCGGCCACAAATGCTTTCAGACTGTTCATGCTTTCGCTGGCTGTGCGGAAATCCAGCATGACCCGCGTCCAGGCAGGGATCACGTTCTGGCTTTTGGTGTCCACCTCGATAATGGTGGGCGAGACGGTCGTTTTCCCTAGCAAGGGATGGCTGCTCAACGTCTCTTTGGCTGTTTGCAGTTTGTGCAAAAATTCGCCCAGCGGGTAGTTGGGATTCTGCCCTTTTTCGGGGACGCTGGCGTGGGCGGAACGGCCGTAAAACTTCAGCCACAACCACACCCCGCCCCGATGCCCCAAAGCAATCTTGTTGTCCGACGGCTCGCCCAACACTACCAGGTCTACCGGATAATCCAGATGTTCCACCCAATAAATGGCCCCGTCCCCGCCCACTTCTTCCTTGACGACGCCGGTAAAAACCACGTCCCGCCGCGGCCGCAGGCCGGCCCGCAGCAAAGCGGCCATACTGTAAATCTGCACCGCTAACGGCCCTTTGATGTCCGCCGCACCCCGGCCGATGATACGGCCGTCCCCAATCTCCCCGCTGTACGGCGGCACAGACCACAAACCGGGGTCGCCGGGGTCCACGTGATCCAGGTGCGTGTTCAGAACAAGTGCGCCCAGGGATGGATCGGTTCCCCGGATACGGCCGCACGCATTCCCAATCCCGTCCAGCCATACCTCGTCAAAACCCAACTGCCGCATCTCCGCCGTTACCAGTTCGGCAATCGCCCCCTCCTCTCCCGGCATACTCGGCGTCTGAATCAACCGCTGCGTAAAATCCACACAATCGGCCAATAATTGTTTCCAATTCAATTCCATATTTTCTCCTAACTACTTCACAATTTCCCGCTTTCCCAGGCTTTCAGCTAACATGGTGTTAACCAATGTATTCATGCTGACGCCCTCCTGCTTCGCTCGTAGAGCCAAACGGGCATGAAGGCTCTTGGGCACACGCTGAATAAATTTGCCGCTGTATCTACCGCCGCTGCCCGGCTCAGGTACGGGAAATCCCATACTTTCCAACGCGGCAATTGTTTCCCGCAAAGCATCCATTCCATTACGCATTGCTTCTTCCGGGGTCTCCCCATCCGAAATGCACTCAGAAAAATCAGGAAAGGAGATTAAGTATCCGCCGCCATCTTCTTCTGACAAGGGGCGAATTTCAAATGGATATTGACTCAAATCTCGCATAATTCACTCCGTCACAAATTCAACAAATTTTTTCACATAGACTGGCTTGATCGGACGATGCGCCGGTACAGGCAATGTGCGACCATCCTTTCGTATCTTCTCAATAAATCACGGTAGACAAAATTCAAATGAAACTCTATCGCAATGTTGAGGAAAATCTAACAAACGGCGACTATTCTCAGTAACATAAATCCATCTTTTAGAAACAGAGAGTAAAAT
>JALUPA010000020.1 GCA_027054335.1 Ardenticatenaceae bacterium
TCCAGCGCCACGCCGTTGGGAGCGCATACCACCACCAGCCCGGTGGGAAGCATCTCCCCCGGCAAGACGGAAATCCGCAAAGACCTGACCGCTATCGCCGAAGCGCACGGCATCCCTTACATCGCTCAATCTTCACCCGGCTACTACATGGATTTGATGCGCAAGGCCAAGCGCGCTTTTGAGACCAAAGGCCCGGCTTTCCTGAACGTCCTCAGCCCCTGCCCCCTGGGCTGGATGACCGAACCGGCCGACTCGCTGGTTCTGGCCCGTCTGGCCGCCGACACCTGTGTCTGGCCGCTTTTTGAGATTGCGGAAGGGGAATTTTCGTTGACTTATCTGCCATTGGAGAAGAAGCCGGTGGTGGAATGGCTCAAACCACAAGGGCGTTTCCGCCACCTTTTCAAAGGGCACAATTACGAGGAATTGATTGATCGGATTCAGGCAAAAGTGGATCGGGATTGGGAGAAGTTGTTGATCCGCGCCGGAGACGCCATTCCTGATTTTAGCGGTCCGGCCGGCGGCGAGCAGTGGGGAAATTGATATGAGTAAGGAAAAAAGCAAAATCCGAAAACAAAAATCTAAAATTGTCTCGCTTTCGGGCAATTCGGTGGTGGCCAAAGCGGCCGTGGACGCCGGCTGCCGTTTTTTTGCCGGGTATCCCATCACGCCTTCTTCGGAAATTGCGGCCGATATGTCCCGGCTGATGCCTCGCGTGGGCGGCGTCTTTATTCAAATGGAAGATGAGCTTGCCGCTATGGGGGCGGTTATCGGCGCGTCGCTGGCCGGGGCCAAAGTATTGACGGCCACGTCCGGCCCCGGTTTTTCGTTGAAACAGGAGAACATCGGCTTTGCCTGTATCACCGAGGTGCCTTGCGTCATTGTGAATGTGATGCGCACCGGCCCCAGCACCGGCCTGCCCACGCTGCCTTCGCAGGGGGACGTGATGCAGGCGCGCTGGGGCACGCATGGCGATCACGCGATCATTGCTTTGGCTCCGGCAACCTTGACGGAAGTGTATGGGGAGACGGTACGGGCGTTTAATCTGGCGGAAAAGTACCGGACGCCGGTGGTGCTGCTGTTGGACGAGATTTTGGGGCACATGAGTGAGCGGGTGGAACTGCCGGATGCGGGCGACCTGGAACTGGTGGATCGGGTGCGGCCGGAGGGGACGCCGCCGGATGAATATTTGCCTTATGCGGCCAACGGCCGTCTCGTGCCACCCATGGCCGACTTTTTTACCGGCTACCATTATCACGTCACCGGCCTGACGCACGACGTCACCGGTTTCCCCACCGAAGACCCGGAGATAGCCCAGGCGTTGGTTGAGCGTCTGGAAGCCAAGATTATGCGTAATCTGGACGACATTTTGCTGTTTGAGGAAAGCGATCTGGCTGATGCGGACATTGCCATTTTGGCCTACGGTTCGGTAGCGCGGTCGGCGCGGGCCGCAATTGCCGAGGCGCGGCAGGCGGGGATCAAAGTGGGGCTGTTCCGGCCGGTCACCTTGTGGCCTTTCCCCGCAGCGCAAGTGGCT
The DNA here is from genome assembly GCA_027054335.1 of Ardenticatenaceae bacterium. GTDB lineage: Bacteria > Chloroflexota > Anaerolineae > Promineifilales > Promineifilaceae > JAJRTP01. Next base: position 1,535 of record JALUPA010000020.1, read on the forward strand.
GCCCTGGCTAAAAAGGTGAAAGCAATCCTGGTGCCGGAGATGAATATGGGGCAGATAGTGGGTGAAGTGGAACGGGTCGCCGGTTTAACGCCGGTTGTACCCTTGAATAAGGCGAACGGCTGGCCGATTTCCCCGGCCGAAATGAGCGCCGCCTTGAGCCGGATAGTAGAGGAGTGGACGCAGCATGGTTGAAAAAGTGGTAATGACCGAAACTTTTATTCCCAAATCACACATGAAACGGATGGTAGATTACGATACCTACCTGCGCAGTAATAAAATGCCGACGTTGTGGTGTTCCGGCTGCGGCGATGGTCTGGTGATGAAGGCGTTGATCCGGGCGCTGGATGACCTGGAGTTAGACCGGGATAATGTGGCGATTGTATCCGGTATTGGCTGTTCCGGCCGGATGTCCAGCTATCTGGATTTTAATACGCTGCACACACCGCACGGCCGTACCCTGCCTTTTGCCACCGGTCTTAAATTGATAAAGCCGGAGGCGCACGTGATCGTTATTGCCGGGGATGGGGATGCGCTGGCTATCGGCGGCAATCATTTGCTCCACACCTGCCGCCGCAATATTGATCTGACGCTGATCATTATCAACAATTTTATTTACGGGTTGACCGGCGGGCAGTTTTCCCCGACCACGCCGGCCGGTTCCATTGCCCAAACGTCGCCTGACGGGGCGGTGGAACCCACTCTGGACACAGTGGCAGTGACGAAAGCGGCCGGGGCGACCTACGTAGCACGCACGGCCGTATCCAATCCCCGCCACATTTCTGACATGATCAAAGGCGGGCTGGCGCACAAAGGAATGGCCGTCATTGAAGTTGTTTCCAACTGCCACATTAACTTTGGCCGCCATAACGTCAGCGGTAAACCGGAGGAAATGATCGCCTGGATTGGCCGGCGCACCGTTTCCCCCGACACAGCCCAATATTTGAACGAGGCAGAAAAGAGAGAACGGTTGGTTGTAGGCGTGTTACACCAGGTAGACGGCCGTCCTGAATACGTAGACAGCTACTATCAAAAAGCGGCGCAAATCCGAAATGGAGGGGGGAATGAGTAAATTTGAAATACGACTTAGCGGGGAAGGCGGGCAAGGCGTCATCATGGGCGGCGCCATTCTGGCCGAAGCAGCCATCTTGCACGAAGCGCGTTTTGCCATCCAAAGCCCTACTTACGGTTCGCGCGTGCGCGGCGGCCCCACGAAAGTAGACGTCATTGTCAGCGATGAAGAGATCATTTACCCGCGGGCCACCAGCATCAACGCCTTCTTGTCCCTGGCGCAGCAGTCGTTCGATAAATTCTGTACCGATTTAACCGCTGACGCCATCATTTTAGTAGATGAAAACCTGGTACCCAACGTTTCCGGTCACAGCCAAAAAATCTACCGCTATCCTTTTGTGGCTGTAGCCAGAGGCGAGATGGGGAACGTTATTCTGTCCAATATCATTGCTCTGGCAGCGATTGTCGGTTTAACCGGCGTCGTCTCCCGCGAGGCGTTGTGGCAGGCCATTCAGGCGCGAGTCCCGGCCAAATACATCAACTTGAATAAACGCGCCATGGAACATGGTTTGGAAATATCAGCCGGATTACGTAATGAATAGCCGCAGCTTACGCTGATTTTACAGGATTTAATCCGCGCAACCTGCGGCTTGGTTTTGGAGGAGAACACATCATGAAAACATACAGCATTGGCGTCCTCGCCGGCGATGGTATTGGCCCCGAAGTAGCAGATGAAGGTCTCAAAGTGCTGCGGGCGGTGATGGCGGATGAGGGATTTGCCTGTAATTTTATCGAATACCCTTATTCAGGTGCGTATTACCTGAAAACAAAAGAACTGGTACCGGAACGGGTCATTGATGAGTGGCGCGCGTTGGATGCGGTTTTTCTGGGCGCTATCGGCCACCCGGACGTGGAGCCGGGCCTTGTAGAACGTTCGGTTATTCTGGGGCTGCGTTTTGGCCTCGATTTGTACATCAACCTGCGCCCCATCAAGCTGTACGCCGAGCATATGTGCCCCTTGAAAGGCAAAAAGCCGGCCGACATTGATTTCACCGTTGTCCGCGAGAATACGGAGGGGTTGTACGCCCAAATTGGCGGCATTCTGAAGAAGGGCACGCCGGACGAGGTGGCGACTGTTACCGGCGTTTACACGCGCCAGGGCGTGGAGCGGGCCATTCGTTACGGGTTTGAACTGGCGCAGCAGCGCGCGGCCGACCTGGGTAAACCGGCTCGTCTTACGATGGTGGATAAGGCGAATGCGATACGGCCGCATGACATTTGGACGCGCACTTTTGCCGAAGTGGGGCGGGAGTATCCCGACGTGGCGCAGGACCACGCTTACGTAGACGCCTGTACGATGTGGCTGGTCAAAAATCCGGAATGGTTTGAAGTGATTGTGACCACCAATTTATTTGGGGACATCATCACTGATTTGGGGGCGATGCTGCAAGGGGGAATGGGTATTGCCGCGTCGGGAAACCTGCATCCCGGCAAAACGTCTATGTTTGAACCGATTCATGGTTCCGCGCCGAAATACGCCGGGAAAAATGTGGCCTGCCCGCTGGGAGCAATTGCGGCGGTAAGCATGATGCTGGATTATCTGGGAGAGAAGTCGGCTGCCCGGCGCATTGAAGGGGCTATTGAACATCTTTTAGCCAGCGGCGCGATCCCCTCGGCTGATGCTCGCAGCGGTTTAAGCACGACGCAAGTGGGGGATATGGTGGTTGAAGCCATACAAGGGGTAAAGCTATACTCTGCCCAACGGGTTGGATAGTGTAAACTACTTTCTGTAAAAATTTGGCTGGTCGGTAGACCATCGAGTACCCTAAAGAATTATCAAAAAACCACTTAGTGAACATCCACAAATAACTTCCCGTTTTAGTTGACAGTCACCTCTCAGGTGACTGTCAACTTGGTGCAAGTAATATTTGGACGATTACTTAGTAGAAATGAGATGACCTACCAAACAGATTGTCCTTACCAAAGAATTACTGGAGCAATTGGGATTCACCTTTTACAGAAAAATGCTTGCATTATCCCCTATCCATTTCTAACGATAATCATATCTAAAGTGAAATCAGCTAGGAGCCAAGAGTTATTTCTACCAAAAAACACTTGGTTTCAAAGTTTTTTCACTTTAACCCTGTTTTTATCGATTAGGCTGCGATGATTGGTGGTTTTGCCAGTTTTAGGCCAACAAGGTTGAGATTGAATAGGGACTGCGCCATATTGCGAAAGATATAAGGCATTATAAAAGAAAAGATGGTTATCAGGCAGAGTTTCATATAGAACGATCGGGCCAAATGTTTTGCGTAAGAAGATATAACGGGATGAGAAGATGAGAGCCTTCCAGTGTGGATGGTAATGTAGGGAAAGAGGTTTATTGTGCCGCACGATTAACAGGCTTTCCGGGCTGCGCTGATCACCAACGAGAATAGTAAATTCCCCCTGTAGTTGTTGTAAACTGTTGCGTATGGTCGTTAGAGGAATATGAGCGAAGGGCTGGGATAAGTCATGCCAGAGAAGGCGAAAGATAATTTCGCTGTCTACCTGACCCTGGCGTGGATAATGACGGCGGGCAAACAAGTCATCGTCATTGTTAATGTGGCCGTTATGGACGCCGAGCAACATACCGGCTCGTAAGGGATGGTTGTTGTTTTTGTTTTGGGGCGGCCCTTTGGTGGGGTGGCGGGTGTGTCCCAGAATAAGGGTGGTTTGAGCGTCCAGACTGCCGATAATTTGGCGATAAGCGGGTTGCTCAACTAATTGCCGGGCCGGAAGAGGGGCTTTGTAGATGTTCACGTTTCCATTTCGTTTCAGAACACCTATACCGGCGGCTTCTTTGCCTCGTTCTTCGTTAAAAAGCAAGTTTTCGGTGAAGCACTGACGGATTTCTTGCCAGACAGATGCCGGTCGTTCTTGAGGTTGAAGCAAGATGGCTGCGATTCCACACATAATGATTAGCTGGTGAAGACCATGCTCCCTTGACGGCCGTCCCAACGCAAGCCGCGTAATTGCTGTAGTTTTTCCAGACGACGTTCTAGATCTGCCGGTGTGAGAAATAGTTCGCGGGCTGCGTGCCATTGCCAGGCTGAGATTGAGGGTTGCCCGGCCCATTCACCCAACTCAATGCGTTGCATGAGATGTTTGTCGGTTTGATCCAGCCCCATTTCGTTTGTGGCGGCACGCTCTGTCAGAAAATTTTCAATTTGGGGCCAATCATATCCGGCACAGCGCATAAGAGAAATGGGGGTTTCGGTCAGGAATAACAGTACATCCAAAGCCGAATTGTTTTCAAAACGGCTGAATGCAGGGGCAAGTAAATCAAGTAGTTCGTAGGCTCCCTGGCGCAGTTCCTCGATGACGTCGTCGCTAATGCCCCTGGTATCGCTGGTTGCCAGACAACCATCGTTGTTGCTAAGTAAATTCATTATTTCCCGTTTGCGCTGCCAAGGCTGGATTTTACCCACGTGAATAACGCCGTAACGACTCAAATCAACTGCTTTCAGCAGCATTGCCAGGAAAAGAAAAGTAGTGGCGGTAATGGCCGTTGCCGACAGGTGGGCATCGGGATAACGAAATTCCAGATGGAAGGGAAAGATATCTTCTGCTTCCGTAAATCCCAGATGTTCCAAATTGAGGAAGTTTTGGTGTTCGGGAACGATACGGCTTTCTTTAAGAGCGGATTGGATGCTGGCCATAGACTGACTGCCGGGAGAACGGCGCATCATTTCTAAATGACTATTGTGATTACGGCGGCGACAGAGCGATCCACGACTTTCACCGGCGCTGGCGATGAATTTGAGTTCAGGGGCGTAGCGGCGGGTCAGGTTCCAAAGGTTGGCTACAATAATTTCAGGCATTGGTTCGGCCAAGCCGGGGGCCAGCAAATGGTAATGCAAACCACAGGTAGCACGGGGGCGGGCGCCCTGTTGTATAAGCACATCCATGATTGTTTTGTATTGTACTTGTAGTGCAGGAAAGTAAGGATGGCGGCCAATGACGCGGATTTCAACACCGCAATGTTCTGTTTGTACGTCCCATACACCGTTTTCGCCCAGCCGTGCAACGGAACCGGACGGGGTAAGGGAATGGCGTATGGTGTCTTCAAATAGCGGCCGTTTCATTCCTTTTCGCGGTGCTACTTCCAATTCTACCCCGACTTTAACAACGCGATAGAGCAGGTCTTTCCAATAGGCAGCCATTTCTAAAGATAGAGTATCGGTGCGGCGGAAGAGAATAGGGTCTTTCATGTGAGGTTAGATTGGGGTACGCGATGGTAACATTGTTCCAGCATAGCAATATCAACTTGTGCTCCCTTCTTTAGGGTATCTTGATAATCAGCCAATTGTTCCGGAGCGAGTTGATCGCCAATTTGCCGGTAGAATGAGTGGATGGCATCTGACAAAAAAGTGAGTGGCATACCGACACTTAAGCCACCCAGAGCCAGTAGCCACAATCGTTGAGCATAGATGTTGTCACGGGGAGCCAATAAATTGTGGCGCGCCCAACGGTTCAAGAGAGGACGGAACAACTCTGCTGGGGCAGGAATGTTAGCGTTTAATTTATTTGGCTGCACGAGAGGGGAAACGGCCGTCAGAAGATCATTATCCGTTTCGTCAAACCCAATCCCAGCTTGGATCAATTGTAAGAGGTGAAACTGTTTGTCTGTCATGTCCGTTGATAAATTATGAGATTGGTTCAATCTATCCGATCCGCTTGAACCAATCCCATCAATTTGTTAAACCATTTGGAATTCCAAAGAGCAATGACGATTTGCCGTATCTACGTCAAATTGACGAACGGTCGTTCTCTCACCTAACCGCTGGCGCATGGCAGCAGAGGCAATATTAAGATACGGACAGACAAACGGTTTGATGCCGGCTTTAATAAGGTCCTCTTCCACCTTCATCAAAACACAATTTTGCACAGAAAAGTCAATTTTGTCATTCGTGTAGGTTACGTCAAAATCTGTGGCAATACCAAATTCATCCACAAATAAACGGCCAATTTCAGTTAGCATATCTTGTGGGTCTTCTCCGGCAATCTCTAACCCCATATTTTTCTCCAGGAGTTCCAACATACCTTTGCCTACAACGTTGGTTGTAGACAGGGCAGATTCGCCAAATAAGTCCCATAGCCCTTTTTCCAGGCCGTAAATGATCATGGCGTTTAATCGTGCCAGATTTCTTTTCTTTTCGTCTTCAGTTGCCATTTGAATCTCTCCTTTGTGCCGCTGGCATACCGGTTCGGGAGAACCAACAGATGGGATTGCTGCCAAAGACTGATTCAACCTATCCAAATTGAACCAATCTTTGGTTATTTACTTAAACCATCTGGAATTGCATATCACAGCGGCGTTCTTCTATATCTATTTCGAATTTGCGAATAGCCGTTCTTTCCCCTAAACGTTGACGCATAGCGGCGGATGCGATATTAAGATAGGGGCATACAAATGGTTTGATACCGGCTTTGATTAAATCTTCTTCTACCCGCATCAAAACACAGTTTTGTACTGCAAAATCGGCTGTGTCGCCTTCATAAGCTACGTTAAAGTCGGTTGCAATACCGAACTCGTCTACGAATAAGCGACCGATTTCGGTTAGCATATCCTGCGGGCTTTCACCGGCAATCTCTAACCCCATATTTTTCTCCAGGAGTTCCAACATGCCCCGACCTACTACATTGGTAGTTGCCAATGCAGATTCACCAAATAAATCCCACAACCCTTTTTCCAGGCCGTAAATGATCATAGCGTTTAATCGTGCCAAATTCCTTTTCTTTTCGTCTTCGGTTGCCATTTAATTGATTCCTTATGCCAGACACGGATTAACGCCGATGAATGTGACCATTCTCAAGTTAACTGGTGAGAGGCTATAGCTAAAAAAATTCACAATTTATAAGATTTCTTGCAGTTGGGCAATTGAGTCTTTGACTTCAGCAAAAGCCATCCCCAGGTTGACCGCATTGGGCGTAAGTGCTACTAGCAAAGTGTCATCATTTAAGGGCACGATAACGATGTTACCAGCGTCGCCTTGGATAAGGGTGCGGGTAAAATTACCACGCTTGAATTGTTGTACACTGCGTTTGCTCAAACCAAGAGATGCCGCTGCTGCGGCGCCAACCATGTCTACATCCAGGTCACGGTGAGGGACATTGGCAGAATAGACCAAACCATCAATACCGATAACAGCTGCACCTTCAATGTCAGCCGATTCCTGCAATAGTTCTGATAGTACATCTGCGATTCTGTCACTTTTTCTTTTTGTTGCCATTTTATTTACCTCTTTTTTTAGTTTTGTTTGGGCGGGTTGCTGTTTGTCTTCATCTAAGCGACGCGCACCTTCTAATAATAAGCCTGACCAACTACGAGTAATCGTTGTTGTCGGGGGCAGTATGTCCATTTCCAAGCTGAATGACCCTTCCTGCCACGTTAATACTTGATAAACCACCTCCTCGCCTTGTTGGTCACCCATAATTGCATGGGCGACTGTGCCGTTGTGTATATAAAGAATTGCTTCCTGATTATCGTTTTGGATTTGTAAAACGGCCGTTTGCCCACTTTGTCCATATTGTTGGATCAAATCAGCTACGGCCATGTCGCGTAAATTGCCTTGTAGCGCCATTTCGTGTCATCCTCCCTCTACAATCGCCACGATTTTTTGATGTCCCGAATTGCCTGGTTAGTCAGGCGACGGTAGCTTTGCTTTTTGTCCGGTATACGTACTGCTAAGATCATGTCATAATCATTAACAGAGAAAGGACGACAAACCAAACGTTGTCCTTCAGCGTCAAATAGAGAAATTTCATCTGCCTGAGCCATTCCCAATTGATTATGGACCTGAACGGCCGTTTTCTGTATCAAAGCCACTACTGCTGATTGCGTATCCGGGTCTTCCCCTGGTGCGGATGCAGAGGCGACGGGAAAGCCATTTTGATCTGTGATGATGGCAATGGAAAAATTTCCTTGCTGGTTTATCTGTGCTAAAATGTCGGAAAGTTGCGCCGAACCAGACTTGTTACCCTTTGCAATAATTTTCTCTCTAATCATAATTCTCCCTCTTAATTCATAAAATCTGTCAAGCGGCAACTAATTCACGCTGAACTTGAGCCATAACTTGTTTGGTAATTGCCTTTAGTGTAAGCAAAACCCCCTTTCCTTGTGCAGCTTCTGCTTCAACAGTGGGTGTGCCGTTTACTTGGAGGATGTGGGAAATAATGTGGATAGGAACGGCCGTAGGCAGATCTCGCTTATTAAACTGGACCACTATCGGGAACTGATCCATGTTTAAGTTAAACGAGGCTAGATGTTCCCGCATATTACGCCACGCTAACAAATTCGCCCGCATCCGCTGCTTGCCCGAATCAGCCACAAAAACTACACCGTCTGCGCCGCGCAATACAATTTTGCGGCTGGCCTCATAATAAGATTGACCAGGTACCGTATATAATTGAATTTGAGGTGTTAAACCGGCAATCTTGCCTAGTTCTAGCTGTAAAAAATCAAAATAAAGTGTGCGATCCTCATGTGTTTTCAATGAAACCAGATCGCTGCGCTGATTGGGATTGACAGAACGATGGATAATCTCCAGGTTAGTGGTTTTACCACTTAATGCCGGGCCATAATAAACAATTTTTAAGTTTAAGCGTCGCAATTGCCAGTTAATTCGCATTACTCACCCCACATACTATCTAATGCGTCTCCAAATAAATCTTCTAACGATTCTTCTGATTCATCTAGTGACAAGGCTACTTCATGTTCCATATCAGCTACTTCAGCAGCAGAGGGTGTGATTTTGGCTATCACATCGGCTAACTGCTGGGCCGTTTTGATGATAAGCATACGCGCCCAACCTAATGGCACTTCATTGTCTACTTGAATTAGCAAGGCCAGATGACTGCCCGCTTCGGCAATAAAACTGTGGCTATATTGCCCTTCACGCAAGATGATTTGATAATCCTGATATTCTCCTGTCAGGCGGGCGATTTCCTGACTGGCAGCCAGATCACCAGCGACCAATGAACCGAGCATTATCAGATTTACGTCTTTGTGTTCACCTTTAGCTAAAACAACTTGGCCGGTAATATCTACCAATACAATAAATTTAGCGGGTAGATCACGCAACAGATTAGACAGTAAACGGTTAAATTTTTTATCATGTCCAGGAAGTATGAAAAGGCCGCTGCGTAATTGATATTTCTTTTCTCTTTGCGTTAAAGAAGCCATACTGTTTCCTTTTATTCTATTGTTCGGCCAATCCAAATAATTGTTCTATACGGTTATTCATTACGTGTTCCAGATCAGCTTCATCCGTAAATTTGTCCAATGGGGACAATATTCCTGTAGATAGCAATTGTTCTAGATCACTTATTGTTTTATTCGTGTAATAGCGAACAGTGCCTAAATTACTATTGGTATCATAAATAGCAACTAGCAATCCTTTGCCTCTCACACCATGTACATACATACTGTAATCTGGTCCTTCATGGTAGTTAGAAGTAAAGGTCAACTTATTTCCAATCAAGGTGGCCAAAGATGCGGCAGCGGCAAATTCAGCTGCCACGAGGGCGCCAATTGCCTCTGTATCCAGATTGTTGGCATTTCCAGCACTGTCTATCAAATAACCCTCCAGACTAAAGAGGAAGAGACAACAAGCACCGGTGTTCAACTGCAAATCAGCTAAAACCTTTTTTCTCTCGTCATACATTTTTTTCTCCTATCACTTTTTACACATATCTAAATATAGGCAATGAACACAGCTTTACATAAATATAAGCGTACATAACCTGCCTTATATTAACGAAAAATACTTGCCCAATATTTGGCAGTTCACGAATTTCTAAAAGCACTTATTTTATTTTATTAGCGAAAGATGCGTAGAGCTTAACTAATCACTAAGTAATTGTCCAAAAATTACTTGCGCCAAGTTGACAGTCACCTGTGAGGTGACTGTCAACTAAACGGGAAGTTATTTATAGACGCTCACAAGTAAAATTTTGGGGCCTAATGATTTTGACGTACTTAGTGATGAGAACTCGATAGCTCTTTGTTGAACAGAAAATCATTTGTGGAAGTATGAATGTTGAGGACACACCTATGAGGATATAAGTGTTAAGGAATTACTATTCAAATACATTCCAACAAATTACTTAAACTTACCGTCTACGTTTGTCTGGTTAACCACGTTAAATATACTACGTTTTGTAAAATTTCTTGATCTGTCAACACTTTTTTAACTTTAATACTTCATCATATCACGAAGATATAATTATGGAAAACATGGTGAAAATATATAGGATATTAGTTATGGGACGGAGGTACACTATTTGTATCTGCGAAAATGTCACTGAATTGTGTAAAAAGTGGTAGAAAGATTAACGGCCGTTTGCTGGCGCAGCCATAAATCGCCGCCGGCCATCCCGCCGAGGAGAGCGAAGAGAAAGATGAGCGGGTAACGGCCGTTCAGCGGCCCCCAGGCCAGAAACATACCGCCCAAAGCGCCCAGCGCAGCGTTAAAAAGAATCCACATTAGATTCTCCCAGATGCAGGAAGTCAGCCAACGCCTCATTGAATGCGGCCGGCTGCTCCATGTTAGCGAAATGACCAGCCTGCGGCAGATCAACCAGCTTGAAGCCACGCTTTCCTTGCCAGGCTGCCAGCGTCGAATCCAGATGGGCGTTAATCTCCCGATCCCGCCCACCCCGGATCAACAGCATGGGCAGGTCATGCCGGTGGCTGGTTCCGGTGTAGTCATAGTCGGCGATGTTGCCGGTGATCAGCGCCAGAGCGTCCTTTGCGGCCATCCGGAACATCTGGCCTACCTGGACTGCCACAGCCTTATCCGGCGAGGCAGTTTTGCTCACCAGCCAGGCCATCCCTTTGGGGCCTAGCAGCCGGATCAAGGCCAGTTGAGTCCACAATAGGAAAGGGGAGGCGTGGAGTTCGGCCGTCGTGCCAAAGGTAGTCAACGATGAAACCCGGCTGGCGTCCAGGCCCAGCAGTTCGTAGCCAACCAGCCCGCCCAACGAATTGCCCACAAAATGGACTCGCCCCATCTCTAAATGATGTAAAAGGGCCTGAATGTCCTGAGCCAGCACCCTGACGGTGTAATTGGCGGGCGTGGGCCGGGGCAGGCTGGCTGAACGGCCGTGTCCGCGCAAAGAAACCAACAACACCCTGCACTCATCCTGGAAAAAACACTGCTGCGGCTCAAATTGGCGCAGGTTGGCCCCCAGGCCATGAACAAAAAGCAGCGTTTCCCCCTCTGTCGCCCCGGACAAAGCGTATTCGATCTGTATTCCGGTGTTAAGGGTTACCATTTCTGTCTTCATCAGCAATCTCCTCGTGCCCCCTCGTTCCACGCTCTGCGTGGAATGCTCTGCTCTGCGTGGAATGCTCTGCTCTGCGTGGAATGCTCTTGCCAGACGCTCCGCGTCGCGTGGACGCAGAGCGTCCGGGCGGGCATTCTCACGTAAAACGTGGGAACGAGACGGAGAATGAACACAAAATCACCGGATACCTTCTTCTGGTGAATCTATAACGCTATATTTGCCTGAAAAGCCTGGCTTTCTGGAGCGAGCCAACGTTTTTGCTCCCCAAATGAGGATAACGGCCGTTGCCATTACTCCCATCAGCAGTAGTTGATAAAATCTGGCCTGTTCGCCCGGTGTCAGGAATTCTCCGCTGAAGTTGATGGAAAAATGAAAGAGGATGGCCGACAGAGTGCTGCGCCGGTTGTTGTTGTAAATCCAGGTAAACAAAATAGAACTGATGATGGCGCCCAGGCAAAACGACCAGAACTCTGGCGTGCCAAAGCCTGCTTCATCGTGCTGGAACGTCCCGACCATGAAGAACAGGGGCAGGTGCCACAAGGCCCACATCGCACCCAGAATCAGGCTGGACGTAAGCGCGTTCCATCGGGTTTGCAAGCTGTCCAGCCCATACCCGCGCCAGCCCAACTCTTCGGGCAGCGGGCCAAAGAGCAGAATAAAAAAGGCAAAGGGCAAAATTGCCCACGGCGGGGAAAGCAACCGCCGGGCAGTAGCAAAATCTGGCTGCTCGCCGGTCAGCAGAAAACTCAGCCAGATGGCAAGACCGTTCAGGATGGGGAACGTGAGTAAAATCACAGCGTACCAACCGGCGCTGATCCGCCGAAAATCAAGTACCCGCTGCCAGTAATCACGCCACTGTATCTTGTCGTGGCTGCGGGTAATTAAGACAATTTCGGCGGCAGCCGGACCGATACCACCAGCTATAAACAGGAGTACCAGCGGAAACGACAGGGCATCCCGCCCGGACAAGGCCGCCGGCAGCCAGAAAAGCCATGACAAACCAATAGCCAGGATAAAAAACCGTCTGGGATTTAACTGTTTTTGGGGAACCTTTGTGGCGGTACGCATAAGACTTATCTCCTTGTTCTCCCCCATTTTAGCGGTGTACCACGGCCGTTTCCAACAAATCTTCCAAAAAGATACCCTCGGCCAGCCCCCGCTCCTTCCAACCCGGCGTCAGCTTGTCGAGCAGCGCCGCCTGCGCCACGCCGCTGTAGTAGAAACGGCCGTCCCCCTCATCATCAGCCATCCGCCCCATCTGGGCTATTTCCTGCGACCAGCGTTTCTCGAAGCCAGCGTACTGCGCAAAATCAGGGTCCGTTACCAGCGCATCCGCCGGTTCGTACCCCGGCGCGGCAGCTGCCTGCTGCCAGATTTCCAGTTCGACGTATTTGGCTAACCCTTCCAGCCATTCCCTCTGCCGCTCGTAATCGGCTAACTTACCATCCAGGCCAAATTCCTGGCGGCGCTGCTGCCGTTGGTTCAGAAATTGTTGGGCTAAGTCGGCCGTTTCCGCTTCTGATTTGGTAGCTAACGCGGCTCGTAGCAAGTCCAGCTCTGTCTGCCAGGCAGCTTGCAAACCGGCGGCGTCCCAGGGGTAGTTGTTTTCCTGGTGTACGGCCGTTTCCGCCGCCGCCAGTCGTTCAGGCGCAACCACCCCCTGGTACGCATGGAATGATTCGTGGGCCAGCAGCGCCACGTACAAATCGCTGCCGCCGCTTAACAAGCGAACTGCCAGGCGGTAAGGGAAAATCGGCGCCAACGGCGCTGGCAAATCGGCGCGCAGTTGGTTGGTTAACGAAATCGCCATCCATTCTTTCGTCTGCAAGCTGGCCGCCCAATGCTCCCCCACGCGCACGGTGAACGCCTGGGGCGTCTCCCCCGATACGGGCAAACGCTGGCGGTAATAAACCCGGCCGTCGAATGTATCGTCGGGGACCGGTTCCCAGGGGCCGCCCTGCAGCTCATTTTGTGGCACTTTTACCCAGCCATCCGGCGGATTAGGATCGGGATAGCCGACCAGGAAGGCGTAACTCTCATTGTAGACGATAACCGGAATCGCAGCTTCCCCCCACTCCGGCCAGGCGGCGTCGCCTAACGTTTGCCGCAAATGGAAGAACTCGGTCAGGCGCGCTTTTTCCTGGTCATTTAACTGGGCCACGACCTGTGAATGGGTGGGCAAGCCGCTATTGCTGATAGCGGAGACAATACCTATCACTATGGGAAACAGTATTATTCCCACGCTCATTAAAATAACCACTCGTTTCATTTTCATTTCCCTTGCCCTACCGTATATATCGCTGCCAGCACCTTTTCCGGCGGTTCGTTCTTACTGATGAAGCCGTCGGTTCCGGCCTGCAAGGCAGCCTGGCGCACTTCCGGCCGGCTGCTCAGAGCGATGATTTTCAGGGACGGCCGTTCCTGGCGCAGTAAACGCAGCAGGTAAGCGGCGGGTAAGCCGGGCAGTTCCCAATCCAGCAGCAGCAAGTCAGGCTGTTTGCGCTCCACCGCCAGCAGCAAACCGGTGGCGTCGGCCGCTTCACCGACTACCTGAAACTCCGGCTTCTGCGCCAACAGCAAGCGCAATGCAGAACGCACTTTTTGCCGGGTGTTTGCTAATAGTACGCGCATCGTTTTCAAGTGACAGTCACCTGGGAGGTGACTGTCACTTCGGCGACTTGCCACACCGTCACCTCCGCCTCAATCAATTCCTGGCCCATGCTTCGGGCCACGGAGACGCGGTGGTGTCCGTTACGCACAAAGTAAACGCCGCTTACCCGGATGAGTCCGACCGGCGGCAACGCTTCTCCGGCCAACCAGTCCAGCGCCACGCGCAGCCACGGCTCCCGGCTGTGGCGGCGACAGGGATGAAAAGCGGCGTCAAAATCATGGCTACGGCCGTCGCTGCCCTGAATTTGCCCCAGCGGCACGGTCTGCAACCCGGCGTGATACCGGTTGATAATTTGACAGTGCTGTTCTACTGCTGCCAGATCGAGCAGATGATACGGCCGTCGTCCTAACCAGGCTGCTAATCGAGCCAGACGGCCGCGCCACTGAGCCTTCTCATACAGCCGCACGGCCGTTAACACCATCCGATAGCTCCTGTTCTCCCAGGAATCTAACGGCCGTTGCGCCTGGGCCATAGCCATTTGCCAATTAAAAGAATTGAATTCGTTCATATCGCACCTCACTGCCTCTACCATAAAACAAAAACTCCCCAGACAGATCAGGCATCTGGGGAGAATTGGCCCTGGTCAGATGGATAGGATCCGTTTCAATCTGCACTAAAAGACGGCGTCAGCACCCGATGACGGCGCGGCTGCCCCATCAACCAGACAAGCGCCAGGCCGAAAAGCATATTTTCGACAAATAGTTCTATAAAGTGCGCCACGCGCATCGTAGCTGGGATAGTAGCCGGTACGAGCAGGTTGTCAGCCATCAGCACGGCAAAGAGCAGGCCGAGCAGCAAACCATTGGGCCAGAAACGGCCGTTCAGCCCCCGAATCACCGGCAGCGCCAACAACGCCCATATAGCCCCCCTGGCGATGATAAACAACGGCAGCCAATCCGGCGCGGAAAACCCGGCCAGATAAGCAGCGGCTCCAACCGGATCAAGGACATTGGCGATAGGCGTGAACAGCAGCAAACCACCAGCGATAAAGAGTACAAGGTACAAAATACCGGCCAGCAAAAGCCGACCCAACCATCCAGCGGCAGTTCGTAGCGTCGGCCTGGCTGCTTTTGCGGTCGTCACCACCCGTTTATGCGCCGTCCAGTGAACTGCTACAGGGGTGAACAGGGCGGCCACAATCAAGCCGTTGAGGAACAGGCTGCGGGCCATTAGCGGCGTCAATACGTCGCTGAGGTACACAGCTTCTATACCCACCAGGAAGGTTTTGACGCCGTAAAAGAGCAAGAAGATCGCCCCAGTTAGCTGCCAGCTGTTATAGCGCAGACGGTGAGTGGCCATGGTGAGTACGGCCGTATCCAGCAGCGCCATCACCAAAAGCGCCAGGGGAGCTGTCATCACTGTTTCGGCCCAACGCCCCTTCACAAAATCAACGGCATAAAGGGCAAACAATAAAATCGTGAGGGCGGTGAACTTTGCGCCCGCTTGAAGTCCCATCTGTCTCTTCATCCTGCGGCCTCCTGTCTACGATTTGAGCGCCGCGACGCCCTTCTCTTTGGCGCGGCACCCCACATCCTGATCATCACGACCAGCCAGAGAGCCACAATGAGTGCAGTTCCAAGCCACAGGCCCGGCGGGATGAGCTTGAAAGCAAGTTTAACCAATAAAATCGTCACACTGCTAAGTTGGTTCATGTCATCTTCTCCACATCATATTTCATCAAGATTCCCTCGTTCCACGCTCCGCGTGGAATGCTTTGCCCGACGCTCCGCGTCGCGTAGACGCAGAGCGTCCAGGCGGGCATTCCCACATAGAACGTGGGAACGAGGGGAAAGTTTAAGGCCCTTCAGCACGAATGTAGTCACGCACGTCTACGTTGTAGACCACATCTTCGATTGTCCACACGGCCCAGGGCGTTCCCTCATCTTCCCAGGTTGTAGCGGCGGGCGAGGGGATCAATATTCCGTGAAACGGCCGCCAGCCCAGTGCCTCGTTATGCCAAAGCAGCTTCGTCTCGCTGGCGGGTTCCTTCCAGCGCATCGCCTCCAGCGTGCGGAGCAGTCCGGTCTGGGGATCGAAGGTAACGGTGAACTGATCCTCGTCGCCCCCGAAAGGCACGATCAGGCGGGCGCGGTTCTCGTCAATCGCTTCCCAACGCACGCGGGGATCGGTGATGAAGATGGAAGGCAGCCAGACGGATTCCCCCCACAGGCCGAGATTGGCGGCCGCGTCAATTTTGGGTTCGTCTTCGATGACGCCGACGGGCAGTTCCAGGCGCGCCTGGCCGTCCAGATACCATTCGTTGACTTTCAGCAGCGGGTAGCCGAAGAAGGTGGCCTCAATGGTGTGGCGGTAGCTTTGTCCGGCGATGTAGGTGAAGCGAAAACGCGCCGGAAAGGTAACGCCTTTGATCCGCAGCCGCCCCCGCCCGCTGATGACGGCCGTTTCCACTACCGGAACCCGCTCCCCCATGCTTGTGTTGAGCGAGGCCGAAGTAATCGCTTTGTAGTAACGGGCTACCGGAACGGGTAAATCAGGCGGCAGGGGAACGGCCGTTAATGTCTGAGTTGGTTCCGGGTACGGG
>JALUPA010000021.1 GCA_027054335.1 Ardenticatenaceae bacterium
TCGGCGATTTCCTGACTGCTGGGCCAGATGTCTTTGAGGTAGACGGGACGGCCGTTGGGGTCATGGCCCACCGGTTCGGTAGTCAAATCAATATCCGTCGTGCCCGCCAGAGCGTAAGCTACTACCAGCGGCGGGGAAGTCAGATAGTTGGTTTTGGTGAGGGGGCTGACGCGGCCTTCAAAGTTGCGGTTGCCGCTGAGAACAGCCGACGCCACCAAATCCCCTGCCTGGATGGCATTAGCCACCGGTTGCGGCAGCGGGCCGGAGTTGCCGATGCAGGTGGTGCAGCCAAAACCGACGATGTGGAAACCGAGCGCTTCCAGATAAGGCATCAAATCCGCCTTTTTCAGATAATCTTCCACCACGCGGGAGCCGGGGGCCAAGCTGGTCTTGACGTAAGACGGCACGTGCAGCCCGGCTTCCACCGCCTTTTTAGCCAGCAGCCCCGCCCCCACCATCACACTGGGGTTGGAGGTGTTGGTGCAGCTGGTGATGGCGGCAATAACCACGGCGCCATGCCCGATTTCTTCACTCTCACCATTATTTTGCACGACGGCCGTGCGCCCCAACTCTTCCTCTCGCAAACCAATCCCCTGCGGCCCAACGGGAGCCAGCAAAGTTTGGCGATACTGCTCTTTCATGTCGGAAAGGACGATACGATCTTGCGGCCGTTTTGGCCCGGCCAGACTGGGTTCTACAGTAGAGATGTCCAGTTCGACGACGGCCGTAAATGCCGGTTCCGGCGCGTCAGGCGTGCGGAACAAGCCCTGCGCCTTCGTGTATGCTTCCACCAACGCCACGTGTTCCTCCGGCCGGCCCGTGTTCCGCAAATAATGCAGCGTCTCCTCATCTACCGGGAAGAAGCCCACCGTTGCCCCGTATTCCGGGCACATATTAGAAATGGTCGCCCGGTCTGCCAGGCTCAAATTGTCCAGGCCGGGGCCGAAGAACTCCACAAACTTACCCACCACGCCATGCTGGCGCAGTATTTGGGTCACCACCAGCACCAGATCGGTGGCTGTGGCTCCTTCCGGCAGCCGGCCCGTCAGGCGCATCCCCACCACATCCGGCGTGAGCATGTAGATGGGCTGGCCCAGCATCACCGCTTCTGCCTCAATGCCGCCCACCCCCCAGGCCAGCACGCCCAGACCGTCAATCATCGTCGTGTGCGAATCTGTGCCTACCAGACTGTCCGGGATGGCTACCAGATCGTCCCCCATCTGGCGGGTCATCACCACCTGGCCCAGATATTCCAGGTTGACCTGATGCACAATGCCGGTGGCCGGGGGCACAACAGAGAAGTTTTCCAACGCCTGCTGCCCCCATTTAAGGAATTCATACCGCTCCCGGTTGCGCACGAACTCTTTTTCGGCATTGATGAACAGGGCGGCGGCCGAACCGAAGGTATCCACTTGCACGGAATGGTCAATCACCAAATCCACGGGAACCTGCGGGTTGATCTTTTCCGGGTCGCCACCCAGCCGGGCCATGGCGGAACGAAGGGCAGCCAAATCTACCACGGCCGGCACACCGGTAAAGTCTTGCAGGATGACGCGGGCGGGCATAAAGGGCAGCTCCACTTTTTCCGGCGCTTTGGCGTTCCAGCAGGCCAGCCGCTCCACGTCTTCCGGGGAAACCAGGTAGCCGTCACAATTACGCAGCAAGGCTTCCAGCAGCACTTTAATCGAATAAGGCAGCCGCTCAACGGCCGCGATTGAGGACAGCGCATTGAGACGGTAATAAGACACATCAGCGCCGGGCAGTTTAGCCCGCGCACCGAAGGGATCGGATAGTTTGGTCATGTTTATCACCTCTTGGTAGATAGAAGTAACAGTCACTTGGGAAGTGACTGTTACTTGAGTATACGGGTATTATAGCGGAATTACGGGATGGGGAAACGGCCGTTTATATGGTATAGTTCAGGCGATCCTTGCCACAGGCGATTTTCAAGAAAAAGTCAGAAAAAATTTAGGAGGAAAAACAGATGAACAGACCCATAGCAGTAACAATTCTAGCTATTC
>JALUPA010000022.1 GCA_027054335.1 Ardenticatenaceae bacterium
TGGCTATCTGACGCCGGCTGATATTCATTTTGCTGTTAATGTACCGATTTTGTGACCCAATGATCCACCTTAACTTTGTCGATTTGTGGTCTTGACAATTGGGGTCACTTTATTCTATTTGATTGATAAATTTTTCTGCATACACCTCGAAAGATTCTCTCTCAGATGGGAGGTGATAAGAGAATGACAATAATTCTTCGTATAATACTTTAGCCAAGTCAGATGTTTCGATAAGTTCTATCTGCATAGATTTAGCTGGACGTTCCTTATGCAATAAAGCCAATAAATCTTCGAATCGTCCTTGCCGCCCAAGAGTGATTATTAGTTCACGAGATTTGGCGACTAACTCTTCTCCCGGCAAAGTGTCATAATTGACTCTCAAATTGAAACAGAGAGTTTTTAGTTCTTGCAGGTTGAAATAATCAACAATGAACTGATGTAGTTTGGTTATTTCGCCATTCACTTGGGCCTCCTGTAAAATAGTATTGTGTTCAAGAATAAATGGATTTAGTAGATTTCTACTCTGGACACATAATGTTTTACACTTGTACTGGACACGAATCGGTACAATTCCGGATGTGTCAATCGTCTAGTTCTGACATTGTTTATAAGTGGATAGACTTGTCAATGTGGTTATTTTATCTGAATCAAAAGATGCATTGATAATGCGACCATTATTCGAATGAATACGAAATGAATACGAAAGGTATTATTGGACAAGATACGGTAAGGATAAGTAGGTATAACTTTGTTCCTCATCAAAAATTATAACACGTTGTCCAAGAGAACAGTTATATCCCCACTCTAAATCTCACCCAATTTCCCAACCACATCGTTCCCCTCCGTGCCAATGTTCAAGCGACAAACGGCCGTCCCCTCCAAAAAGCTCATTAATTGCGCCAGATTTTTCTGCCACACGACCGTATCGTCAAAATACAAGCTGTTCTGCATAATTGCTTCCCCTACCTGCTCTGGCGGTACGGCCAAAATGCGAGTATCCGGTGCGTCGTGGCGGGACATCAGGCAGAGGGTGGTGCGACTGGGGGTGACGGCCGTTTCCCAAACCGACACACCAGCCACCTGCCGCAAATCCAGGCGGTATTTTGTCTCGTCGCGCACCACTTCCGGGGTCAAGTACGGCCGTAAGTGGGGAAACTGCGCCGCCATATCCGCCCGCAGCTTGATTTGCCCCACAGGGAACCCCAGCAGCCGGATATTTTCATTTTTTAGCCGCGGATTGCGCGGATTTTGGGGATTTGTTTTAGTAGAATCCGCGCCAATCCGCGCAATCTGCGGCAACATTTCTCCCGAAGAGACAAACACCATGCTGTCCGTCAGGAGCCGCCAGCCGGCCAGCGCCAGCCGCAGCGCCGTGGTAGATTTGCCCGTGTTGTGCGGCGCCAGCAGCAGCAGGGCGTGGCCGGCCCGCTCCAGACAGGAAGCGTGCAGCATCCCGTACCCGGCGGCGATGATAAAATTCAGCAAAATGGTGTGTAGGACGCATTGGACGAACAAATCAGGCCGTTGGGCTAACGACGAGGCGATAACGGCCGTCGCCCGTCCCCGCCCCAAATCCACGTGAACCTGCCCCCACATCCCTAGATGCAACGCCAGCCAATCTCCGTCTCCCGTATAGGTAATGCGCTGCATCAAATCCTGCGGCGGCGGTTCGGCTGCCAAACGGCCGTGCCGTGCTGCCACCTGAATCTCTATTTCCGGCGCATCCGTTTCGCTCTCAATTTGCGTATACAGGGGGAGGGCCAGGTCTACGGCCGTTAACGCCTCCGCCACATTACTCCGCAGCCTGAAAGCCAGCCCAAACAGATGAAACTTGCGTTGGAAACGGCCGTGTGCCTCCCGCCGCCCCCAAAAATCCTCCAACTCCCCCGCATACCGTTCATACAACGCCGACCAATGCAAATACGTTCGTCCCGTGAATTTTTCAGGACGCTGATTAACGCAGATAACGCTGATTTTTTATCTTTTTATCAGCGTCATCAGCGTTAATCAGCGTCCCCATTCCAACTCTCTTAATCTAACTCCCCCAGCACCGTCCGGTACAACGTCTCTGCCCGCAAATCTTCCAGCGTGTGGCAGGGCGCGTCCAGCTTGTCCGCCAACTGCTGCGCCAAACCCTGGTCAAAAGCGGCGTGTTCCATATTGATCACCACCGAGCGCACCCCGGCGTCGCTGATCAATTCCGCGATTTTGTGCGCTTCTGCCTGGGGCGGCATGTCGCTCAGGCTCACGTTCCCCGCGCCATCCGTCAGCAAAATCATCATGGGCATCACGTCAGGATGGGTGTACGATTCCTTGCGGAATACCTCGTAAGCCATCAGCAGCCCGGCAGACAGCGGCGTTTTCCCCCCCACGGCAATATCTGCCAGCGCCTTCTTCGCCAGTTGCACGGAATTTGTCGGCGGCAGCACCAGATTGGACTGGTTCTTGTTGAACACAATCAGCCCCACCCGGTCCCGCCGCTGATAAGCATCCGTCAGCAAGGACATGATGGCTCCCTTCGTCGCTTCCATCCGCTCCGCTACCGCCATACTCCAACTAGCGTCCACCACAAAGAGGATGAGATTGGCCGCCCGGCGCACCCGTACTTTTTCCCGCAAATCCTGTTTGGTCAGAGCCAAGGCTAGTTTGGAACGATCCCGATCTTTTTGGTAGGGGGCGGCGGCGCGCAAAGTGGCGTCAAAGGCCAGATCAGTCACCTTGCCTTTGGGGATACGCGCCTGAATATAATGCCCCCGTTTGCGTTCTGTCTTCGTTTGGGAGCGGCGGCCGGCTTGTTTGCGGGTCAATTTATCTAATTGGGTATCCAGACGGCGGGCGGTAAACTCCTGTTTGGACTGGATGCGGCTACCCCCTTCCCACCACTGCGCTTCCTGTGGAGCCTGGGGGATGGATTGGGGGCCGGCTTCCGCCTGGGGCTGGGTGTCGGCCCCGTCTTCCATTTCCTCAGCTGAGTCTAAGGCTTTTTTTTTACTTCGTCGCTGTCAGCGTCTTCTGGCCGTTGGTCGTCATATTCCCCCATCCCCATTTCCGCCTGGGCGTCTTCCAGTTTTTCCTGCAAATCGGCGGCGGCCACGTAGGTATCCTGGAACGGCCGTCCCTTAATCCGGTGCGGCAGGGCTAATTCGGCGGCCAGGATGATGTCTTCATCTGTAATCTGCGTCCGCCCCTGGAAAGCAGCGTGCGCCTGTGATCCGCGCAAAATCACCAGGTCAGCCCGGTGGCCGTCCACATTCATCGAACTGGTCAGCCCGGCAATGGAGAGCAAATCCCGCCGTGTGTAGGCTACCTGGTTTACCAATTCCTGCGCCCGACTGATCTGGTCGGACAGCTCCTTTTCCCGGCCGGCCCATTCCCGGCGGAAATTTTCGGCGTCTACCTCAAAGGCCATGCGCCGTTCCATAATCTCCACCCGCTGCTGCAAATCGGTCAGCCCGGAAATGTGGACGGAAAAAGCGAAACGGTCCAAAAGCTGCGGCCGTAAATCCCCTTCCTCCGGGTTCATCGTGCCTACCAGAATAAATTTAGCTGGATGGGAGAAGCTGATACCTTCCCGCTCCACCACGTTAATGCCCATGGCCGCCGAATCCAGCAGCAAGTCCACCACGTGATCGTCCAGCAGATTCACCTCGTCCACGTACAGCAAGCCGCGGTTGGCCGAGGCCAGGACGCCCGGCTCAAAATGTTTTTCCCCCGTCTGGATTGCTTTTTCGATGTCCAGCGTGCCTACCACCCGGTCTTCGGTGGCGCTGACGGGCAAGTCTACAAAAGGCGTTTTGCGGATGGTGATGCCCAGCGCTCCGTCAGCGTGGCGCAGACGGCAGTCGTCGCACCATTGGTCTGGCCGATTGGGGTCACAGCCAAAGCGGCAGTCGGACACCACTTCAATATCGGGCAGCAGGGCCGCCAAAGCACGGGCGGCTGTAGATTTAGCCGTGCCCCGTTCGCCGCGAATCAGGACGCCGCCAATGCGTGGGCTGACTGCGTTCAAAATCAGCGCCCGCTTCATGCGTTCCTGCCCTACAATTGCCGTAAAAGGAAATACAACTCGACTTGCCATGTTTTTCTCCATCATGTTTTCTGCCGGAATGCCCGACACAATTGATTATACTGAATGGTAGATTGATAGCAACTAACGTGATGCGTATTGTTTAATCTGTCTTGCTGAACGCAGTGAGGAATCTTTTGCCGGCACAATTGTTCGATCATAAGGGCAGTCATGCCCGCGATTTTACGCTTTTTGGCGGCTGCGAGCCACGGCAAAGCCGATGAGTCCCGCGATTAAAATTGCGCCTATCCCGGCCCCGATTAAAATACTGGTGGGGATGCCGCCGCTGTTTTCGGCCGTTGTGTCGGCAGCGGTAGCGGCCGGGAGCTGGCTGGCAGCCGCGCCCGCTTGGCCCACGCCAAAGGTGAACGCGCCGGAAACAGTATCGCCGTCCAGGAGTACGGCCGTCCATTGCACCAGGTAAACCCCTTCATCCAGCGGCGGCAGAGACACGATCATGGTAGCGTGATCCGGATCATTCAAATCCACGCCACCATCGCCGTTGTCCACTGGCTCCCCGGCCAGATTGAAAACCTGGAGCGTGCTGCTGGTGTCCAGTTCATTACTGAACCAGGTTGTTACCTGGGTTGGTGATTGGGCCAGGGCCGCCCCATCTTCCGGGTCTGCCCTTAGCAGTATTTCATCGCCATGTGCGGCCACGCTGACGGCCGTAACCGCCAATCCCAGCAGCAGAAGGAAGAATAAAAATAGTTGCCTTGTGTTTTTCATGCCATCACTCTCCTTTATTTTTCTCGCAGATGAATGGGTTGTGGGTTTTATCATTTTTTCTGTACTCCATTTATCCGGGAGACAACTTTAACTTTCCGGTGGGGCAAGCAGCGCCGGGTCAACAGCCAGCGGGCTGCTGAGGGTATGCAAAAAGGCTTCCAGTTGGGCCAATTCACCATCTGATAAATTCAGCGGCATCAGGTCACTGTGGCCGATAGCCGGGGCCGGGGCGCGATTGTAATGGTCGAGTACCTCTGTTAACGAAATAAATTGACCGGCGTGCATATAAGGGGCTGTTTCGGCCACATTGCGCAAGGTGGGTACTTTGAAGGCGCTGATCAATTCTTGACCCATCATCTTTGCATAGCGGGTTTCAGCGCAATCATCTTTACCGGCGTCACTGTACAGGTTCAGGCAGTTGAACTCATTTTCCACTGCTTCCTGAATGCCCTTAATGCGTCCCATGTCCGGGGCTGCTTCTTCTGCGACGGGCACGGCCACATTGTGGAAGCCATTGTTGGTGAAGAGCGGCCCGTTGTGGCAGCGGCTGCATCTGGCTGTACCGATGAAAAGGCGCAGCCCGGCGATTTCGTCTGCTGTTAGGGCGGTTTGCATGGCGGCTTCATCTTCATTCAGGAGGGCGGCAACATAGTCGTCAAAGGGAGCAGGGCCGGGCATGATCTGGCGCTCGTAGGCGGCAATGGCTTTGCCTACGTTGGCGTAAATCCGGCTAATCGTTTCCCGGTCGGCCGGGGTCATCGCTTCCCAGGCGGCGCGGGCGGCTTCATCTTCTACCGGTCCGGCGGAGTCAGGGAAGCGGCTGCGGTCAGACAGGTCGGGCAGAGGGTCGAAGATGGCTTCGTATGGGGCGCGGTAGCCGGGGTCTTCGTCCAGAATGTGGGCGTAGAAGGTGCGGTTGGCCCCGTGTTCCACGGCGCTTTCCAGGGGGCCGAGGGCTTGAGACCATTGGCTGTCTCTACGGCCGTCCCAGAAGAACCACGGGCTGTAAGCTGTTCCCACAATGGTAGGGGCGCTGCGCCCCGTCTGACCGACGCCCTGGGAAAGGGAGAGACCGTCGGTGAAAAACAGGTCGGGTTGATGACAGGTGGCGCAGGATACCTGTCCGTTGCTGCTGAAACGGGTGTCGAAGAATATCTGCTGCCCCAGGGCGGCGGCAGCCGGATTGTCGCCGTAAGCGTTGGCGGGGTCGGGCGGCAGGTCGGGCAGGCTGCCCAGCCATAGAGATTTCAGGGCGGCAATTTCGCTTTCCGTCCAACCGAGGGTGACGGCTTCTGCGGTGGGTACGGCCGTAGGGAGTGTGGTGGGGGTTACGGCCGTTTCTTCCGGTACGCCGCAGGACATAAGCAGAACGGCAAGCCACAAAAAGATAGCGCCGCGAATTTTGGTTTTCATGGGATTGGCCTCGTTGCTGAGATTGGAGAATCGGACCAATCTCCAATTCTCCAATCCCACGTTTTCTTACGGTAGTATGATATTAAAGGTCACACTGTCGCTCTGACCATCAGCGGAAATATCCAGACGTATTTCCCACCAACCAGCCATATTGAATTTAACACCTTCCAGCTTGTAATCGCCATTGCCCAGATTTTCTGTTACCTGGGGGGTAGTGGGGAAGCCGTGCTGGTGTACCGGCATCTCGCCATTTACCTTAATTTCCGCATTTTCTACGGCCGTACCATCCGGCGTTTCTATGTGAATTGTCCAGTTATGAATTTCATTCAGGTTGAGCGGCTCCAGTTCACTACTGATAGTTACCTGGTAAAGACCCTGTTCGGTGGGGCGGGAGAAGGAGGTGTCCAGGTCGGCGGGGATTTCATCACTCATATCCATGTTGTCCATCTCGCCGTCTGTCATCCCTTCCATTTCCATGTCAGCCATCTCGCCGTCCCCGG
>JALUPA010000023.1 GCA_027054335.1 Ardenticatenaceae bacterium
GTATGGTAAAGTGCAATCCGAGATGCTCACGTTACTTCAATTACTTGGCATCTCTATTCAATCATGACATCGACAATTTTTTGTCGATCTTTTCGCCATAAGACTCTACAACTGGTAGAGAAGAAGCTTTTGGTCAGATGGACCATGTAAGAATTTATGCGATGGACTATAAGGATAGGCTCGAACAAGCCGGCTTTAATGTAGATGTTTTTAGATGGGTTTCTGAAGCCAGGAACTTTGGCGGCCGTAGAAATAAATTTGGCCTTATCAAGGACGAGAGGGTTTTTTTGGCAAGGAAGCACTCTAATTTCTGCTGAATTGGAATGAAACTAAGTCTCATAATTCCTGCTTACAATAGTGCAGCAACGCTTCACGCTCAACTTGATGCCCTGGTCGCGCAAGATTGGTCGGATTCCTGGGAGGTGATTCTGGCCGATAATGGTTCGACGGACGAAACCGTTTCCATTTTCAAGAGCTATCAGTACAAGCTGCCCCATGTACAAGTGGTGGATGCCGGAGCCAAACAGGGTGCGGCTTTTGCCCGTAATGTGGGTGTAACAGCCGTTTCCGGGGAAGCTGTTGTTTTTATTGATGCAGATGACATCGTGGCTCCTGGTTGGCTGGCTGCCATTGGCGATGCCTTAAAACGGTTCGATTTTGTCGCTTCCCGCTTTGATATGGGTTACCTTAACCAGGGTGAATACCAGGGCTACGTTAGTGGCACTCAGACCTCTGAGTTACAAAAATTATGGTATCCGCCTTATTGTGCCCATTCCGGTGGTTGCGGTTTGGGGATAAAGCGGGCTATTCACATGACCGTGGGAGGCTTTGATGAAACCATGAACCAGTTGGAAGATACTGATTACTGTATTCGGGTGCAGCAACAGGGTATACCCCTGCAATTTGTCCCTGATGCTGTGGTTTATGTTCGCAATCGAGCAACTCTCTATGGTATCTATTGTCAATCGAGGAGTTATGCTGAATACAATGTCTGGCTATCTAAAAAATATAAATCATTTGGGCGGCCAATTAAACATCCTTGGCGTCAATACTTCAGGGATTGGAAAAACTTGCTAAAACAGATGCGAAAAGTTCATCGTAAATCTGGGCAAGCGCAGATAGTGTGGGGATTGGGGCGGCAACTTGGCCGGTTTCATGGTGTCCTTAAATATCGGGTACCTCCTGTTTGACCCGCAACACATTTAGGATAAGTTTTTGCTATGGTCCAGCCAAATTACCGAAAATGAAAATTCCCATCCTTCGTAAGTTTTCCAAAACTGCTATCAGGACGATAACCCATGTAGTCACCCCAAAACCGGTGGCTGCTTTAACCTTTGATGATGGTCCACACCCTGAATACACGCCGCCATTGCTTGACTTGCTAGAAAAACATCAGGTTCGCGCGACATTTTTTGTGGTGGGTAAAATGGCGCAGCAATATCCAGAGATAATTCAAAGGATTGCCAAATCGGGGCATGTTATTGGCAATCATTCATGGGATCACCCATCATTCCCGCATATCACGTCACGAGAAAGGTTTACACAAATTCTAGCTTGTACCCGAGCTGTTGCACCTTATGGAGTCCGTCTTTTTCGTCCCCCTTATGGACATTTAAATTTGACTTCACATTATATTGCCCTGTTACTTGGTTATCAAGTAATTACGTGGAACTTAGTAGTTATGGATTGGCTTGATTACAAACCAGATCGGCTAGTAGCGCGTTTGGAAAACAAAATTACTCCTGGTGACATTGTCCTACTTCACGACGCGCTTTATTATACGGAAAAAGTGCAGTATGCTGATCGAAAACCTATGCTTCAAGCCCTTGATAGAATTTTAAGTAGATCTGATTTTCCCATTAGCTTTGTTACAGTACCAGAATTACTATCGCTGGGTAAACCAATCAGACGAAGTTGGTATCAGACTGGGGATATTAATTGGTTAAATACGTTGCAGGAATTAGATGACAGCAGGATTGCACGCCGGTATAATTTACCAGGTTGAGCTTCCCCTGCCATACTGAGGTTATGAGTGGTAAGTGTTATTATTCCTGTTTATAACGGGGTCCGAACAATTGGGGAGCAGCTTGATGCTTTGCGAGGTCAGGATTACAGTGATGATTGGGAGATCATCGTCGTAAATAATTGTTCCACGGATAATACGGTAAACCTTATCCAAACTTATCAGCAATCTATGCCGCATTTGCGCCTGGTCCATGCACTGCAAAAGCGAAACAGGGCATATGCGCGTAACGTTGGTACCCAAGCTGCGCATGGTGATGTGTTCCTGTTTTGTGATGCTGATGATGTGGTTGCGCCAGGGTGGGTGTCCGCAATGGTGAAAGGGCTTGAAAATCACGACTTAGCAGCGGGCAGGCTTGAGGTTGGCCGGTTGAATTCATCGTCGAATTGGAAAAGATCTGAGGTACCCAATGGTGCTAAACAACCTATTCTTGGTTTTTTGCCTTATGTAGTCAGCGCCAATTTGGGTGTATCGCGCCGCGCTTTCGAGTCTGTACACGGTTTTTCGGAAGTTTTCACTCGTAGTCAAGATGTTGACTTTACCTGGCGATTACAGATCCACGGATATTTCATTAAAGATATACCTGAAGCTATTGTTTATTATCGTTATCGGGATACATTTTGGCAGTCTTTTAAGCAAACAGTCAAATTTGCCGATGCTCATGTACTTCTTTACAAACATTTTGCTTGTTATGGAATGCCTCGCTCTCCTGTAAAAGAGGCGGGACAAAGATATTTGTGGTTGGCTAAAAAAGCGAAATGCCTGCTGGGTAGATCCCCTCAAGCGAAAATGAAATGGCTGTATCAATTTGAACTATCGTGGGGACGATTATTGGGGTCTATACGCTATCGGACACTTTACCTTTAAGTTTGCTGGAGTGGTTAAATGGTAGTAGAAGGATATGCAGCTTGATCTTAAATCTAAATCAAAAAACAAACATGTTACGCATGTTTCGGCGACTGGCGTTTTTGGTTTTCATTATAAGCAGTTCAGCCTGCGTGCAGTCTCAAACAGAAACCCCAACAGTCACAACGACACGTGAACAAACAGGAGAAGGGGAAGCAATCAATAATTTGACCGAAACATACACCAGCCCCACGCCAACATCGGTGATAATTGTCGCGCCTACCACCGCGGCTACGGCCGTTTCTCTGCCCACCGTCTCCCAATGGGGTATCTTTGAACTGGAACTCGCCACCGGCCATCGCTACACTGACGCCGAAAAATTTCAAGACGTGACGCTGGCAGCAACCTTTGCCGGACCTGAAGGGATGAATTATCGAATACCAGGTTTTTGGGATGGCGGCGACATTTGGCGTATCCGCTTCGCACCGCCGCAGGCTGGCAAGTGGATGTATATCGTTGACTCGTCAGACAGTGATCTGGATGCCGCCACCAACGACGGCGTATTCCTGGCCGAGCCAGTGACCGAGGCCCAAATCGCGTCCAATCCCAACTGGCGTGGCTTTCTACGGGTTAGCGACAACGGCCGTTACCTCATCTACGCTGACGGCACGCCCTTCTTCTGGTTGGGAGATACTATCTGGCGTGGCAACCGGGCAAGCATGGCCTTTGCGCCGGACCCCGACGACGCCGGCCCCGACATTGCCGAGTTTCCGAACTACGTTGCCAACCGGCAAGCAAAGGAGTTCACCGTTATCCAGATCGTTGCCGGCCACCCGAACGACCCGGATATTGTCAACGAAGGCGGCCCCACTTACCTTGATCCTTATACCGTCATTAACCCTGTTAATTTCCAATGGTTGGATAAACGGATTCAATATATTGTTGATCAGAGACTGGTTCCGGTGATTACCGGTCAATGGTACATGAGCGTGGCAGATATGCCCCTGGCCGATTTGCAGCGCTACTGGAAATATCTGGTAGCCCGTTACCAGGCGTATAATGTCATCTGGATCGTGACGGGCGAGTACGGCTTTCTGGATGATTTGGAGAAAGTGGATCAGTTGGGGGCGTATGTGGCGCAGATTGACGCGCTGGATCATGTGACGGCCGTACATCCTACACCCAATGATCCGTTTCCGGCGTACAGCAGCGCAGAGCATTTTGCCGGCGCGCCCTGGCTGGACATTCACATACAGCAAACGTGGGATCAGGCGGCTACCCGCGCGGCAATGGTTGAGGATTACGGCCGTGTCCCGGTCAAGCCAGTCATCAACATTGAAGCCGGTTATGATGGCTTATGGGGCTGGAACCGGGAGATGGTGCGACAAGACGCCTGGACAGTGTTTATGAGCGGCGGGGCCGGATATACTTATGGGGCCAATGGCATTTGGAATTGGAACGATGGGTGTTGTGATAACGAAAAACTTGAGCAGCCTCGCTGGTACGAAGCGATTGACCTGCCGTCTAGCGAAGATATGGGGCGGTTAGTTCGATTTTTCCGGCAAACAGATTGGTGGGCGCTGGCGCCCAATGACGCCCTGGCCAGTAACGGGTTGGTTCTAACGGATGGAGAACGGGAACTGCTGGTCTATTTGCCGGATTTGCCTGATTACGGCGTGCCTGTTTCTGAGGATACGGCCGTAACCGTAGACCTTTCCCAATTTTCCGGCAATTTTAACGCCAGTTGGTTTAATCCCCGCACCGGCGAGACAGTTCCAGACAGCCCGGCTGCCGGCGGAGACGTTTATACGTTCACCGCTCCCTTTCCCCGCGATGCGGTTTTGCGTTTGTGGCAGGAGTGATGAAAAGAGTACGCCGTTACTGGCGCAAATTTTGGATGAAGCAGGCTGGTTTGGGTTGGCGCGGCCGTTGGGCGGCGCGTCTGGCCGGTTGGGGGGCGCCTCCGTATAAAGCGCGGGTGGGATTGGCGAAATACAACTCACAAGGATACATATCACCCCAGGCTGTGATTCATCACCCATTATTGCAGCGCGCGCCGGGCGTCTTCATTGGTGACCGCGTTACTATTTTCCAAAGCCGGGAGGGTGGAGAAGTGATTTTGGAAACCGGCGTACATTTATACAGTGATATTACGATTGAAACGGGCGCGACCGGCCGGGTGATTATCGGGGCGGAAACACACATCCAGCCCCGCTGCCAGTTCTCTGCTTACAAAGAATCTATAGAGATCGGCCGTCGGGTTGAGATTGCGCCCAACTGCGCTTTTTATCCGTATAACCATGCGGTGGCGGTCGGTTTGCCGGTGCGGGAGCAGCCGCTTGTTAGCAAGGGTTCCATCATCGTTGGCGATGACGTTTGGCTGGGTGTGGGCGTGACCGTGCTAGAAGGCGTGCATATTGGCCCAGGCGCTGTGATTGGCGCTGGCACCGTTGTGACTGAGGATATACCCGCCAATGCCATTGCCGTTGGCATTCCCGCCCGTGTTGTCAGGCTGCGTGACTGATGAGCAAAAGAGATTGAGATTTGAGCTTTAATACGTAGAGGATTGTCCTATGAAAGTGGTTATTTTGGCCGGCGGTTACGGCACACGCATCAGCGAAGAAACAGGCATCCGCCCCAAGCCGATGGTGGAAATTGGCAGCAAACCCATCTTGTGGCACGTTATGAAAATTTATTCGGCTTACGGGCTGAATGATTTTGTCATTTGCTGCGGCTACAAAGGGTACGTCATCAAGGAATACTTCGCCAACTATTTTTTGCATATGTCTGACGTCACCTTTGATATGGTGCAGAATAAAATGGAAGTGCATCAGAACAATGCGGAGCCGTGGCGGGTAACGCTGGTGGATACGGGATTGTCTACAATGACCGGCGGCCGTCTCAAGCGGGTGCAAAATTATATTGGCGATGAGACGTTTTGCCTGACGTATGGGGACGGGGTGGGCAATGTGGATATTGAGGCGCTGCTAGAGTTCCATTATCAGGAAAAAGGGCTGGCGACGTTAACGGCCGTGCAGCCCCCCGGCCGTTTTGGCACGTTTAACCTGGCTGAAGGGCAGAACAAAGTGCCCTACTTTCGGGAAAAACCGCAGGGGGACGGAGCCTGGATTAGCGGCGGCTTCTTTGTCGTTGAGCCGGAAATATTTGACTATATTGAGGGGGATGATACCGTTTGGGAGCAAGAACCGCTGCAACGACTGGCCCAGGAAAAACGTCTGGCCGCTTATCGCCATTATGGCTATTGGCAGCCGATGGATACGCTGCGTGACAAGAAAGTTTTGGAGCAGTTGTGGGCCGCAGATGATACGCCCTGGAAGGTTTGGTAATGATAAACCGCGATTCATTTTGGCAAGGTAAAACCGTACTCGTCACCGGGCACACCGGGTTTAAGGGAAGCTGGCTGTCTCTGTGGCTGCAACAGTTGGGGGCTAACGTTGTCGGCTACGCCCTGGAGCCGCCGACTGATCCCAGTTTGTTTGAGATGGCGCAGGTGGCGCAAGGGATGACCTCTGTTATTGGGGATGTGTGCGACCTGGCCGCTTTTCAGGCGGTATTCCAGACATATCAACCTGAAATTGTCATTCACATGGCCGCCCAGCCTTTGGTGCGAGAATCGTATAAAGACCCTCTGCTTACCCTGTCTACCAATGTCATGGGCACGGCGCATATGTTGGAAGCGGCGCGCCAGACGGGCAGTGTGCGGGTAGTGGTCAGCATTACCAGTGACAAATGTTATGAAAACAGGGAATGGGTTTGGGGTTACCGGGAGGTGGACAGGTTGGGCGGCCATGACCCGTATTCGGCCAGCAAGGCGGGCGCGGAACTGGTTATTGCCACTTACCGCGATTCGTTTATGGCAGACGCCGGTATAGCTCTGGCCAGTACGCGGGCGGGGAATGTGATAGGCGGCGGTGACTGGGCCAAAGATCGGCTGGTACCGGATATTATGCGCTCGGTGATGGACGGCCGTCCCGTTATCATCCGCAATCCCCAGGCTACCCGCCCCTGGCAGCACGTGCTGGAGCCGCTCAATGGCTACCTGACGGTGGCTGAACATTTGTGGGAAGGCGGCCGCGCCTACACCGAAGCCTGGAACTTTGGCCCCAACGACGACGACGTAAAACCCGTCTCCTGGATATGCGACTATATTACGGAAATGTGGGGTAAAGGGGCTGCCTGGCAGTTAGACGCTGATGACCATCCCCACGAAAATATCTTGCTCAAGCTGGACTGTTCCAAAGCCCGGGCCCGGCTCGATTGGCAGCCTAAACTGAGTCTGGCCGAAGCCCTTACCTGGATTGTAGAATGGTTTCAGGCTTACCAACGCGGTGCTGACATGTGTGTCATTACCAAAACCCAAATCCGCCAGTTTGCTGAAAAATAGAGATTGGAGATTACATAGCATCTCCAATCTCCAATCTCTAATCTCTAATCTCCCAATCTCCCAATCTCCCAGTCCTCTCCCAGGAGGCCACAACCCATGAAATTTACCGAAACGAAATTGCCGGGCGCATACATCGTGGAACTGGAGCCAATCCGGGACAATCGCGGTTTTTTTTCGCGGGTAATTTGCCGTCGGGAATTTGAGAATTGGGGCCTGACGACTGATTTTGTGCAGGCCAACCTGACCTTCAGCAATCGAAAAGGAACGCTGCGGGGTATGCACTACCAGATTGCGCCGCACAAGGAAATAAAGCTGGTGCGCTGTACCCGCGGCGCTATTTATGATGTAATTGTGGACATGCGTTCTGACTCGCCCACGTATTTGCAATGGCTGGCATTGGAACTAACGGCTGATAACCGGCGCATGATCTACATTCCCGGCGAATTTGCTCACGGCTACATGACGCTGCGGGATGATACGGAGGTGTTTTACGAAGTGGCCCAATTTTATGCGCCGGAATATGAGCGTGGTTTTCGCTGGAATGACCCGGCGGTAAATATCGAATGGCCGGAGGTAGAATCCCTGATCTTGTCCGATAAGGATCGGGCCTGGCCGGATTTTGTGCCGGAATCTGTAGGCCGCTGGAATGGTGGTCGGGCTGCGGTGAAAGCTGTTCGGTAAACCGCAAGATTTTTTGTATGTCTGCCAGATTATGATGTTGGCTGACGCGACCAGTTTTGTTTGAAGTGCGCGGTGTCCGGGAAGTGAGTGATGGTTTCGGCCTTGCTCGTGGTAGTACGCACGCTTTGTCAAGCAGGCAGTTCTGGATGCGCTTCATTAGTCAGGCTTTTCCTCAGACACCATATCGGCAGTTTCCTGTCCTGATAGTAGTGAGGGGATTGAGTAAAAGTCTGTTGGCTCGCGAAAAGGGAAAAAGATAATTTTTCTTGCCGGATGCCGCCAGAGCTATCTGTTGCAGTAATTGAGTAACTGGGTAATTTCGTAATTACCCAGTTACCCAGTCACCCAATTACCAAATGATTATTGTAGATACAGCTTTACAACAACGAGCCGATAACGGCCGTCCCCTTCGCGTGGGTTTAATTGGAGCGGGGTATATGGGCCGGGGCATTGCCTTGCAGATAGCTACGGCCGTACCCGGTATGGAAGTTGCCGCTATTTATAACCGGCATGTAGAGGGGGCGCGGCAGGCTTATGCCCAGGCTGGCATTGAGGAAACGCGCTTGGTGGAAACGATCGGGCAACTGGAAGAGGCCATTAGCCGGGGACAGTACGCTGTCACCGATGACGCCCTGCTTCTGTGCCGGGCGGACAACATTGACGCCATTGTGGAAGTGACCGGAACCATCGAATTTGGGGCGCAGGTGATCTTGGAAGCGATTCGGCATGGCAAACACGTCATCCTGATGAACGCCGAACTGGACGCCACGCTTGGCCCCATCCTCAAAACCTACGCCGATAAAGCCGGGGTTGTTTACACCAACTCTGATGGCGATCAGCCGGGCGTGATTATGAACCTGCTGCGTTACGTCCGCGCCATTGGCTGCCGGCCGGTGCTGGCGGGCAACATCAAAGGGCTGCACGATCCTTACCGCACGCCGGAAACGCAGCGGAGCTACGCAGAAAAGTACAAGCAAAAGCCGCGTATGGTGACGTCCTTTGCCGATGGCAGCAAAATTTCTATGGAGATGGCAGTAGTGGCCAATGCTACCGGTTTCCGGGTGGGGCGGCGGGGCATGTACGGGCCGCATTGCGGCCACATTAACGAGACCCCTGCTTTGTTCCCGCGTGAAGAATTGCTGGACGGCGGGCTGGTGGATTATGTGGTAGGGGCGCAGCCGCCGGGCGGCGTCTTTGTCATTGGTTATAATGAGAACCCCATCCAGCAGCAATACCTTCATTATTACAAGATGGGGGACGGCCCGTTTTACGTGTTTTATACGCCGTACCATTTGTGCCATTTGGAAACACCGTTGACGGTGGCGCGGGCGGTATTGTTTGGGGATGCGGCCGTAACTCCCCTGGGCGCTCCGGTGGCCAGTGTTGTTACGGCCGCCAAACGGGATTTACAGGCCGGGGAGATGCTGGACGGCATTGGCGGCTTTACCAGTTACGGTCTGCTGGAAAAGTACGCGGTCGGCCGGGCCGAAAATCTTTTGCCCCTGGGGCTGTCTGAGAGTTGCCGTTTGGCGCGGGACGTGGTTAAAGACGAGGTCATTACCCAGGAAGCTGTCATTTTTCCTCCGGGCCGGTTGAGTGACCGGCTGTGGGCGGAACAAGAGGCGTTCTGGGTGACAAACTGAATATTATTTGGAGAAAATTTTATGAGTTTACGGCCGTTTTTCTTGCTTGTTTTCCTGGTCTTGTTTTTGTTTTTCAATGATCGAGTTGGAGTAACAGCCGCTGCCGGGCCGAATGATTTGAGCTGGATTGCTTACTGGCAGTTGGATGAGGCGAGCGGGACGACGTATGCGGATGCGGTGAGCGGCCGGGACGCCCAATGTACGAATCCAAATTGCCCCACGGCCGTCACTGGACAAAGCAATAACGGCCAAAGTTTTGCCGGTAATAACGCCGCCCTGGACGTGACCGCCGACCCGGCCTTTGACTGGACAGGCGGTGACAGTTTTTCCATTGAGTTGTGGGTCAAGGCGGATACGGCGTGTACGGGCGACGAAGTGATGATTGGCCGGGGCAGCGGGGCGGCCTACTGGTCGGTGGGCTGTAACAGTAGCGGTAACGTCGTCTTTCAGTTATCAGATGGGTTTGCAGCCCCCCGCCTGACCAGTTCCGGCAGCATTACCGATGGCTTATGGCATCACGTTGTGGCTGTCCGCGACAGCAGCGACGATAGCATTACCTTGTACATGGATGGCAGCCAAGCGGATTCTGCGACACAAAGTTTTACCGGCAGTTTTGCCAGCGCAGCGGCTCCGGTAAACATTGGCTATTTGAACGGCGGCGCTTATTTTAGCGGGGTGCTGGATGAGGTGGCTTTGTATAATGGTGTTCTTCCTCAAAGTATTATCAACAACCATTACTACATCGTCCGTGATTACCGCAATGCCTGCACCACTGTAGAAATCATGCCTCTCGGCAACTCTATTACCAGAGGCTATGGCAGCGGTCCGCAGCCAGACCAGGCTGATTATAACCACGGTTATCGTAATTACTTGTATGACAGCCTGGTTGCCGCTAATTATGACTTTGATTTTATTGGCCGGTTATCCGATGGCGCCAAAAGTGGTTTTACATTTGATATGGACCACAACGGTTTTGGCGGTGATAAAGCCGATCAACTTGCCGATAGAATTTTAGCGGAATCGTGGTGGTCATCCCCTCCCCAACTTTTGCCGCCGCTGTTAGATACCGATCAAACACCAGAAGTGATCCTTCTTCACATTGGCACAAACGATGTGGCCCAGGGAGAATCAAATACGGTTGGCGATATTGTAACTATTCTTGACAATATAGATAGATTTGATCCTGATATTACCGTCATACTGGCAACGATTGTGGAGCAGGGTGAGGGGTCTTATATTCCTGGCAATCCATTTGTTCCGCCGACAACAAGTGTTGTGGTACCGTTTAACAGTGATCTGGATGCTATGATCAATACACGTCTGGCGAATGGGGATAAAATTATTCGGGTTGATCAGTATAACGCTTTGAATTACACGACAGCGCCTTATGATATGTACGATGGATTGCATCCCAATGAAACCGGTTACCAAAAGATGGCGGGGGTCTGGTTTACTGCCCTGGATGATTTTTTACCCAACTGCGCTGCGCCGGTCATCAGTTCCAGCGGGGGCACGGCCGTTACCCTGGGTCAGACGTATACCTACGACGTTCAGACCACAGGCTACCCCTTACCCACTTTCAGTTTGCTCACGGCCCCGGCCGGCATGACCATTGATACGGCGACCGGCCTCATTTCCTGGCAACCCTCCGGCGGCGGCGATTTCCCGGTGACGGTGCAAGCCGCCAATGCCATCGGTTCCGATACGCAAAGTTATACGCTGCACGTGGCTGTGCTGCCCACCATCACTTCGACGCCGCCGGCAGAGGGCAGCGTGGGGGCGACTTACACCTACATCGTCGCGGCTACCGGCGATACACCCATCACTTACACGCTGACGACGGCCCCGGTCGGGATGACTATTAACGGTACGACAGGAGAAATCGCCTGGACGCCAATGGAAGAGCAAGTGGGGGCGAACCCTGTGGCTGTGCAGGCAAGCAACAGTATTGGTGTGGACGAACAACTTTTTTTGGTTAACGTGTCAATAACTTACCTTATCTATCTACCGGCGATTGAAAAATGACTTTACCGAAAAAACTGCGGAGAACGCGGAGGCTTATACAGGAAGAATCTCTGCGTCCTCCGTGCTTTCTGCGATAAAATATGGGATTTGTCAGTCAATCAGTCGGAAGACTCAAAAATAAGGGTATCAGAGATTAACCCAATCAGGAGAGTCGTTGTGTCTTGTCAACCTGTAACGCCATCGGCAAACGGCCGTACTCATCGTGTAGCCATCGTTGTGCCCCTGTCCAACCGGTCCGAACTGTACCCGGACGAGGAAATTTCCCTGCGCCACCTTCTCCATTACCTGGGACGGTACGACAAATACCTGATTGTGCCGGAAGCATTGGATATTTCCATTCCCGGTTTTCGGTACGCCCGGTTTGGTTCGCAATATTTTGGCAGTGCCGCCGCCAATACCCGGCTCATGCTTTCGCCCGGCCTTTACCGGCGGTTTCAAGCGTATGAATACATTTTGATTTACCATCTGGACGCCCTGGTATTTTCCGATAATTTGGAGGAGTGGTGTGATGCCGGTTACGATTACATTGGCCCTCCCTGGTTTCCGGCGGAGGATATGCCGTGGGTCAAGGAACCGGGTGTAGGTAACGGTGGCTTTTGCCTGCGTAATGTAGCAAGTTGCCTCAAAGTTCTCACCTCATCTGTGTATACTATCGAGCCGGATATGTACTGGCAGCGATACAAAAAAAAGCCGCTGGTACAACAGATTTACAATTACCCGCGTAAGTATCTGAAAAGGTTACGTTATTTTAATAATGTACAACGGGAAACAGATCGCTTTCGCAATAACGAAGACTTGTTTTGGGCCAGACGTGCCCGTCATTATTATCCGCCATTCAAGATTGCCCCGGTAGATGTGGCTATGCGTTTTGCTTTTGAAGGCTCGCCTCGCCTTTGTTACCAGAAAATTGGCGAAAAATTACCTTTGGGCTGCCACGCCTGGCCAAAGTATGATCGGGCATTTTGGGAACCGTACCTGCTTCAGCCAAATGGTCAAGAAACTCAAAACGAATTGAACGTGGAGGCATTGTGAATTACCCTACAGTTGAGGATTTACCCACGACCGTAAATCAGACAGGTTGGCCCTGGACAGAAGAAAGTGATCTCCTACCGGCCCAGATGTCGGACGGCCGTCCCTGGCCCCGAATCAGTGTTGTCACCCCCTCCTACAATCAGGCGCAGTACATTGAAGCCACCATCCGTTCTGTTTTGCTGCAAGGGTATCCCAATCTGGAATACTTTGTCATGGACGGCGGTTCCACTGATGGCAGCGTGGACATTATCCGCCGTTACGACGCCTGGATTAGCTGGTGGGTCAGCGAACCGGATCGCGGCCAAACGCACGCTATCAACAAGGGTTTGGGCCAGGCAACCGGCCAGATTTTTACCTGGCTCAATTCGGACGATATGTTGCTGCCCAATGCCCTGTATCATGTAGCTGCAATGTACGCCCAACAGCCAGATGCGGTGGGCTGGGCCGGTGGCTGTTACCTGATTTCGCCGGACGGCCGTCTTCTCACTACCGAAATGCCCCGTGGCCTGACCCAGCCGGAACTGGCCGACTGGTATCACACCGGTTACATCTTCCAGCCATCCTGCTTCTTTGCTGCTGCCGCCTACCGCAAAATCGGCGGGCTGGACGAATCGCTCCATTATGCCATGGATTTTGACTTGTGGATACGGCTGGCGGCGGAAGGAGAATACGTGGCGACGGACGAGATTTTGGCTGCGGCCGTTATCCACGACGAAGCCAAATCTCAGGCGCAGCGAGCTGATATGCACGCCGAAACCATCGCTCTGCAAATTAAATACGGCTACGAGGAATTGGCTGCTCGCCGCGTGACCCGCCTGATGGCCCAGCCGTCTCTTTCCCGGCAAATCAAGAAAGCGTTGCGCACTCGCCTATCACCTATCAAGCAAAAACTGCCCTTTCTCCATGAAGAACAACCGCCTTTGTTCATCCCCATGTCGGCAATCACGGAGGAGACCGCGTGAAGGTAATTTTGACGGCGTACCGGGGCAAAAGCAACCCGTACATCCAGCTTCTGACTGAATCGTTGGCAGCTAAAGGCGTTCAGGTGGGGCTGGCCTATCCCGGTTACTGGACGTTGTGGCGGGCGATGCGGGAGTACGGTCGTCCCGACATCGTACATATTCAATGGCAGCATCCCCTTTTTCTGGCCTCACGGCTGGACAAGACGATTTTGCGTACAGTTTTGTTCTTTTGCCAGTGGTTGACGCTGCGCCTGTTGGGGGTACGCTTTGTCTGGACAGTGCATGAGACGCTCCATTTCGGCGCACGTCGAGCCGGTTGGGAAATGGCAGCCTCCCGTTTGCTGGCGCAGCTGGTAGATAGGATGATTGTGCATTGCGAAACGGCCGTGCCTCTGGTCGCCGATGAATTTCGCGTAGATACTGGCCGTTTCAGTGTCGTGCCGCACGGTCATTACGACGGATATTACCCACCCGTACCGGATCAGGCGGCGGCCCGTGCTGACCTGGGTTTGCCTGCTGACGCCAAAGTGATTCTCTTTTTTGGGCATATACGGCCGTATAAAGGCGTAGACAAGTTAATCGAAACCTTTACCCAACAGAACGTTTCCTGTGCCC
Organism: Ardenticatenaceae bacterium; assembly: GCA_027054335.1. GTDB lineage: Bacteria > Chloroflexota > Anaerolineae > Promineifilales > Promineifilaceae > JAJRTP01. Next base: position 14,233 of record JALUPA010000023.1, read on the forward strand.
GCTTACTTGTGTTGGGTGAACCGCACGCCACGGCGCCCTGGCTGGCTCCTCAATTGGCGGAGCAGGCCGCCGGTGACCAGCGCATCACAATCCGTTTTGAATATATTCCGGATGACGAACTGGCCGTGTACCTGGCCGCCTGCGATATTGTGGCTTTGCCCTATACCGATTCGCTCACATCGGGGGCGGCAATATTGGCCGGGTCATACGGCCGTCCCATTCTGGCCCCCAAATTGGGCTGCATGGGTGAGTTTCCCACCGAGGCCGCTATTCTGTACGATCCGACTGTACCGGATGGCCTGACTCAGGCAATGACCCGCGCTCTGGCTGCGCCGCTGGGGGAGATGGGACGGGTAGCCCGGCAGTATTGGTTGCAATTCCCCTGGAGCTTGGTAGCTGCCGAAACGCACCGGATTTATGAGACGGTTCTCCGGCGGGCGCGTCAGCTTCAGCCGAGTGAGGCGTTGGAATGACACGGCCGTTGCGCATCCTCTACTATAACACATTTTTGTCCACGAATTCACCCGAAGGGATGGTTTCCCGCCAATTTTTGGCCGCTGCCCGCCGTTTACCAGATTGGGAACTGACGATTGTACCGTCACACCGGGGAAAAGCCGCGTTCGCCAACGATGCAGTATCCCGCCACAAAAAATATGTGCCTGCTTCTTTACGCCGGGCGGCCCGCTCTTTCTTCTCGCCCATTAGCCGGTACCCAGTTGGCCCGTATCTTCACAGTTGGCGCATGAGGGAACAATTGACGGCTGTACTTGACCGAAGCAAACCGTTTAATCTTGCCTTTTTTCACCTGTCGCAAGGCGATCTGGCTGTTCTGTCCGAAGTACGTTCCCGAATCAAAGTGCCGTTGGTGTTGCGCGTTCCCGCGCCGTTGGCCTATGAAGCGGATTATGTTTTACATCGCTACATGGGCCGCCAGGATCGCCGCCGTGAACAATTTTTGTATGAGAAAGCAGCGGCCATTCTGGTGATTTCCGCTGGCATGAAGCAAATTTTGACAGAAAGCGGTGTCTCTCCGGAGAAGATTTTTGTTTTTCCCAATGGGGTGGATGTAGCAATGTTTGCCCCGGATAGGGCGCGGCAGACGGAGGTGCGGCGGCAGTTGGGATTGAACGGCCGTAAAGTGGTTGGCTACGTAGGTAGTTTTTGGCCGGGTAATGATATGAAGACGCTTTTGCAGGCATGGCAGCAGGTGGAAGCTGCAGAGCCTACGGCCGTGCTACTTTTGGTTGGAGATGGCGCCAAGCTGGCTGAAGCCCAAAGACAAAGTGAACAACTGCGCCTGAAAAATTGCCGTTGGCTGGGGCGCGTGCCTCACGCCGACGTGCCCGCATATATGGTGGTGATGGACGTAGCTATCGGCCCGTATGTGCGGGACGCGCTGGCCTTCGTCTCGCCGTTGAAGGTAATGGAGTATGCGGCGACGGCCTGCCCTGTCGTGGCGGCAGATGGTGGTCAGATTCGGAAGATTGTGCAGGATGGTGTGACCGGGATTCTTTATGAACCGGAAAACGCGGCGCAGTTGGCCGACAAAATCATAACCTTGCTGGCTGATCCGGACGCGGCACTGGCAATGGGGCGGCGCGCCCGCATCTTGATGCAGGATTGGTATAGTTGGGACAAAATTGCTGCGGATGTGATGCAGTTGTGCCGGGACGTCGCCGCCGGCAAGTCCGAATCGTCTGCCGCTTTGCCCGGTCAGGCGGCAACGGCCGTATGATGCCTGCCAAACCCATTCTCGTAACCGGTTCCCACCGCTCAGGCACAACCTGGGTTGGCCGCATGTTGGCCGCCGCGCCGTCCGTCCTGTACATCCACGAACTGTTTAATCCCACGCTGTCCCGCAAAAACAGGGGCATTTGCCGCGCCCGGTTTGATTACTGGTTTACTTACGTCTCGGCGGCTAACGAACAGAATTATTACCGGGAGATCAGACAAGCCCTCGAATTGCGTTACAACTTGCCGGCCAAATTACAAACGGTGCGTTCCCGCCGGGCTTTGCAGCGAGCCATCCGGGAACGCAACCAGTTTGCCCAAAGCCGCCGGAAACGGGCCAGGCCGCTCCTGAAAGACCCCATCGCTTTCTTTTCGGCGGAATGGCTGGCCGCCCGTTTTGCCATGGATGTGGTTGTTTTGATCCGGCATCCGGCCGCTTTTGCCGGCAGCCTGAAGGTGAAGAATTGGCGTTTCCCCTTTTCTCATTTTCTGGAGCAGCCTTTGTTGATGGAAGCGTATCTGCACCCGTATGAGGTGGAGATCGCCCAATTTGCCCAAAAGGAACAGGACGTCGTGGATCAGGCTGCCTTGCTCTGGAAATTGATTCATTACGTTATTTTGCAGTTTGGGCAAAAACGCCCGGACTGGTTGTTTGTGCGCCATGAAGATTTGTCGCAAGACTCGGCGGCAGGTTTTCGTTCTTTGTTTGCCCGGTTGGGTTTGGATTATTCGGCAGAGGCGGCCCGGACGATTCAGGCATATAGCGTGCCGGGTGTGGCGCCTGTCCCCGCGGATGAAGACCAGCTATTTACTGCTTTACGCCGGGACAGCGCTGCTAATGTCTGGACGTGGAAGGAGCGGCTGACCCCTGTGGAAATCGGCCGGGTGCGGGACAGGGTGGCAGAAATCTCGCAGGCATTTTATGTAGAGACAGAGTGGTAACAATTTGATGGTGCTGAGCCGATTGAGGAACCAATTAAAGCAGCAGGAATGGATCGCCGCTCCCTACCGGCAGCTGCGTCAGACGATGTGGACAACCCGGGTGCGGGCAATTAACTTGGTGCTAGATACTCGGCTGCTGCCCGGCCATACCGAATATGTTCGTTTCATCATTGTCAGCCGGGGCCGCTCCGGTACCAGTTTGCTGCGCAGCTTGTTAAATGACCACCCGCAGGTGGTGACTTTTGGCGAAATTTTCCGCAAATATGGGGCTATTGGTTGGGATAGAAGTGACCACCAAGCCACGCTTTCCCAGTTACACTTGATTGAAACAGACCCAGTTGCTTTTTTGGAGACGTATCTATTTCGCAAATATTCTACACGAATTACGGCCGTAGGTTTTAAACTATTCTATTACCATGCCCGTAACCCCGAATGGGAACCGGTCTGGCACTATCTCCGGGAGCAGCCGGATATTCGCATTATCCATTTACGGCGAGAAAATGTGCTGGCAACCCATCTTTCTCTGCGCCGTGCCTTCCTCACCGGTAAATGGTCTAATAACAGTGGCCAGGCTGAATATGTGCCACCGTTGACGTTGAGTTATGAGGAATGCCTGGAAGCGTTTACCAAGACACAAGAATGGGAAGAATGGACAGAGCATTTTTTTGCCGGGCAACAGAAGTTGAACATATGTTATGAAGCGCTTAGTCAGGATTATGAAAGCGAGATGAAACGAGTGCAAGCGTTTCTGGGGTTGGATTATCATCCCACCCACCCCCGCTTGTACAAGCAGAACAGACAATCATTGGCCGGCTCTATTGCCAATTACATGGAATTGAAGGAGTGTTTTTCCGGCACGCTCTGGGAAAATTTTTTTGAGGATTGAAGAGGATATTAGTTGACGAAACTACCATTTGTCACTGAAATATTGGCATACATCAAATGACAACTTGTAATGAAAACCTTTCCATAAATGTGAATGAACAAGCAGATGTTCAGTACCCTCGGATCTGCGTCATTATGCCCAGGTTTTATCCTTTATACAGCGGGCACAGTATACAGATGATGAAATTCTTGCCTCGCTTAATTCAGATGGGATTGGAACCCTTTGTTATTACCGGTATGATAGAGGGAGATCCTAAAACAAATAGCGTGAGAGATTTGTTGCGCGGGTGGAGAGGAGAAAGGCAGAATGTGAGGTGGCTGCCGAACTTGATTCGGGTTGTGCAATCATTTATCCGAAGTATACATTTGACAATCACCTATATCAGATTGCACCCTCAATGTTTTCGACAGCCATCTGTAACAGTTGACGGTGTTGATATTTATAGGCTGCCGACTTGGGGACCAATACATACTATCAGAAAACGATTTTTCTCTTTAAGCGCTGCTTATTATTTGATTGCGAATCGTGATCAATATGACATCATTCACTTGGTGGGAACTGGTTGGCACATTTCAGTTAGTATTCTTTTATCTAAAGTATTGAAAAAAAAAGTCGTTGTGGAGATGGTATTGTTGGGAGCTGATGATCCGGAGACAATTGCCAGGAAGAGATTCGGAAAGTTAAACTTAATCATTTGGAAACAAGCCGATTACATTGCCAGCCTGTCTACTGCCTTAACGGAATCTTGTCTGCGAATGGAAATGGATTCCAGAAAAATCATTCGCATTCCAGTTGGTGTGGATATTCAGATCTTTTGTCCGATCCCTGATCAAGAATCAAAGATGATTTTGCGTGATAAATGGAAGTTACCACTTGAAGGGGGAATAGTTATATTTGTGGGAGGCATTAAAAAACGCAAGGGAATTGATCTTCTGATCGAAGCATGGTCATTGATAATCAAAGAAAAACCCAATGCTTATTTAGTTTGTGTAGGGCCTATAGGCTATACGGCGAGTGCAAGAGATTTTTTTGAAGAGCAGAAACAGAAAATTGAAATGCTAAATCTCCAATCGAAAATCATCTTTACTGGCCGTATAGACAGTGTGCATGAATATTTACAGGCTGGAGATATTTTTGTCTTGCCTTCTATAAATGAAGGATTGCCCAATAGTGTGCTTGAGGCAATGGCTTGTGGTCTGCCGCCTGTTACAAGCAATATACCGGGCATTTCGCAAGATATTATTCGTTCTGCCGAAGAAGGAATGATTGTGCTGGATCGTACACCAGAGGCGTTTGCAGTTGCCATCCTTAATCTTCTGGAAAGTGGTACCAAGCGTAAGGCTATAGGTATTGCAGCAAGAGGACGCATTATTAATTGCTTTTCATTAACATCTCGCGCTCAACAGTACCGTGATTTGTATTATTCGTTACTTATCAGCCAATAGAGCTTTTCGAAAAGTAAAATTGCAATACCGCAAAAGTCGGCAGGGAAACGTATGATCGTGTTTTAACCGGTACGGCAATTTAGTAAAAAATGATGATACTGTACATTCAAAAGCAGCTTTTTTTTCGTAGTTGAACTCGAATCATTGTCAAAGATGCCTTTCAGTACACTGGGCGCAAGATAGCTCGTTTGTTCACCTGCCGACTTTTACGGTACTGTGTAAAATTAATTATCAGGAGATAGATTGTGCGTACTATTGCATTTTGGTTATCTTTACTCGTTATTTTTATTATTCCTTGGGATTATGCTATCAAGTTCGAGGGTATGGGAACATTGATAAAACTTACCGGGTTCATTTTGACCGGGGTTTGGATAATGGCTGTTGTTTCGACGGGAAAATTCCGCCAATTACGTCCGTTTCATTTAGTGGTGTTCATTTTTATTTTCTGGAATTTTGTTAGCTTGTTTTGGAGTCCGAATACCGGTCGGACGATGATTCGTGTCTTGACATATACCCAATTAGTGGTGATGATGTTGATACTTTGGGATATTTATACGACACCCAGTCACCTTAAAGCAGGATTACAGGTTTTTATCCTTGGGTATTTTGTGACGATTAATGCCACAATCTCTAAATTTCTTGTCGGTGATAAAAATGAATGGGGATATGTTTGGGAACGATACTCTGCTTTTAACGTTAATCCTAATACCCTCGCACTGATGATGGCAATTGGCATACCTATAGCATGGTATTTGGCCGTTTCGCAGGGAGACGGAAAAAGGGCTTACGTGTTAAAAATAATTAACTTTGCTTTTGTACCTTTAAGTCTTTTCACAATTATGCTAACTTCCAGTCGTGGGGGCCTCATTGCTGTTATACCCGCTTTTTTCTATATACTAGGTTCAATAACTCGCCTCAGCCTTTTCCGACGATTATTAATTACCGCAATTCTGGTCGGTGTTCTATATGCTTTGTATCCACTTGTTCCGCAAAGTTCCCTAGATCGGTTGGCAACCACGGAAACCGAAATTTCCGAAGGAACCTTGAGTAACCGGACGATTATCTGGGAGGAAGGAATAAAAGTTTTTTTTAAACACCCGATCATTGGTGTTGGCAGCAATGCTTTTTATGACACGGTCAAATTCCAAAACCGTAATATTACAGCCCATAATACTTATTTGGAGGTTGCGGTTGAGGTTGGGTTGATAGGTTTTGCTTTATTTGTCATAATGATTGTTATGACTGTTCGTCATGCAATACATCAACCAAAAGTGCATGCAACAATGTGGTTAACAGTTATTCTTATTTGGGCTATTGGAGTGTACGGGCTTAGTTGGCAGACGACGAAAACCACATGGCTTATTATGAGCTTGGTCTTGGTAAGTACAGCCTTATTTGGGCAGTCGCAAGAGACTGGTAAGCAATCAAATTTATTGTCAGAACCATCAATTTTGCCAGATCCTTCATTTGCAACTGTTGACCAATAGTGTACTCTATGTATACTTGGAGTATAGCAACGATTCGTGGGGATTTTCCTTGCACAAATCCGTAAAATCTGGCGTATGTTGTACAAAACACGCTAAAGTGCATCAAAACGGCCGTTTCAGGACACATTCAACCCATAAATTCATCCGCCCCCACAAAACGTTGTTATACTCGTATACTTGCATACTCTTGCGCCAATGTATTTCCTCAAATGTAATTGTACCTCAACAAATACTCTTGAAGAGTCTCATTAAGCATTTTTTGTTGTTTTCCCGTTAGGTCTTGCTCCCATTTATAGTTTGCGTTCTTCCAACTTTGTTTTTTAATAACCTTTTCAAAATCAGCTGGAAATGGTAATTCGCAAAATTGAAAGGCATTTTTGAATATCGCTATAGGGTCTGTACATAGGTCCTCGTATTTAACATCTAAAAAATTTTCTGGATCGATATGTTGTTTTGTCTCCTCAACAGCATCCATTAGTATTTTCCACTGAATTGCGGCGAGTACTACAAATGAATGATCGTATTTTGCCCATTCTTCTGCGTGTAATTGGGTTAGATTGCCCCATCTCCAATTACTAGGACCTTGCCAGCCACGCCAAAACCCAACATTGATGATGGAGTTGGCAACTGCACGACCATCTCTGAGAACGTGAATGAAACAAGCGTCTTCAAAAACTTCCTTTAGAAAGCCAATCCTAGGCCACCCCGTGATTTTTAGCAAAAGGCGGTTTCTCTTTTGGGTGAGTATTTGTGACATTGCCCACTGTAGTTTTTTCTTGTTCTTAAATGTTACATCGTCCGGCAGTAAATTCCGGTAGGGTTGGGAAAAGCCTTTGCAATAATATTCCCAAAATGGATAGTTTTCTCCCGACCGAACCTTGCTTTCCAATAAACTTCCAATGATAGGGTAATCAATGAGTTGAAGGAACAACCTATTTCGTTGCGGTTTATTTGGGTATTTGTTGCCTATTTTTCCAGCAAGCCATGCGACCTCAGGGTGTTTGGTAAAGACGGTATGAAAAATAGTCGAACCACTTCTGCCGGTTCCAATTATGATTATGGGCTTTTCAATATGCATTCGACGTCTCTCCTCGTATTGTATGCAATGAATGATGTTGCTCAATTCGCCGTCTATCTGGATAAAATGAAAATCTGTGGTAAGCGTCAGTCACCAATTCTAAACTTTGTAAGATTTATTTTCATATTGGACTTTGTATAATCATAGCTGTGGCTTGCTGGCACGGTTGTTATCATTGTGGGACTTTGATCCCAGTAATTGGTAGACGGTGTTCAGACTTTATCATTTTAATGAATGGTCAGCAACTTGATTTATTTTGGAAAGTAAGCAATGAGAGAAAGAATTGCAGTCTTCCTCCCTGATTTAGTGGGAGGGGGGGCTCAACGGGCAATGCTGAAGTTGGCAAATGGGATTGCCGGAAGAGGATACCCAGTTGATCTCGTATTGTCCCAAGCGTACGGTCCATTTTTGCCGGAGATTTCCAATAAAATACGATTAAGAGATCTTAATACTTCACGAACTCTAACAAGTTTACCTGGATTGGTTCACTATTTGCGTTCCGAAAGGCCAAATGCATTCGTTTCTGCTTTACACTATGTCAACATTACTGCAGTAATAGCTAGATATTTATCCCATGTTGATACGAAACTAATTATAAGCGAACGGAGTACTCTTTCTGTGGAAGCGCGGAGTTCCGTGAATTGGCGAACCTCGCAGTTGCCGAAACTTGCCAGATTCTTTTATCCAAAAGCTGACCTAGTCGTCACCGTTTCTAAGGGTGTAGCAGACGATTTGGTTTCTCAGATAGGTTTACCTGAATTACGGGTTAAAGTTATTTACAATCCGATCGTGACGCCAGAATTGAAGTTGCGTATCCAAGATACTATTGATCATCCTTGGTATGGTGCCAGGAAAGTACCTGTCATTTTGTCTGTTGGGCGTTTAACAGAAGAGAAAGACTTTCCAATTTTAATTAGGGCATTTGCTCAAGTACGGTGCAATCGTCCAACAAAGCTTCTTATTCTGGGTGAAGGCCCTCAACGCAACCAATTGGAAAAGCTTGTATGCCAATTAGGACTGGAGAATGATGTTAGCTTGCCTGGTTTTGTTGTTAATCCATATCCGTATATGGTTCAAGCTTCTGTTTTTGTGCTTTCTTCCCGGCGTGAGGGCTTGCCGGGAGTGCTGATTGAAGCTTGTTATTGTGGTGTGTCCATCGTTTCGACGGATTGCCCAAGCGGTCCCAGAGAGATACTCCGTGATGGTAAGTACGGCCGTTTAGTGTCTGTGGGTAATGTCGAGGAGCTTGCTAGAGCCATTAATGAAGGGCTAACCGGCGCGATTGCTCCTCCTCCTCCAGAAAGTTGGCATCCTTATGAATTGGATGCAGTTGTCGACCAATACCTCGAAGTTTTGTTCTAAACTGGTTACAACAAGCATGGAGAATAACCATGACGATAAAGGTTCTTATGATCGGGCCTGGTGAAGGGGTAGTAGGGGGCATCAAAAGTGTAGCTGACACAATCGTGCCAGTACTTAAACACCAGACGGAATTGTTGTATATTCCTACGACGCAAGGGCGCCTGCACAGAATTGAAGCCGGGAAAATTTCACGACAAAATATAGCCTCAGTTGCTTCTCAGTATCAACGCTTTGTAATTTCTTTACGACAATTTCGACCGCAGGTTATTCATCTTCACACTTCTCAGCGTAATGGTTGGTTAAAAGATACGTTTTTTATTCATGTAGCAAAGGCCTTTCGCTATCCGATTATTGTACACGTACATGCAGCAGATTTTGATCAACTATACCAATCAAGACCTGGCCCTGAACAACACTACACTCGCATAGTAATGAGACGGGCAAATGCAGTAGTTACTGTTTCAGAGCAGTGGCGGCAACGTTTAGCAAATATTGTTCCTGTTGAGCGTATCTTTACTTTCAGGAATTGTATTGGGATTGATAACATTGAACCTGGCTACAGCCAGCTTTCTGGTAATAAAACCAAAGCATTGTTCCTTGGCAGCATTGGGCCTCGTAAAGGTGTGTTCGACTTAATAGAAGCAATGAGTCATCTAAAAAAGACCAAACGTTCTGTATCTCTCTCAATAGCTGGGTACGAAGAGAGGGCAGGGGAATTAGATAGGGCACGATTTCGTCTGGAAGAACTGAATTTGAGAGATACATGCCGTTTTGTAGGGACTGTTCAGGGGGAGAGAAAGAAACAATTATTAAGCGAATCAAGCGTGTTTGTACTGCCTTCATATAATGAAGGGCTACCTATTGCTCTACTTGAAGCCATGGCCGCAGGATTAGCTGTAGTCACGACACCTGTTGGGGGGATCCCTGAAGTTATCAAAGATGGTTACAATGGATTTTTAGTTACTCCAGGTGATGTGGGAACACTCGTCGAGAAACTCGATCTTTTATTCAATGATCAAGGTTTGTGCCTGGTGATGGGACAACGAAATCGTCAGATTGCAGAACAGGAATTAGATGTGAAGCCTTATGTAAAGCGACTTGTTGCTTTATATGAGTCACTCACAAACGAGTTGTCACCAGTTTAAAAGAGATATGTCAGTAACTGAGTTGTTGGAATCGCTGGCAAAATCATACTTGCCGCCTAAAGCGGCGCGTGCTGCGAAGCGTTTGGCTGTTTATCCACGGTATATGGCGCAAATGTACGCTTGTCGGCGGGGCTTTAAGCAGTTCGGCCCTCTGTACCCGCAACAAGTGTTGTTTGTTGCCGGACTGCCTAAAAGTGGCACGACCTGGTTAGAAAAGATGATCGCCAGCTATCCTGGTTTCCATGACCTGCTGATCCCTGATGTGATCTCCTTTGAATTGGCTACGGGTGGCAGCCATGATTACGAACTTCCGGTTGATATGTTCTCGCATTTTAAGAGCATGCTTGTCCTCACGAAAATGCACGTACACGGCTCGCCACATAATGTGACTGTTTTGCGTTCGGCCGGTGTGAAATATGTCATACTTTACCGTGACCTCCGTGATGTAGCTGTAAGCCATTATTACTACGTGCGACAAACTCCCTGGCATCCAGAATACCCAATCTACGTAACTTTGTCGGTTACTGAAGGGTTGAATGAATTTGCCAAACGGACGTTGTCAGCATATGTGGACTGGGTTTGCTCGTGGAGCCAAAATCGTGACCCTGATGTGAGCCTGATGTTGAGCTACGAGCAGATGTTAGCTGATCCCTATACCGCTATGACTTGCGTTGCCCAGCACTTTGAGCTTGATAGTTCACCGGGAACAATTCAAAAAATTGTTGATAAGCACAGTTTTAATAGATTGAGCAGCGGTCGAATACAAGGACAGCAGGATGCGAGTAGTTTTTTCCGTAAAGGCATTGCTGGAGATTGGAGGAATCATTTTACACCTGAACTTAATCAGATATATAAGAGAGTGCTTGGCGAGTTCCTTATCAGATTTGGCTATGAAGAAGATATTACTTGGTGAGGGTGTGATATATGAGGCTAATTAATTAGCATGGCGCGTGAACATGAAATTGAATATTTGCGAACCATTGTAAACCAATTGAAACAAAGAGTTGTTCAATTACAGGCGGAGAACACCCAACTGAAGGTCGAAAATGAGCAACTGAGAGTACAACTGGAAGTATACAAAGAAGACTTTAGATCAGCGGCCGTTTCACGAGAGCAAATTTGGCGATGGTCCATCGTTATTTTGGTTGCCAGCCTGTTGTTCATTTTCTATTCGGTATTATTTCCGTTTGACTTCTTCTCTAATTCGCATGTTTCTATTACCGAAAAATTGCACAGCTTCAGCTTCAACCTTGATGGTATTCGCGACTTCCCGCAGAACGTGTTGTTGTTTATTCCGTTGGGATTTAGTCTGTCTGCTTTGTTTGGGGTACGGGGTTTAAGCCGCCAAAGGGTACTGATACTGACCCTCGCGGCTTGTTTCGGATTGTCATTGCTGATTGAGATTACGCAAACGTATTCTGCAGTGCGCTTTCCCACGATTACCGATGTGGTTGCCAATGTATTGGGTGCATTTCTGGGGGCGCGGTTGTTCGAGATGTGGGGTGAAAAACTGATAGGGTACGGAATCGTTCAAGTTGGCCGATTGCAACCGCATCTAACTTGGCATCGTTTGACAATTGCCCTTTTATCCTACTTTGCTCTGATGCTAATTCTGACTTTGTATCTGACACAATTAACCAGCTTAGCAAATTGGGATACTTCTTACCCGCTATTACTAGGCAATGAGTTGACTGACAACCGTGCTTGGCACGGAACAATAAGTCATGTGTTCCTGGCAGATCGGGTACTCTCCAATGAAGAAATTACGCGCTTATTTAACGGAGATGGACCAACGGCCGTTGCTGGTGACGCGCTGCTGATTTTCCAGGATTTTACTGACGATGATCTAAATGGCAACTTCCCAGCAATGATCTGGCAAGGAGAGCCTGCCTTTGCTGAAGACGATGGTGGCATTGTATTAGGAATCAGGCATTGGTTGAAAAGTAATATGCCCGTAACAGAAGCATCACAAACATTAGCCGCTAATTCCCAGTTTACGTTGGAGGTTATTTTTACGCCCGACTGGCTGGAACAGAGTGGCCCGGCTCGCATTGTGTCCATCTCTCAAGATACAATTCACCGCAACCTGACGTTGGGACAGCAGGAAACCGATCTGGCGCTGCGCCTGCGCACGCCATTTACTGGGGAAAATGGCGTTAATCCGCAATTGGTCATCCCAAACTTCTTCACTGATACCCGACCGCGACATATTGTCATTACCTACGATGGTACAACCGTACGCTTTTACTTGGACGATCCTAAAAATATCTATTATATTGAGCTCTCGCCAGCAGTAGCTTTTTACAGTTATTATCCGTCGGTGAAAGTCGAGCAGATACGCTTGCATGTAGGCAACATGTTCATCTTCATTTTGTTGTATGATGCAATGATTTTTGTGCCTTTGAGTGCTGTATTAGTGTTGCTGATGCGCCGGTCAACATGGTTAATTGTAGGGCAGATAATAGTGGTCGTAGCTATTATCATCGTCACTGTTATAACTTGGGAATGGGTATTGAGCCTGTTGATTGATGGCTATGCTTTGCGGCTAGACCGAGTCTTGCCAGCAACCGGTGTAGGTGTGGTTGCTTATTTTGTCTTAGCCGTTTGGTCGCGGGTCTGGTCTTAAATAGTTCAGTTTCATCATCTGTTTATGGGGAAGGAAAATAGATGGCCGAGAAACGTTTTGCTCTACTTTGCCAACACTTTTATCCGGAAATGGTTTCAACCGGAATGCATATGACAGAGTTGGCCGAACGATTAACTGAATTGGGCTGGCAAATAACAGTATACTGTGCCCGACCCAGTTGGGGATCAGAAAGCGGAACTGTTCCCCGGACAATGAATTATAAGGGAATCGAGATCATCAGAGTGGCAACAGTTGGCGATCAGAAAAAGAACCTCCCTTCCCGAGCCTTGTTTGCACTTTCATTCTTAATATCCGTTTCTCTGTTACTGTGGCGTCATCGAAAAGCTTTTCCCGGTGTTGTTGTAACGACCAATCCTCCTTTCTTAGGATTGGTTGGTTGGCTGTTTTCTTCCCTTTTTCGTCTACCGTATCTCTTGATTATCTATGATATCTATCCTGAGATAGTGGTAAATCTAGGGGTGCTGACGTCCAATTCCATTATTACCAAGGGGTGGTATCGGATAACGCAACTGATCTTTCGGAAAGCGGCCGTTTTGGTCGTTATTGGGCGGGATATGGAGCAAATTGTAAAGAGTAAATTGCCGGAGCATTTGCATGGCCGTATCAACCTCATTCCCAACTGGTCTGACGAAAGACGAGTAAAGCCAGTGCCGAAAAATGAAAACCAGTTTCGCCATGAGCAAGGAATCAACGGTATTTTTGTCGTCCAATATGCCGGCCGGATGGGGCGAACCCATAATCTTGAGCCAGTCATAGAAGCAGCCCGGCATCTGTCCGGAGAAAACATCTTATTCCAATTTGTGGGAGATGGGGCCAAAAAGACAAAGCTCCAAAATCTGGCGGCTGATTATAACCTGCCCAACGTACAGTTCTTGCCTTATCAGCCTATGAAACGTTTGGCCGAAATGCTATCTGCCGCCGATCTTGCTCTGGTATGCCTGGATCATGCTTTTACGGGGTTGAGCGTTCCCAGCAAGACGTATGGAATTATGGCTAGTGGAACGCCAATTCTCGGCTTTGTTCAACCTGATAGCGAGATTGGGCAAATGATCACCGAAGAAAATTGTGGATTAGTTTTATCGAATCCAACGGCTGAACAGATTTCTAGTGCTATGCGTATTTTTATTCATGAACCAGATCAGGTAGAGGTAATGAGCATAAATGGACGCAAGGCATTTCTGACTAAGTATACCTTATCTCATGCAGCGTCCGCTTATGATATTGCGTTAAAAAATATGATCCATTAAGTGTGGGGTTCATTGATTTTAGCAATGTTCATCAGATTGTTGTGGTTCCCAAACGGCGTATCGGGTATCTAATTCTGTGCCAGCGCAACTATTCTCAATTGACGTCATAAAGCAAGAAGCAAATCCAGCATATCCGAAAGGAATATTGAAACCATTGTACTGTACTCTTTCCATGTGAACCCTAACGTTCAAGAGATGGCTCTACATTTTCAGGAGATGTTGAGCGCGTCATATTGATTGTTTCATGGAGACGGCCGTGCTGCCAAACGTATAGTTCAAATTTGCCTTCAATTACTGCAATAAACCTTGCATTATCCCCTCGTCGTTACCTTAAGGCAGTAGTAAACGCATAACAATTGTGTCTCTCGTGGAATGATATTAGTGCATTGGTCTGTTGCTGCATACGCTAATCATTGTAGAGAAGGCCAAGCTTGAGGGCTTTATGATCTCAATGTGGGGACGTGTGAGAATCCTGGCCACAAATTTTTTCTGGAATTAGCTACGAGGTTAGACGATGAGTATCCAGTCAAACAAGCAAGTTCTAAATGAAGTAACTGGCGGGACGCTAAAAAACAGAAAATTTGAGAAAAAACTGGAACTGTTTCGTTTTCCTTTTTCGGAACGCCGGGCATTGCTGCTTGGCGTAGACATGATATTGGTGGTAACGGCCGTGTTTCTGGCCCTGGTTATGTGGCAAAGACAAGACGGCGCCGTCACCAACATAATTCGCACCCATTGGTACTGGTTTCCCCTTATCCTGCTTAGTTGGATTGGCCTCTCCTGGTTAAACGATCTCTACGATATTCCTTCAGCCAACCGTAAAACATTGACTGCGTCCCGCGTATTCACGGTCAGCATTCTCCTTCTTCTGGTATACATAGTCATCTTCTTTTTCAACAAAGAATCATTGCCCCGCCTTTTCTTCATGGCTGCTATATTTTTTGCCGCTACAACCATTACTCTTTGGCGTTGGACTTATGCTATTGTGTTTAGCACCCTGCCTTTTCGCCACCGTGTAATCATTGTGGGCCGAAATGAAAGAGGTAAAACTATTGCTAACGCTTTAGAACATGAACCCTTGATAAATTACGAAGTGATGGGCTTTGTTGACAACACCTGTGATGGTTCAGATCGTTCTGATAACGGCCTGCCCCTGTTAGGTAGAGAAAAAGACCTACTGAAGTTGACGGAAGAGTACAAAGTCCACGAAGTTGTTGTAGCCATCGAGCGCAATCTGGAAAAAGATCTTTTCTTTTGGCTGGTCGAATGTCAGGCTCTGGGCGTTAAAGTTTCCTGGATGCCTGATCTTTATGAGAAAATCTGCCGCCGCGTTCCTATTCAACACGTTGATCCTTCCTGGGCTTTATATGCCATGCAGGATAAATCATTTTTTTACAGAGTGCAGGCCATTGGCAAACGGCTGCTGGATTTATTCCTGATTTTTCTGGCCTCGCCGCTGATAATTTTTGTCATTCCCGTTATTGCCATTGCCGTACGTTGGGATTCACCCGGCCCTGTCTTTTACCGGCAGGTGCGTTGCGGTTTGGCCGGTAAAAAATTTTACATTTACAAATTCCGCACCATGACCACCGACGCAGAAAAAGACGGCCGGGCCAGATGGGCACAAAAAAACGATCCGCGCATTACCCGTATCGGCCGTTTTTTACGCAAGTCACGGTTGGATGAATTACCTCAGCTTTACAATGTTTTGCGGGGTGAAAT
Source organism: Ardenticatenaceae bacterium (assembly GCA_027054335.1). Taxonomy (GTDB): domain Bacteria; phylum Chloroflexota; class Anaerolineae; order Promineifilales; family Promineifilaceae; genus JAJRTP01. Next base: position 29,925 of record JALUPA010000023.1, read on the forward strand.
GAGCATAGTTGGGCCGCGTCCGGAACGGCCGGAATTTATTGCCAGACTGGAAGAGAAGATTCCCTACTACCGTACCCGGCTGATTGTTAAACCGGGTATTACCGGTTGGGCGCAAGTGCATTATGATTATGGCAACACTATAGAAGATGGGTTGATAAAATTACAATATGATTTTTATTACATTCGCTATCAATCCTTTGCCTTGGACATCTATATAATGTTTCGCACGGTCGGTGTTCTGTTTCGGCTGAAAGGCACATAACAAGTACAAAGGAGAACTGAAATGGATGATTTTGTTGAACTTAAACAATACGTATCTATCATTCTAAAACGATGGTGGGTGATTGTACTGGCGCTTATTGTGGCGGTAGCTTTGGGATACGGTTACACGCAAAGGCAACCGCGTGTTTATGAAGCGACTGCCAGTATTCTGGTGGGTCAATCTATTCAGGCCACTGACGTTAATCGTGCTGAGATTCAGGTCAGTGAACAACTGGCAGAAACTTATGCTGCTTTAGCCCGCCGGGAACCTGTCCTACAAGGCGCTGTGGAAGAATTGGGATTGGATATGAATTGGCAGGGTTTGCGCGGCCGTGTCTCTGCCAAAATTGTGCCGGGTACTCAATTGGTTGAAGTGACCGTTGTTGCTCCCTCACCAGAAGAAGCCCGTCTTATTGCTGATGCAGTGGCTCGCCAGCTTGTCCTTCTTAGCCCTACTAATTTGCAAAATGAGGAATCTTTACAGACTGTCGCCTTTATCGAGCAACGTCTGGAAACTTTGCAAGCCAAAATTGAAGATGGACAACAGCGTCTGGAAGAATTGGAAGCGACGGATGTGGCCGGTTTGTCAGCTGATGAAGTAGCCCAACTGGAAAAGGAAATCAGTACTATACAGAATTTGATTTCTGACTGGGATCAGAATTATGCTCAGTTGTTGGCTTTTGTGAATGGGCAGCAATCTTCTAATTATCTTAAAATAATTGAAGAGGCTCAAGGCAGTCTTAAGCCCAAGTCACCAAATATCCAATTGAACATGATGGTTTCTATTATCATTGGTTTAGCCTTGGGGCTGGCGTTGGTGTTCGTTCTGGAGCATTTGGATGACACAGTTAAGGTGACTGACGACATGGGGCAAATGTTTGGCCTTATACCGTTAGGTGCTGTCCGAAAAAGCAAGGACAAAGAATATTCTAAAGCACTTATTACTTCCCAGGACCGATTCTCTCCTGACTCTGAAGCTTACCGGATGATTCGTAGTAATATCCAGTTTATGTCGGTCGATGGCCCTGGGAAGTCTATGCTGGTGACTAGCGCGGTGCGCGGCGAAGGGAAAAGCCGGATTGTAGCTAATTTGGGTGTGGTGTTGGCTCAGGCCGGTCTGAAAACAATTATTGTAGACACTGATTTGCGCCGGCCGGTGCAGCAAGAGATATTCGATTTGCCTAATCAGAACGGCTTGACCGAATTGCTGCGCAAACCGAATTTGGCGGCCAGCGAGTTTTTGGCAAACACCCACATTCCGGGACTTCAGGTGTTGACCAGCGGTGTTTTGCCGCCCAACCCCTCGGAGTTGGTGGGTTCGCAGCGGATGCAGCAGGTGATGGCTGAATTGTCGGATATGGCCGATATGGTGATTTATGACAGCCCGCCGGTTGTGATTGTGGCTGACGCGGCTGTTTTGGCGAAGCAGGTGGCCGGTGTTGTCCTGGTGGTTGAAGTGGATAAGACCAGGCGAGACGTGGTGAACCAAGCTATCTTTAATCTACAACAGGCGGAGGCCAATGTATATGGCGTTGTCTTGAATCGTGTGTCCAAGAAGCGGCATAGTTATTATTATCAGGGATACTATTACAAGCAGGATGCAGAGGGGTATTCTAATCAGGCGGGTAATAAAACTTGGCGAAAATGGCTGCACTTAAGCCGGTAAATGACGTTGGTAACAAAACCGGTTAGTTAAATGATGGCCCTGGGCGTTGTGTCTGGGGCTTTTTTTATTCCTGCTAACATTTCACGGGGCTTTTATGCTATTGGCGTTGCCCAGAAAGTACAATCTATCTGGCAGATATTTTAGGTCAGTTTCTTACCGCATTTTTATCTGTGTGGTAAGAAACAGAGGCTACCAACTCTATGTCGGAAAAAGGTGTAAATGATTGTGACAATCAGGCATATTTTGATTTTGGAATCGGATGAGACTTTTGCTGTTCGCCTGGTTCGAGCGTTAAAGAAGATTGACTCGTTTACAGTTGTGGTCGTGCCTACGGTGAAGGAGGCGTGCCTGCATCTGGTTCAGGGTCGGCAAGACCTGGCTTTTATTCCGGTAGCGGAGGGGGCCAAGATTATTCGTTCTTTGCGGGCAGTGCAGCCTGATTTGCGGTTAGTTTTGGTCACGCCGCGGGCCGAGGTGGAAATTCCAGAGACATATGCCGGCAAGGTGCAGGGGGTGTTGATTAAATCTTTGCTGAATGTGGAACTAACGGCCGTACTGCGACAGGTAGAGGAACGGCCGTATCTCATTCCCCCTAACGAGCAAGAAGCCATTGCCCAACACCCTTCACTGGATACCGGTTTGTTGACCAACACGCTGCATCAGGCGAATTTGGGGCGGCTTATCCACACGGCCGTATTCTCCCACGACGTCCAATTACTGGCCCATTGGGGTGAACTGACCGGCAGTGAAGCGGCGGCTATTGCCCACTTTGTGGGCCGGGGTTGGGCAGACTTTTCCGGCATTTCCCGTGTGCAATTTTTCCACTTGCCTGTGCGTACCGGCGATCAGCTTTTATATACCCAGTCAATCAATGAAGAAGATTATTTACTGACCCTGGTCGCTTTGCCAGAAACTCCCATCAGCGAACTGCGACATCAGGCGCGGCGGCTGGGCCGCAAGCTGGCCAACGTGGTGCAGGGACAGGAACCGCCACCGACAAATTTGCTGGGACACAATAGGTACGACGACCGCACCTCATACGCTATCGTCTGGCGGGCTGTAGCTCCTTTGCCTTCCTCGTTGCACATCCCCTTGCGCCGCGTGCTAGGGCGGTTGGCAGTGGAAAATGCCTGTATCCTGACGCACACGAGGGTGAAGGTGGATATGGTGCATCTGGTCGTAACTTGCCCGCCGGGGCGGGATAGCACCTGGGCTGCCTGGCTCTTCAAAAACGGTTCCGAGCAAATCATCCAGCAAGAATATGGCATTATGGCGCGCCTCTGGGAAACAGGTTATTATGCCGTAGAATCGGACGATCCTTTGGCAGAAGCAGAGTTAAATCTATTTCTGGAAAAGGAAATATAGTGTATTACGTACCGATTTACGCAGAGTGATTTGAAAACTTGACAAACTTTCCCCTTCTGGCACACAATATGGCTGGAGGTAAAAATGAGTTCAACAGTTACGCTTGACGAAGTATTAACATTGGCGCATCAACTTTCATCGGTGGATAAAGTGCGTCTTATTGAGTGGATTGCGCCTCAACTTGAACGGGAATTGCAAACGTCGGCAGCGCAAAAGCCCCGCAAGTCCTTGCGTGGCTTGTGGCAGGGGCTGAATATCACTGAAGATGAGATTAGTGAAATGCGGCAAGATATGTGGGGCGAGTTTCCCCGTGAGGATATTTGATGAATGATGCTGTTACAGATACGCATGGTCTTATTTGGTATCTGGAAAACAGTCCGCGTTTGGGGGAAAAAGCTGGCGAATTGTTTGATGCTTGTGACTAGGGGGAAAGCCTGATTTATGTACCGACGATATGCCTCATTGAGATTGTGTATTTACAAGAAAAGGGTCGTATTCCCTCAAATTTCAAGAAACGTTTTGACAATGAGTTGGAAAAAGGTGAAACCGGACTTGTTGTCGTTGATTTGACAGTTGAAGTTGTCAGGGCATTAAGTAAAGTGCCTCGTGAAGTTGTACCGGAGTTGCCGGATCGCATTATTGCAGCCACAGCTTTGTATTTGGGATTGCCTTTGATTAGTCGAGATCGGGCTATACAACGATTCGACATTGAGGTGATTTGGTGACTGAAGGCGTTGTCCAACTACATCCCTTGCCGGCCGAAACACGGCCGTTATCCGGCCTTTACCTTTCCCAAAATTTGCGCCAACATGACCGAGAAACGTTTGTTTACAGTAACTTTGTTACCAGTCTGGACGGCCGTATCGCCATCCCCCATCCCGACAAACCAGGAATGATGGTGCCGCCCCAGACCGCCAATATGCGAGATTGGCGCCTGTTTCAGGAGTTGGCAGTGCAGGCGGACATCATCATTACCAGCGGCCGTTATTTGCGCGATTATGCGGACGGCCGTGCCCAGGAAATTTTGCATGTGTACGACGACCCTGATTTTGCCGATTTGGGTGAGTGGCGGCAGGAACAAGGGTTGTCGCCCCAACCGGATTTGGCGGTGATTAGCGGCAGCTTGAATTTTCCCATCCCGGAAGTATTGACGGCGCACGGCCGTAAAGTCATCATTTTCACGACTGCCCAGGTAGACCGGCAGCGGGTGAGGCAGATGGAGGCGCAGGCGGGACGGGTGGTCGTCGCGGGGGAGGAATCGGTAGACGGCCGTAGCCTTGTCCGGCAGATGGCGCAGTTGGGCTACCGTATCATCTATTCCGCTACCGGCCCCAAAGTGCTGCATTTGCTTTTGGCGGGGGGTGTTCTGGACAGGTTGTATCTGACGTTGGCAAACCGAATTTTGGGGGGACGGCCGTTTGCCAGCATCGTGGAAGGGCCATTACTGGAACCGGCCGTAGATATGACTTTGCACACGCTTTATTATGATGCGGCCGGACTGGACGGGTTGGGGCAGTTATTCGCTGCTTATAATGTTGGCTGATTGCTCATTGTATCAAAAACGATCTTTCCTCCGACAATCGTCATCACCGCTTCAATTTCCTTGATTTCCTCGTCAGGCACGGCAAAATAATCCCGATCCAGCACGGCCAAATCGGCCAGTTTGCCGGGGCTGATCGTTCCTTTCAGATGTTCTTCGCGAGTGAGCCATGTTCCGCCACCGGTATAAGCCCGCAGCGATTCCAGACGGCTGATGGCTTGCTCCGGGGCAACCAGTTGGCCCAGATTGTTGCGCCGGGTGACGAGGGCGTATAGGGCAATGAAGGGATTGACGGAAACAGTACTGGGCACATCTGAACTGGCGGTGATGATGACACCCCGATCCAGCAATTTGCGCGCCGGTTTGTAATTGAGCGCCCGTTGCCGCCCCACGTCCCGAAAGATGAGATCGCCTTCCCAATAGAGGAACGTAGGTTGGATAACGGCCGCAATCCGGTGTGCCGCCATCTGCTCAATAGCCCGGTCAGAGGGGAAGTAGGCGTGGATAACGTTGTGGCGGGCGTCGGGGCGGGGCAGTTCTGTGGCGATTTGAGCCAGAGCGTCCACGGCCATGTCCAGCGCCCGGTCGCCACACACGTGAATGCCCACGTCCCAATTGCCGGTTTGGGCCAGACGAATGTGGGTGAGCAAATCGGCCGTATCCAGCCGGTTGTAATTGATCACTTCGGATTCTCCCTCAAAGGGTTCGTACATGTAGGCTGTGTGCGAGGTGGTGCCGCCGTCAATCGCCATTTTCAGACCGCCCAGCCGCAGCCACTCATCCCCCATCCCGGAAAAGAGACCCAATGCCTGCGCCCGATTGTTTAGCTCCTCTTCGCTTTCTTCGTCCAGAAAGCCGTGCCAACTGGGCATGATGTTGGTGCGGACGGTAAGCTGCCCGTCCCGGTAAAAGGATTGGTAGGCGTGCATTTCAGACGGCCGTAACCCCGGATCAATCACACTGGTAATGCCAAAGCGGTTGAATTCCCGGCAACCCAGGACCAGCGCCTTTTTACGCTCGGCCAGGGTGGGTTGGGACAGCAGATCGCGTACCAGTTGTTTGGCGCTGGCCCGCAGCAGGCCGTTTGGCTGCCCGTCCGCGTCCCGTTCAATTTTGCCGCCCGGCGGGTCAGCGGTTTGGGCCGTGATTCCGGCTAGTTTCAGAGCCGTGCTGTTCACCACATCGGCGTTGAAGAAGCGTTGCAGGATGACGGGATGCTTTGACGTGGCTGGGTCAATGTCGTGGCGGGTGGGCAACCGGCCTTCGGTAAAGTTGCCCTCGTTCCAGCCCATCCCCACAATCCATTCGCCCGGCGGAGTAACGGCGGCGCGTTCCCGCACCAGTTCCATCATTTCTTCGGGGGATTGGCACTCGTCCAAGCGGATGGCGGCCAGTTTTTCGCCTACTTGCAGCAGATGGGCGTGGCTGTCGAACAAACCGGGGATGACGGTACGGCCGTCTACATCAATGCGCTGTGTGTTCGGGCCGGCCATTGCTTCAATTTCCGCCGTACCACCCACAGCTAGAAAACGGCTGTCCTTAATGGCAACAGCCTGGGCGATGGTTTGGTGGGAATCAAGGGTATGGATACGGCCGTTGATGACAATAACATCTGGAGATAAATTTCTAACTTGCATGGCGCTCCTTCACAGAAATGTATTTCAGACGGCCGTTTTACCTCCCCGTAACAACAAAACTACAACAGATTGGAAAAGGAACAGATAATTCTTACAAAGAATCTGTTTCTTCCTTCATCCGTTGTAGTCATGGCGAAAAATGGTACGAATTAATGAGTCTTCCGAAAAAAGCCTTTTTGTGAACAAAACGGCGTGAATTTCAGTCAAGTAAAATCCAGATAAATCCGCGCAATCCGCGGCTATTTTCGGAAGACTTAATTCCAGACGCCCAGCACTTCCGGGCCGCGATCTAGTTCCCAGGGATAGATGATGTAAGCGTCCGTTACGGCCGCGTAATAGGTAGGCGTAAAACCGGGGTAGAGCGAAGAGCCGGGCTTGTAATGCAGGACGCAGGTATCCGGCATCCCGCCGGCCGCATCAATCCGATTGGCCACCGTGACCATATTGCGCCCCTTCGTCCACACGTCATCCACCACCAGAATCCGCCGCCCTTCCAGTAGTTCGCTTTCGGGGAACTGAATAAATTCGGGGATGGCAAACTTTTCCTGTCCGGACATTTGCAGACCGGGGAAATCAGCGGGAAAACGCACCGAAGCCGTCAAAATGTAGGTGATATTTAACGCCTCTGCCAGCATCCCGCCGGGAACCATGCCGCCGCGGGTGATTACGACCATACTGTCATAACGGCCGTGTATCTGCGGCGCCAAATAATCAATCAATTTATCCACGTCGGACCAAGTTAGCACTTCACGACGCATACAATTCTCCTTCTGCAAATTTACAATTTATCCTACCCGTTCCCAGGCGGGATGTCAACATAAGGAGATTGGAGATTGGCTAATCTCCAACTTCCTTCTTCAGCTTAACCCGCATCGCCTCCAGTTCTTTCATTCTCTCCGGTGGAACAATTGGCGGCTGCAAATCCAGTTCCTGAATACGGCTGGCAATAATGTCGGCCACGCAGGCGCGCATAAACCATTTGTGATCAGCCGGAATGACGTACCAGGGAGTGGCTTCCGTGCTGGTGGCGTTCAGCATATCCTCAAACGCCTGCTGGTATTCATCCCAATACTGCCGTTCTTCGTAATCACCGGGCGAAAATTTCCACTCTTTGCCTGGCGTTTCCAACCGGGCCAGAAAGCGCCGTAATTGTTCCTCTTTGGAGACGTGGAGGAAAAACTTCAGCGTCAGTGTGTCTTGATTAGCCACCATCTGCTCAAAAGCGTTAATGGATGCGTAACGCGCCTGCCAGATTTCTTCCAGACTGGCCCCGCGCAGGCGGCGCGGCAGCCATTGCGATGCCAAAAAGCCGGGATGAACGCGCACGACCAGCACTTCTTCGTAATAGGAACGATTAAAGATAGCGATACGGCCGTGCGCCGGTAACTTCCGCATGGGTCGCATCAAGAATGAATACCGCTTCTCCTCTTCCGTGGGCGCTTTGAAGCTGTACACGTCCACACCCTGCGGATTCACGCCGGACATCACGTGTTTAATCGTGCCATCCTTGCCCGCCGCATCCATTGCCTGAAAGATGATCAGTACCGCGTACTGTTTGCTGGCCCACAACAACTCTTGCGCCGCCGCCAAATCCTGCACGTCATCTTTCAGCGCCTTTTTGCCCTCTTTCTTGCTCTTGAATCCGGCCATATACCCCGGATCATAATCCGCCAACCGAATCTTCTTTCCCGGCGTGGCGATAAATGGCGTATGGTCCAAGCGGTGTTGGTTATTCATCAGGCATCTCCATTTTCCCGGAAACGCTACAGTTTCCGGGAAAATATATCTCACTCATTTCTTTTTGCGGGAAGGGAAACGGGTCAACACCGTCGCTTCGGCCGGGACAGGCATACGCGCTCCTGGTTTGATGGTTTCCGGCACGCGCAACGGCCGTGTTCCGCCACCCATCTGGTAAATCCAAATCTTCGTCTCCGGCTTACTCAGGCTGATCGGAATCCAGGCTTGCCCCAGCAAATACCCCTCACTGTCAATCGAGCAGCTAGTCACCGTGCCCACAACCTTGCCCTTGCCATCCAGCACCGGATCGCCCTTATCCGGCCGGCGCACCCCCTTCTCATTCAGCCGGAAGCGCACCACTACGTGATCCCGCTCCTGCTCGTGGGCGATAAAAGCGTCCCGCCCCACAAAAAACGGCTTCCACAGCTTCACGTAAGCGCCAAAGCCCGCATCTGCCGGATTCAGCCCCAACTCGCCCGCCATTTCGTGGCCGTACAGCGGCAGCCCCGCTTCCGTGCGCAGACTGTCCCGTGCCGCCAGCCCTGCCGGTTTCAGGCCATACGGTTTGCCCGCTTCCAGCAGCGCGTCCCACAGTTCCGGCGCCTTGTCGGGGTGGACAAATAGCTCATAAGCGATCCGTTCCCCCGTATAGCCGGTGCGGGAGATGATCACGTCCAGCCCGGCCAACTGGCCTTGCGTCAACCCCGCCCAGGGCATGGTCTTGATGCGCCGCGCCAAAGCGTCGTCGTCGCACAGTTCCAGGATGATGTCGCGGGATTTTGGCCCCTGGATGGGCATATCCACCCGGCATTCGTCCCCCCACTGCTGGTCGCGCAAGTCGCGCAGTTGCACGGGGTGTTGGATGCGGGCATACGGCCGTTTCCCATCAATCATCACCTCTCCCTTATTCACCGCGTTCAGCCAGGCCCAATCTTTGTCATTGTTGGAGGCATTCACCACCAGCAAAAAGCGTTCCTCCGCCAGCCGGTAAACCAGCAAATCGTCAATCACCGAGCCGTCCGGGGCCAGGAAATGGGTGTAATGAGATTGCCCCACCTTCAGCGAGCGCGTCTCATTCGCCGTCACCACGTTCAAAAAGTCCACCACGTGCGGCCCGCTGGCGTCAAACACCCCCATGTGCGTGGCGTCAAACAGCCCGGCGGCCGTGCGCACCGCCAGATGCTCCTCTATCACCGACGTTTTGTAGCGCACCGGCATTTCGTAGCCGCCAAAGTCCACCATGTGGCCGCCCAAAGCCACGTGCGCGTCATACAAAGTTGTCCGTTTCAAGGGTGCATCGGCCGGTTCTTCCCAGACAAATTCGGGCAGCGCTTCCCCGCCGGGCCGGTTTTCCTGGCCAATGAAGAAGGGTTTGCTGTCGGCGAAGGGATTGTATTTGGCTTCTTTTTTCTCTTTGCCGAGCTGCTTGATCAGTTCAACGGCCGTAACTGCCAACTCTGCTACTTCCTCCAGCCAATCTACCGGCAGCAGCGTGACCGCTACCGGACCGGGAATCTTCGCATACAAATCGCCAAAATCCACGTACCCGTCCGAGAGGGCCGCCAGCCAATCATGCGCCTTCTGCGCGTCGGCTGGTTTCAGGAAGCGTAGCCGGTACGTGTCCGCCGAGACGCGCAGCAAAGCCGCGTCCACGTCCAGGTCGGGGCCGTAAAGATGCGTCATCTGCGCCTGCCCGTCTGCCAGCGCCAGCACGTCGCTGGTCAGCGCAGCATTAAGGAAGGCGGTCGCCGCCTTGCCGCGCAATTCCAGCGTCATGGAGAGCGATTTCGGTTCCGCCTGCTGGCGTAGTTCCCGCACCATTTGCCGGGCGCGTTGCAAGCTGGCGTAATCCACTTTGGCCCGAAGCTGCTTCTTCCCTTTCATCCCCAGATAGGTAAACGGCGTGCAGTTATTCATCACCAAAGCAATGGCCTCTGCCAGCTTATCCACTTCCGCGTCGCCAAAACCCAACTGGCTGATCCAGACCGTGCCCAAACGCAGGCCGGTGGGATTCATGGCTCCCTTGTCACCGGGGATGGTGTTGCGATTGAGAACGATGCCCGCCGTGTCCAGAATCCGCGCCGCCATGTCGCCGGAGAGATGAACGCCGTTATGGCTGACGCTCTTGGTATCCACCAGCAGCAGATGGTTTTCCGTGCCGCCGCCGACGATACGCAGGCCGTGTTCCGCTAGTTTTTGCGCCAGTCGTTGGGCATTCTGCACAATGTGCTGCTGCAATTCCCGGAACTGCTCCGTATTCGCCAGACGCAAAGCGACGGCTAATGCGGCCATCGTGTTGAGATGCGGGCCGCCTTGTTCACCGGGGAATACGGCTCGATCCAGTTTGCGCACCAAATCCTTACGGTGGGTCATAATCATGGCTCCGCGCGGTCCGCACAGGCTCTTGTGCGTCGTCGTCGTCACCACGTCGGCAATCCCAATGGGGCTGGGATGGACGCCGGAAGCCACTAAACCGGAAATGTGGGCAATGTCGGCCATCAAATAGGCCCCCACCTTGTCCGCAATCTCCCGGAACCGCTGCCAATCCACAATCATGGGGTAGGCGGAAAAACCGGCGACGATAATTTGCGGCTGGGCCTCAATAGCCCGGCGTTCAATGTCATCGTAATCCAGTTGCTCTGTTTCCGGGTCTACAAAGTAGGGCACGCCTTTGTAATGCTTGCCGGAACGGTTGATGCGCGTGCCGTGCGAAAGGTGGCCGCCGTCGTTCAGATTCAGCCCCATAATCGTGTCGCCCGGTTGCAGCAGGGCGGTGTAGACGGCACTGTTGGCCGGCGCGCCGCTGAGGGGCTGCACGTTGACGTACAGGTTGTCCGGGCTGACGCCGTTGGCGGCAAACAATTCGGCCGCCCGCCGCCGGGTGAGCGCTTCCAGAATGTCGGCGTACTCCACCCCTTTGTAGTAGCGCGGGTCGCTGTTGCGCCGGTAGAGAGCCAGTTCCAGGGGGATGTCCAGAATCTCCGCTTCGGTTTGTTTGCGGCTGGCCTCACGCGGGTAGCCTTCGGCGTAGATGTTACAGAAACGGCTGGCCATAGTCTCGCGCACAGCGTCTGGCGCTTCGCTCTCAGAGGCAATAAGAATGATGGTGCTGTCCTGGCGTTGGTCTTCCAGGTTAATCAGGTTTTGCAACGCTGGGTCCAGTTCTTCCAGCGTTCCGGGGAAAATAAAATCTTTTGACATGTGGGGTCTCCTGAAAGGAGATTGGAGATTGGAGGTTGGAGATTTGCCGCGCGCGGCTCGTAATCTCTAATCCCTAATCTCCAATCTCTGAATGGTAAAGTTTGCCTGATTTTAGCAGGATTTGGCCGAACTGCTACTGTTCAATGAGTTGACAGGGTACGGCCGTTTTGGCATAATCACCCTTACTATTTAATAAACAATAAGCGATGATGGAGACGAGTAAACGGCCGTATCCTGTCAAGCGAGTCCGGGATGGTGTAAGCCGGACACAGCGCCGCCGTCGAAAATCCCTCCGGAGCTTCTGACTGAAAGGATGTTAGTAATTGAGTAATTGGTAATTAGGTAATTACTCAGTCACCCACTTACTAATTACCTCCAAGTAGGCACAGACGGACTCATCCCCCGTTACCGGGAATGCGGCCATTATCAGGTGGCTGATTGAGTGTCTGGCTTTGGCTGGAAACTTGGGTGGTACCGCGGAGAACAATGCCTTCGTCCCAATGGGATGGAGGCTTTTTTAGTCTTTTAGTCTGGTAGTCTTTTAGTCTGCTAGTCGGGTAGTCGGGTAGTCGGGTGGTCGGGTAGTCGATAGTCGAGTAGTTGGTGTGCGAGAACTTGTTAACCGTTGACTGTTGGCTGTTGGCTGTTGACTGTTGGCTGTTACCACGAGGTTTCTATGAAGAAAAAATTACGTGGCGTCAAACGGAAGGATATTCAGCTTGATTATGACCTCTACCGGGTCAAAGTGCCCATTCCTGGCGTCTCCGGCGCTTATTTGAGCGTGCTCGATTTGTGGCCGGAGGGGGCAGGGGAGACGATCATGTTTGTGCATGGCTACGCCGGCGTGCTGGAGTCGTGGGAGTACCAGATCAACCACTTCGCCCGCAATTATCGCGTGGTGGCTCCCGACTTGCGCGGGCACGGGCAGAGCGATGCGCCTTACACCGATTACACCATGCCGGAAATGGTCGCCGATTTGCAGGCCATCGTGGAAGAGCTGGATTTCCCGGAGAGGTTCATCCTCGTCGCTCATTCCTTTGGCGGTTCCATCGCCGTGGAGTATGCCAACGCCCACCCGGAGCGGTTGAAAAAACTGGTGCTGATCGCCACGGCCGGCGAGTATCCGCTGCCCAGGGGAGCCAACATACTTTTACGCGCGCCTTTGGGGGTGATTCGGCCGCTCTGGAAATACCGCCATAAATGGGACGCTGAACTGCACGTGATGAAACGCATGGCCGCCAACAATATGCTGCAATGGCAGGGCTGGCCCTTGCTGCGTAACATCACCACGCCGACGCTGGTGGTGACCG
>JALUPA010000024.1 GCA_027054335.1 Ardenticatenaceae bacterium
ACCCGGACATGCTTTTACAGCGCACTGACAACGCCTGCGTCAACGAGGCCGGTTTCCCACCCAACAGCTACGATTCGGAAAACATCTGGCACTTTTACAATTTTGAATGTACGGCCGACAGCGGCGGTGCGCTCGGTTGTCATCGCACCCAACTGCCTACCTACGACTGCCGCGAAGCGCTGTCCCTCTTTGTTGGCGTCATCGAAACCGACGTCCGTTGGGAGCGGCTGCCCTGGGATGACGCCCTGGCCGATCAGGTGCGCGTGGGCGGCCTGACCAACCCGGATCAGCCCGATCTGGCGGTGGTGGGGGACGATTTGGAGACCAACCGCATCGTCTACCGCTACTTTACGCCGGACGATTGCGCCATCGAGGAAGAAGCCGTAGGCGAACCAGGTTGGCGGCGGCTGCTCCAGTTTGACGCCACCGTGCATAACGTGGGCGGAGCCACGCTGCACATCGGCTCTGCCAAGGCAGAAGACCCGGAAAACAACGTTTTTGATTACAATGCCTGCCACGATCACCTGCATTACAGCAATTACGGCGAATTTTTTCTGGCGGATCAGACGGAACTGAGCGGCAGCAAGCAGGCGTTTTGCGTGCAAAGCACCACCCGCCCCAGCAACAACGAATGGTCGCCGCTGACCCATCCCTACTCCTGCACGTTCCAGGGGGTGCAAGCCGGTTGGGCGGATGAATACGTGGCCGGCCTGGATGCCCAATGGATTGACATTACTGACCTGGGCGTACCGCCGGACGGCCGTACTGTGGGCCTCGGCTTCACTTCCAACGGCGATAAATTTATGTGCGAAGGGACGCTGATCACGGACGAAAACGGGGAGACTTTGTGGGAACCGAGCGGTTTTGTCACCGACGACGGGGAGAGTATTAACCGGCCGCAGTGCGATTTCTTTGCAGATTGGGACGCGAACAACGAAGAAGTGCGGAACGTGTTTGTGCCGCAGACGGGCAGTTTTGTCACCGCATCCTGCGCCAATGACGAATCTGGCCCCAAGCGGAACTGCGGCTTTACGGAACTGGAATTGACGGCCAATGAACGCTTTTGCGAGCCGGGCGAAAATGTAGACTTGACCATTCCTTTACCCCAGGAGGCCGCGCCCCAGGTTTTGCGCGTGTGTGAATGGAGCGCGGCGTTGGGCGTCGGCATTGCTTGCACTTTTGAGGATGCGCTGCTGAACCAGACGGTTGCGGAGGATACGGCCGTATCCTTCACCTGCCCCCTCATCCGCGACGCTGACGAAGCTGCGGAAGTGGCAGGCGGCTATTCTCTGTACATAGCCCCGCTCTGGCCTGGGGATGAGGGGGAGTTGGCGGCGGTTTCGGTGAACGGTGAGCGGTAGTACCGGGCAATTTGACACCCTTTGCCTGGCATTTTGGCGTTGAGAGGAAATAACCTTATGCGGAAGAATAATCTTTTTTATCGTCATTTTGTTGTCGGAATAATTGCTGTGGTTTTGGCGCTGCCGTTTTGGTACGGCCGTCTCGACTGGGACCCGGAGATGCGCTTTTGGCGCACTGTGGGGGACGCCAGTTTTATGCTCCTGTTTTTCACCCTGTCTATTGGCCCGCTGGCAAAATTATGGCCGCCTGCCGGCAAGCTGGTGCCCTGGCGGCGGGAAACAGGCATCTGGTTTGGCCTGCTGGCTTTCTTTCACACCTTTCTGGTTTGGAATGGTTGGGCGCGCTGGGACGTCTGGCGTTTTCTGGGTTACGAATACATTCCTGAACTGGATCGGCTGGCCCGGATTGAACCCGGTTTTGGCCTGGCCAACCTGATTGGAATGGCAGCCATTTTGCTCACGCTGGCGTTGGTGGGCACCTCTTCCAACCGGGCAATCAGTAAATTAGGAGCCAACTCCTGGAAGTGGCTGCAATACGGCGCCTATACCGTTTTCTACCTGGTTGTCCTGCACGTTTTATACTTCTTGTTTATACATTACACTGTCTCCTTCCATCGGCGCGTGCCGCCTAACCCCAATTGGTTCCGCTACCCGTTTTTGCTGCTCAGTTTGACGGTATTGGCCTTGCAAACGGCCGCTTTCGTTAAAACCGTGCGCCAGCGACAGCCGCGTCCGGCCAATCATAAGGCGTCCGGACGGCGCACAGGCGCCAATGTTTAGAGTTGGCGTGGCCTGACATCAATATGCCTTTATCTTTGCCGGTTGTTGTGAGTTTGTTATACTATTCACAATGTCCGGAATTATGTTGGCTGTGATGGCTTTTCTGTTGTTGGTGGCCCAATCAGGTTTAGTTGATTCACCTGCATGTGGGATGAGTGATCTGGTTCAATCCGTTAGCATCACTGCCGCCGATCCTTGCCCTGGCCCCGATAACGAACAACTAGACAATGCGAACGCCATCAAGGTACACACCTGCGATTGTGGCGCTCTAATCTCCCTGGACTATCCTTTAGATGTAGCCGTCACCCTGCTGCTCCCACATTCTTTTGTGTTCCTGTTGCAGCCATTTACGGCCGTTCTTAAACCTCCAGCCCCACCCCCTCGTTTCATTTAACGCAACCACATACCTTTGCGCGATCTACCGGTTACACGCGCTCGTTTCTGTTCGGGAATGAGCGCCGGTGATGACGGCCGTATCTTTCGGCTGATCCGGTACGTCGTGACGTTAGAAGAAAAACCACAACGGCGATTTGTTAACAATAAAAGCAGGAGATAGATGTTATGAGAGTTCACTGGCTGGGCTGGCTGATAATGATCATATTGCTGGCAGCCTGCCAACCGTACCAATTTAAGGGCGCAGAATATCCTGAAGGAGTTCAGGCTTCTGATTTTACGTTGACGGACAGTGAAGGACGGCCGTTTCAGTTGAGCGCCAGACAAGAAGAGATAATTCTTCTGTTCTGGGGTTATACAGCTTGCCCTGACGTGTGCCCTGTCACCCTGGCCGAGGCCAGGCAAATTATTCAGGAGCTGGGCGATGATGCGGAACAGGTTGTGTTTCTGTTCATCACCGTAGACCCGGAGCGGGATACGCCGGAACTGTTGGGAAAATACACCGCTAATTTCCACCCGGACATCATTGGTCTGACAGGTACGCCGGATGAATTGGCCGCTGTGCGGGAGGCGTATGGTATTTATGCCGCCAAAGTACCTTTGGCAGACTCAGAAGCGGGTTACTCGATGGATCACGTAGCGCGTGTCTTTTTGGTGGATGGAGACGGCCGTCTCCGGCTCAGTTATGCTTACGGCACACCGGCCAATGATATTGTGCAAGACATTCGTTACCTTTTACGATAAAGGGTAACTACGCAGCTCCAGAGGTGACAGTCACGTAAAAGGCAACATGCTGTGACTATCGTCTCTGGGAAAGGTGACTGTTACCTGAGTAGTCACGATAAAGGAGAAATTCAATGAGAAGACAAAATCGAACATTTTCTACGCCGCTCCTGTTGTTGATCCTGGGCGGTATTTTACTGGCAGCCGGAACCTTATTTTACCTGTTAGACCGTCCCCCGTCAGTGGCCGACATCCCGGACGACCACGGTGAATCAGGGCTGCCCTATCCGGAAGTAGCGCGTATATCACTGGCGCAGGCCAAGGACACTTTTGCCCAGGACACGGCCGTAATCGTAGACGTGCGCAGCAGTGACGAATATGCCGAAGCTCACATTCCCAACGCGATCTCGATGCCTATGCAAGAACTGGAAACGCGCTACCGGGAATTGTCGCCAGAAGATGAGATTATCATCTACTGCTCTTGACCGAGCGAAGAATCGAGCGCCCGGGCGGCGTTCATCTTGATGGAACTGGGGTATACCGACGTTAAGGCTCTCCAGGGCGGTTTTGGCGCCTGGCAGGAGGCAGGGTACCCCCTTGTCAGCGGCCCGTAGCCGCATTGAGAAAAATTATGCGTAAATGGATTGTAGTGATATTGGTAACGGCCGTTCTTAGTTTGGCGGCTTGTAACAGCGAGCCATCTGGGCCACGGCTGGCCGTAGAAGATGCCTGGGCGCGCCCGCCGGCAACGGCCGGCGGTAATGGCGCTGTCTACTTCCGGCTGATTAACAGCGGGGATCAAGCGGATACCCTACTGGGTATTGACAGCCCACTGGCCGCTGCTGAAATTCATCAAACGGTGCTGAAAGAAAACGACGTTATGGGCATGGAACGTGTGCCCAGCGTAGCAATCCCGGCCCAAGGAGAAGTGGTATTCGAACAGGGTGGTCTGCACGTTATGCTCATCGGTCTGGAGCGCCCATTGGCGGTTGGTGACCTGGTTCCGTTGACGTTACAGTTTGAACGCGCCGGCAAGATGAAAGTGGAGGTTGAAGCACGTGAACCGTAATAATATGAAGCGCGTTGTGTGCGCCAGATATAAAATCATACGTTTCGGCGCTTTTCTGATCATGTTGACGCTGGCAGCTTGTGGCAGCCGGATCAGTCAGCAAGAAGACAGTGCTGATGTGACGGTCAGGCTTACGGCCGAATCAACACAGATAGGCCAGACGACGCTGCGCATTACAGTAAAGGATGATAAAGGTGAGCCGGTTGATGACGCCACGCTCAATGTAAAAGGGGAGATGACCCACGCCGGGATGCCGCCGGTGTTGGCTGAAGAAATTCGTGACAGTGAAGATGGCATTTATGCTGTTCCCTTTGAATGGACAATGAGCGGCGACTGGATAGTAACGGTGGATGTGACGCTGAAAGACGGCCGTACTGCCTCCCGCCAGTTTGATTTGTCTGTAACCGGCCAAATGGATATGCAGGATACGGGAAATGAATAAACAGGCGTTGTATCAGCCTCAACCTCGTTATGACGTGCTGCGCCTGCCGGGCATTGGTCGTCTGCTGCGCTGGCGTTGGGGGCGGCTCCTGTTTCAAATCCCCCTGCTTTTGTTGGCGGCGCTGATGATCTATGATGGGCTGACCGGCCCACAACTGGCGCCACAAAATATTGCCACGACAGCCGCCTGGATTCAATATCGGGGATTGATAGTTCTTGTCCTGCTGTTGGCCGGGAACCTGTTTTGTATGGGCTGCCCTTTTGCGCTGCCGCGCACCCTGGCAACACGCATCAGCGGATACGGCCGTCGCTGGCCGCGCGTTTTGCGTAACAAATGGTTGGCAATCGGATCGCTCTTTGCCATCTTTTGGCTGTATGAATGGCTCGATCTGTGGGCCAGCCCCTGGCTGACAGCCTGGCTGGCTATCGCCTATTTCATTGCCGCCTTCGCCTTGGAGGCGCTGTTTGCCGAATCCCCCTTCTGTAAATACATCTGTCCGTTAGGCTCATTCAACTTTGTCAGCAGTACCATCTCCCCTTGGCAAATCAGTGTGCAGAACCATGACGTTTGCCGCGCCTGCGTGGGCAAGGAATGCGTTAATGGCAGCGATACCATTCTGGGCTGTGGTACGGAACTGTTCGCTCCCCAGGTACAAAGCAATATGGACTGCCTGTTCTGCCTGGATTGCGCTCGCGCCTGCCCGCATGACAACGTAATCCTGGCGGCTCGCTCGCGCACCCGCGAGTTAACGACGCCGGGAGCCTGGCCGCGCCGCTGGGATTTGGCCTTTCTGGTTATGGTGTTCACTTTTGCCAGCATCAGCAACGCCTTTGGTATGGTGCCGCCGTTTTACGCCCTGCAAGCGTGGCTGGCAAACTGGCTGCCTATCAACAACGAGGCTGTGTTGTTGCTGCTGATTTTTGGCGTCGGCATTCTGCTGTTTCCGGCAGCCATTTGTCTGGGCGCGGCCTGGTGCAGCCGCCAGTTATCCGGTACGGCGGGGCACACGCCGCTGCGGGTAGCGTTTACTCGATATGCACCGGCCTTCGTGCCGCTGGGGTTTGCTGTGTGGCTGGCGCATTACGGCTTTCACTTTGCCACAGGCGCCTTGGCGATCATTCCCGTATCCCAAAATTTTCTACTGGATCACGGACTTACCTGGTTGGGCCAAACGCCAAATTGGCAAATGAGCGCAATTTTGCCCGGTTCGTGGTTGTTGCCGCTGCAAACCATCATTGTCCTGGCTGGCTTTGGCGGCAGTCTGTACGTGGCCAATGAAATCGGCCGTCAGGCACATAAACAGCCGCAAACCGTCTTCAAGGCCATTCTGCCCTGGGCGCTTGTTTTCCTGGCGTTGGCGTTGGCAGCATTGGCAACGTTCAACTTACCTATGGAAATGCGCGGCACAATTCAGTTTAATCCTTGAGAATATGTAACTACCAAGCCTCACCTGACAGGTTTTTCAACCATGTTTTGGCAGCCGATTTCTCTGGTGAAAACCTGTCAGGTCTGAGTAGTTACAAGAATATGATATGGACTCAGTACTCAGCCTGTTACTCTCATCGTGGGACATTCGGCCGGACGTCAGCCTGACGCTGTTGACTGCCGGTTTTCTATACACTCTTGGCTGGTTACGGCTGCGTAAGCGCGGCCGCGGCCGGATTGCCAGCAGTTGGCGATTAGCTGCTTACCTGAGTGGATTGGGGGTTTTAGCGTTAGCATTGATGTCGGCTATTGACGTTCTTCAATCGCTGCTGTTTTTCATGCACATGATTCAGCACTTCCTGTTGGTCATAATTGCTCCGGTATTGTTGCTGTTAGCCAATCCTATGCCGTTCATCATGTGGGGGCTGCCTTGGCGGGCGCGTCAGGCTGTCGGCCGTCTCTTTCGGCGACGTTCGGCATTCCGGCAAGTTTTGTG
>JALUPA010000025.1 GCA_027054335.1 Ardenticatenaceae bacterium
GATTTGGCGTATTTGGCGCGTCGCTTCGATGCCGTCCATGCCGGGCATGTTCAAATCCATCAAGACCACGTCGGGCGGAGTGGCACTGACCAGGCGGGCCGCTTCTACCCCGTTTTCAGCCAGCCCTGTTACCTTGACCTGCTCCTGGGTTTCCAGAAACATCTCCATACCCTGCCGCACGACAGGATGGTCATCTACAATAAGCACAGTTACCGGATCAGACATAGGCGGTCTCCTTGAGGGGAATTTGGGCGGTGACGGCCGTACCCCGCCCCGGTTGGCTTTCGATGGTCAAACGGCCGTCCACTCCCGCCAGCCGTTCTTCCATATTTTTCAGTCCTGATGAGGCGCTTTTGGTTTGAAACGGGTCAAAACCGACGCCATCGTCAGTAATTTGCAGCCGCACGGCCGTATCGTCATAAGCCAACGTAACCGAAACCTTGCTGGCCCGGGCGTGGCGGGCGATATTGTTTAACGCTTCCTGAGCTACCCGGTACAGGCTGTGTTCCACAGCCAAGGGCAGGGGGCGGGCTTGTCGGATAGATAGATTGAGCGGGATACCCGTTTGGGATTGCCAGTCGGCGCCTAAAGCTGACAACGCTTCTGCCAACCCTTGATCATTCAGGGAGGACGGCCGTAGCTGCCGGATAATGTTATCCATTTCCTCCTGAATCTGCTGCGTCATCTCCGTTATTTGTTCCAGACGCGCGGCTGCCTTTGCCGGATCAGTCGCCAGCAACTGTTTGGCGGAAGCGGCCGTCAGGCCCAGGCCAAATAGCTGCTGCTTAATGGCGTCGTGCAGTTCCCGCGCCAGCCGGCTGCGTTCTTCCAGCGCTGCCAGCGCCCGCGCTTCTTCGGCCAATTGAGCGTTTGTCTCGGCCAACTGGCGTAATTCCTGCATCTGGCGGCTGATTTGCCCGGCCATCCGGTTGAACTGCGCCCCCAATTGGGTGATTTCATCGTTGCCGCGCAAGGTAACGCGCCGCTCCAGGTCGCCAGCGGCAAAGGCGGCGCTGGCCTGATTGAGGTCGTTCAGGCGGCGGCTGAACTGCCGCGCCAGCCAGCCGCCTGCCACGCCGGAAACGATCACGGCTACCAACGCCGCGCCCAATACGGCCAGCAGCCCGCTGCGGGCGGCGTCAGACAGCAAAAAGCGGCTGTCATCGGGGAAGCGGTAATAGACCCAGCCCAGCAGACGGCCGTCCTTGCCGGTAACGGCTGCCTGCCCGATGAATGCGCCGCCCAAAGTGGCATAGCGGGGCCGGGCGGGATCGGCGTCCGGGTTGAATCCCGGCAGGCTGGCAGCCTCGTCGCCCGGCAGGTATTGGTCGAGAAAGTTGCTGCCCAGGATACGGCCGTCCGGGGCAATCACAACCAGCCATTCAGCGTCGGCGGCGTCGGCAGCCATAACCAGGCCAAAAGTACCCAGAGCGGCATCCGCGTACTCCTGGGCCAGCGGTTCGTCCAAAATACCGGCGTCTTCTGCCCAGAGCGAGAGTTCAAACGCATACTGTTCGGCCATGTCGCCGGCCCAGGCTGCGGCCAGATTGCTGCGTAAATAGAGAAAGTAACCGGCCAAAACCAGGATTGTCAGAATGACAACGGAGATAACGGTTACGGCCAGGTGGGAAAGTGTCAGACGTTGCTGCAAGTTGAGGCGCATGGGGAAATTATACCATTTGATGCGTGAAAACGTGATGCGTGAGGCCGCTTTCCGGTCACGCATCACGCATCACGTCTTTATTGGGTGATGATGGCTTCAGCTGCCTCCAACACGGCGTCGGGGCCAATGTCGCTGCTGATTTCCAGGAGACGGCCATCTGTCACCATCAGGCCGGTGAAGAAAGGGCCAAACCCGTCGCTCCAATCTTCCAGCAGTACGTCCACGCCCTGGACGGTGACGATTTCAGCGTTGTCCGTCAGCGCCAGTTCGGCCAGGTTGTCGTCGTATGCGCCCAGGTCGTAAATTTCTACAAAGCCGGCGGCCGTTTCCCAGGAGTCCAGCAGACGGCCGTAATCATCCCAGCCTGCCTCACATTCATAACAATCGTCTGCAAAACTGCTCTCGTCACCCCAATAATCGTCGTCCCAATAATCATCGTTGACGTCAACCCGCCCGCCAGGGCCGGCAGTCGGTTCGGGGATGGGGGTGCGTCCGTCCAGGTATCCCTTGATCCAGTCTTCATAACTGGCAACACGGGTGTAAACGCCGTAGGCGTCGGGCAGGCCGCAGCCGTCCCCCCAGCTGACGATACCGGCCAAAGCCCAGTTACGGCCGTCGGGCACAACCAGAGGGCCGCCGCTGTCGCCGTTGCAAGCGTCCGCACCGCCTTCCTCCAGCCCGGCGCAGATGACGCTGCTGTCTACGTCGCTGCCATAGACGGCGCGACATTGGCTCAGGCTGACGATGGGCACATTGACCTCGTGTAATTTGTCCGGGTAAAACTCCTCGCCCCGTTCCGGGATAAGCCCCCAGCCGGTGACGCGGGCTACAGTTGGCGGATCGTCCAATTGTTCATTGACGGCCGTTACCAAAGGTACGGGCTGCCCGACTGTAGCCGGCTGGGCCAGGTGAATCAAGCCAATATCGTTAAAATCGCCGTATTGCGGGTGGGGTATAAGGGCGTCGGCGTCTAATCTTTCCCCCTGTTGGCTGCTCAGTTTATAACGGCCGACAATAATATCCACCTCGTCTGCTGTCATGTCTTCGATGCAGTGAGCGGCCGTTAACACCCATTGCGGCGCGATGAGGGCGCCGCCGCACATCTGACCCTCTTTGGCCGGCGCGCCGTCTTCTACCAGGGCTACCATCCACGGCTGTTCACCGGGCGTGGCGGGCGTTTTGCCTGTTTCGCCAAATTCCGGCACATCTTCGTCTGCTTGTCGGGGGGTATGCAGCATAGCTGACACAGGCGGTGCGGTTTGCGCCCCCAGCCCAACGACAGCCAGTAAAATAGCTGCCAGAATGAATAACCCCACACGTTTGTTCATTGTTCCGTTCATTTGTTGCCTCCGTTTGTCCAGGCGACTTTTGCTGTTTCAGAAAGTTGCAAAAGCCTGATGGTTAGAATCTGCCCGCATCTTAAAACAGCGGGGAGGCAAGTGCATCGGGCTGGAGGCGTAATTTGTTATGGGACTTTGGGATGAGATAAAAACAAGCAGGGAGCTTTTGGGGACAAATCTCTCTGCTTGTTTACCATGCGGAGTCGCAGTTTTTTGCCACGACAAGTCTATTCGGTGCAGCCACCTGCAAAATAATTATTCGGGTCAATATACAAAGGTTCCGAGATTTCTGTGCTGGTGACGTCATCAACAACACGTACAGTTTGGTTGAAGGCGGCGCAGCGGCGAGCCTGGGCAAAATAAATAAACGGCCCGGTACCGCGGAAGGTTGTAGCTTGCCCCGCTGGCTGGTCAAAGACAAAAACGGTGAACTGGCCCACCTGATCGCTTCCGTCAATGTAAGGAATAATCGTCACCTGGCAGCGCCAGTCACTGCCAATATATTCGCAGGAATCTACTGTGAAAATCCAGTCGGCCTGTCCTTCCTCCGCGCCTGCTTCAGACGTGGGGGTGGGGATGGGCGTGTTGGTGGCTGCCGGGGTGGCTGTAGCCGGCGGGAAGACGCGGAATTCGAATTCAAGGGGATCGCCAATAATAACCCCGTCCGGGTTTTGCAATTGCCAGACGCTTTTGTATGTACCGGCCACGGCCGGCGCTGTAAAGGGTGCGGTCAGAATGATTTCCTCACTGGTGTTGACCACGGTTTCTATCAGGACGGGTGGTTCGCCATCATAGGCAAACGTTTCTCCTTCTACGTAGACCCATTGGGAACCGGCCGGCCAGGGGCATTCGCCGTTGTTGCGCAGCGCCCATTCGGCGTTAAATTTTTGATTGGTAATGACGGCGTTGGAGCGGTAATTTTCTGCCTTGACGGAGAGTAGTTCAACGTCGGAGCGGCAGGTGAGGAGGAATTGAGCGGTGGCGTCCGGCGTAGGACTGGCGGTGGGGCTGGCTGTAGGGGTTTTGGTAGGAGGCGGCGTGTCAGTGGGCTGGGCGCGTCGGGTGGCGTCAGCGGACAGCTCGGCTACCTGGGTTGCCAGGATGTTGGGGGTAGCGGCGGGCATATTGTCCATGCCCATCGGGGTTTCTGTAGGTTGGGGAGTATCTGTTTCATCAGCGATGATGACGGCCGAGGAGGTAGGGGGGGGCGCTGTTCCGCTGCCAAAAACGCCGCTGGCAAAAAGGCCGCCGCCAATCAGAAGCAGGAGGATGACGCCAGCGACGGCCCACAGCCAGGCAGGGCGTTTTTTGGCGGACGAGGCGGCGGCTATTTCTGCTGGCGGTTCAACGACTACGGTAGCGCCGGGAGTAGCGCCTGATCTGGCAGTATCGGTTACGGCCGTAGGCGGTACAATAGGGGGCACAACTGCGGCTGCTTCATCGTGCAAATTGACGGAGCGTAAGGCGGTGGCCATTTCGGCGGCCGTCTGGTAGCGATCATCCGGTTTTTTGGCCAATGACTTCAGGATGACATCCTGTAAGTTCAGGGGAACGTCCGGGTTGAAATTCATAGGCAGGGGAACCGGATCATTGACCTGTTTCATCACTACCGCCAGCGGCGTATCGGCATCAAAGGGCAGTTGTCCGGTAACCATCTGGAACAAAACCACACCCAGCGAATAAATGTCTACCCGCGTATCCCCTTTTTCGCCGAGGGCCTGCTCTGGTGACATGTAGGCAGGTGTGCCGATGAGCGCCCCGGTCATGGTGACGGCGGCGGTGGTCTGGCCGCCGGCCAGTTTGACAATACCGAAATCGGTGAGGACGGCTTTACCGGTTTCCGCATCCAGCATGATGTTGCCTGGTTTGATGTCGCGGTGGACCATGCCCCGGCCGTGGGCATAGGCCAGGGCATCCGCCATTTCGGCGGCAATTTGCCTGGCTTGTTCCAGGGGGATAGGCTCTCCGGTTTGGCGGGTTGCGGCCAAAAGCTCTTTCAGGGTGCCGCCCTCGATATATTCCATGACCAGGTAGTAGGTAGCTTCGCCATACGTGTCAAAGTCAAAGACGCGCACGATGTGGGGGTGGCGCAAGGAGGCCATGGCCCGCGCTTCCCGCTTGAAACGATGCAGAAAATCCTGGTCGTCAGCCAGGAAGGCGTGCATAAATTTAATGGCTACGTAGCGGTCCAGGTTATCCTGGTAGCCTTTGTAGACTTCGGCCATACCGCCGCTGCCCAGTTTGTTGAGAATCTGATATTTGCCGATGGTTTTGCCTGTCAGAGTGTCGCTCATGGGTGTGTGTTCTCTGGTTCAGTACGTGATTCGTGATACGTAGTGGTGTGGTGTGTAACTAAGGCATTCACCTTTTCACATATCACGTCACAAGCTGCAAAAGGGCTTTCCTTTATTATAACGTAGTATACCTAAGTTTTGTGGCAATATAAAATGGGATAGTAGGGGGAACAGTGATAAATTGTTTACAGTTGGGCGGCTTTTAACTGGCCGCAGCCGGCGGCAATGTCAATACCGCGCCGTTGGCGCACGGTGCTGGGGATGTGGTATTGGTTGAGGATGGCCTGGAATTGTTTGACGGCCGTCCGCTGCGTCGGTTCTCCGGCATATCCGGCGGTGGGGTTAAGGGGGATGAGGTTGACGTGGGAATCTACGTCTTGCAACAGTTGGCCGAGGGCGTGGGCTTGTTCCGGCGTGTCGTTTTCCCCGGCGATGAGCGTCCATTCAAAGAAGATGTGCCGGTTGCGCTTTTGGGTGTAAGTGCGGCAGGCAGCCATCAGTTCGGCCAGGGGCCAGCGACGGGCGGGGGGCACCAAGCGCTGCCGCTCGGCGTCGGTGGCGCCGTGCAGGCTGACGGCCAGGCGGATGGGGCGGTCTTCTGCGGCCAGGCGCAGGATGCCGGGGACGATGCCCACGGTGCTGAGGGTGATGTGTTTGGGGGCCAGGGCCAGCCCTTTGGGATCGATGAGGATGTCTACGGCCGTCATCGTATTATCGTAGTTGTGCAGCGGCTCGCCCATTCCCATGAAGACGACGTTGCGCAGCTGCTCCCCTTGCTCTTGCAGCAGGCGATCCACAAAGAGAACCTGGCCTACAATTTCGCCCGGCGTCAGGTGGCGGGTAAAGCCCATCTGCCCCGTGGCGCAAAAGATACAGCCCATAGCGCAGCCTACCTGGGTGCTGACGCAGGCGGTGGCGCGACCCTTGAATTTCATCAGGACGGTTTCGATGGTTTGGCCGTCGGCCAGCCCCAGGAGGAATTTGCGGGTGAAGCCGTCGCTGCTGCAAGCTTCTGTCTGGGTGGTTAGAGGAGCGAGTTGGGTGCGACCGGCAAGTATCTGGTGCAGGTCGGGGCGGAGATCAGCCATCCCGGCCACAGAAGATACTTGGGCCTGGTACAAGTAGTCCCAAATGCGCTGGGCATGGTAACTGCTGTAGCCCCACTCAGCCAGCAGGTCGGTTAGCTGGAGGCGGCTGTAGTCGTATAAGTTGAGGCTTCCGGTTTGCATGAACCGGATTGTAGCCAGTTGGAGGGGTGATGGGCAAGGGTTACGGCCGTGTCCTTCTCATGCGACGCTCATGTAAGGATAACGATTGTGTAAGAAACGGCCGTATAATA
>JALUPA010000026.1 GCA_027054335.1 Ardenticatenaceae bacterium
CTTGCAGTGTGGTCATGGCCTTGACCGCCGCCGGGGAATTGAGGACGCCGCCGGCGCTCTGATAGCCGTTGCGGTCGATCAGGCCGGCCCCCGCCGATTGCAGGACGGGCGAGAAGGCATAGGTGAACCATTCGCCGGGGTAGTTGAGCTTGAGATCGAGCACCGCCCCGTCAGCGTCATGGGCCGCCAGGGCCTGCAGCAGGGCGGTAAATTCCTGCGCCGTCCAGGCGTCCGCCGGGCCCCGGGGGATGCGCGCGCCCGCGCGCGTCAGGGCGCGGCGGCTGGCGTACAGCCCCAATCCCGAGTCGAACACCCCGACGCCATAGAACCTGCCCCGGAAACGCCCCTGCGCGATGATCGAGGGCAGCAGGTCGTTCAACAGGTCGCCGGGCAGCAGCCCGTCCAGCGGCTGCAGGTGGCCCTGCCACACATAGTTGGAGAGATAGGGCCCGTCCAGTTCCAGCAGCTCCGGCAGGTCGCCGGCGATGGCGGCGGCCTGCACCTGGGCATTGTAGGACCGCTCCGGGATCAGGGTCAGCTTGATATTCACACCGGGCGTGCGCTCGTTGAAGCGCGCCACCTGCGCCTGAATCACCCGGCGTTCGTCTGCCTGCCCGGCATGGGCCCAGGCCCGCAGATGGATGACATCCGGGCGCTCCGGGGTGGCCGCATCGTCACCGCATCCCGGCAAGCCCAGCACGATGAACACAATCAGCCATATTCTCGACATGGGTAAACCTTGGTTTTCACAGCCCTGTTGCTTTAGATATCATGTTTTGACCCGCCCATCCTCAACACGCGTAGGCTATATTGGGGATGGGCGGGTCAAAATATGTCTAAATGTTAGGGAACGTCTGATCTATTCATGCTGTTATAAGCAAAAAGGTATACCGTGAAATTACACGAACTCTGGAGGCATGAATACAATCAAGATAGATACTTGTCGCATCTGTCTAATGGTGATTTGAGCGCCCGCGTTAGATACTTAATGGAGAACCTTACCACTCTTGAACTTAATGGGAAGATTGGTTTAAAGGACATTAAAAATGAACCTGCACGTACATTAATGAGGAAGTTCACGCATTCACATCAAGAGCTGGTTTTACGGAATCGTGAGCCTGAGCCAATGTTCTTAAAAGGAGCATCAATTCCAGATGCGATGCTGGGTCATGAGGAAAGACTCAAAGAATTGAATGAGTACGCAATCAGGAAAAATCCAAACCTCATCAAATTCGGAAAAAAGGAGCATTTTGAAAAGTTCAACTTTAAAGTTTCATTGGCTAGCTCGTTCGCAGACCCTTCGTTGAATATATCTCAAATGGATGATGAGATGAGGGCTATTTATCATCTCCACACAGGTGACATTAAAATTACAACACAAGATGGGCGAAAACTAGAAGGGGTCACCGGCATTGAACTCATTTACGAAGCCACAGCAGACTATTACATCTTTTGCTCAAGTACGTCATTTGATGTTCGGTTGTTTGGAGACTTCGATGCGGATTCTTGTCTTTTCATATATGATTATCAGACGTTTTCAGATCAGCTATTTGAAAAGGTGTCGAGGGATATTTCGATTGCGGATCGTGGCTATAGGCAAGTTACATACGTTGATCCGATTAGGCCAGATGATGGTGAACCGCCGCCTATTGAATTTCACAAACACATGAAATACGCATATCAAAATGAATTTAGACATGTATTCATTCCAAAGAATAACCACAATAATCCAAAAGACTTGTTCCTGTCTTTACCGGAGTCAAAGGAATACACAGAGATTGTATGCTTATAACAATGGGCTCCAGGGGACGCCAAAAAGCTGCGCTCGTTCCTCGCTCCACTTTTTGTCGCCCCTGAGCCCAAGCGTTAGATTGAGAATGAATTCATAAGGTATGCCCCTGTAGAGAAGGCAGAAGAGTCAAAAGCAAATCCTTCTTGCCAAGAGGGGGAGAGGGCAGTAGGAATCCCTGAATCGAACCAGGGGGAGCTGTAGTGC
>JALUPA010000027.1 GCA_027054335.1 Ardenticatenaceae bacterium
CTGGTGAGCGCGTCAATTAAGTCTAGTCCAGCGTCTGCACGCTGTTCCAGGCTTTGGTACACTTCTTGTCGGAACTGGTTGATGGTGGTTATAGTATTCATACAACCAATTATCTATCAGTTCCATCAATTTTTTAAGGTGCATGAGCCATCATGGCTCTAAACTCAAGTATTGGTCTTGTGCCCTAAAAAACTGCGGGAAAACTGGACAGTATTCCAGGCGCAAAACAACAGCCCCCTGAACCCTTTCCTGAATGATCGTTTTGGCTTCACCGTTCTCTCCCATACTGACTTGAGCCGGGAAAAGGGATATTCCGGCGACGTTAACCTGGAAACGCTCAATTGGGGCAATTACGATTTGATCGTCATTGACGAGTCCCACAACTTTCGCAACAACACACGAGGCAAACGGGATGAAGAGGGCAACCGCATACGCAAAAGCCGGTATGAACGATTGATGGAAGATATTTTGCAAAGCGGCGTCAAAACAAAAGTGCTGCTGCTATCGGCTACACCCGTCAACAATAACCTGAAAGATTTACGCAATCAGCTTTATTTTCTAACCGAAGGTCGGGATGATGCTTTTGCTGCCACAATTGGCATTCCCAGTCTGAAAGATACGCTGGCCAATGCCCAACGCCGCTTTACCGAATGGGCCAGGCGGGATAATCGGGATACCCGCCTTTTATTGGAGGCATTGGATTCTGCCTTCTTCAAGCTGCTTGATGAACTAACTATTGCCCGGTCACGCAAACATATCCAAACCTATTACCCGGAAACAATTGCCCGGCTGGGTGGCTTTCCTAAACGGGCAGCGCCAGTTTCCGTCTATGTGGATATTGACAGCAAAGGGCGTTTCCTCTCTTATGACCGGCTCAATGATGAGATTTCCAACTATCGCCTGTCGCTATTTAATCCTTCGGCCTACGTGCTGCCTGAGTTTGCCGATTTGTATGAAGTAGACCAGATTGTTCAGTTTACTCAGCAAGCCCGCGAACATTACCTTATCGGTATGATGAAGGTCAACTTTCTCAAACGGCTGGAAAGCTCGGTACATTCTTTTGCCATTACCATGAACCGCACGATAGACAAGATTGAGAATTTGGAAGACCGCCTTGCCCAGTTCAGGGCGCTGCAGGAAGGCAATCCGGATTTTAATTTTGAAGAGCTGCAAGTAGAAGACCTGGAAGATGAGGAACTGCAAGAAGCGCTGCAAGTGGGTAAAAAGCTGAAATTTAATTTTGCCCATCTGAATATTGACGCCTGGCTGGCTGATTTGCAGGAAGATAAACAGCAGCTTTCTTTGTTGGCGACGAATGCTGAATCTGTCACACCGAAGTGCGACGCCAAACTGGCTGAATTAAAGCGGCTCATTCAACGTAAAGCGCAAAATCCCACGGTAAATCGGGATGGTAAATTTAACCGCAAAGTATTGGTGTTTACCGCTTTTGCCGATACGGCCGTTTATTTATACGACAATTTGCGTGAGTGGGCGCGGGATGAACTGGGGATTCACGTTGCGGCCGTAACCGGCGGTTCTTCAGCGGACAAAACGACGTTGGGCCGCGCCGAATTTAATCATATTTTGACGAACTTCTCTCCCATGTCCAAAGGGCGGGCGCACATTGCGACGATGCCCCAGGATGAGGAAATTGATTTACTTATTGCTACGGATTGTATTTCTGAAGGGCAAAACTTGCAGGATTGCGACACGCTCATCAATTACGACATCCATTGGAACCCGGTACGCATCATTCAGCGTTTCGGCCGTATTGACCGCATTGGCAGCCGCAATAACACGATACAGTTGGTCAATTTTTGGCCTACGCCGGATTTGAACAAATATATCAAGCTAAAAAACCGGGTGGAAGCGCGGATGGCATTGGTGGACATTGCCGCGACTAACGAAGACAATTTGCTGCGGCCGGAAGATGTGCAGGATTTAATCGAAGATGATTTGAAATATCGGGACAAACAATTGCTGAAGCTGAAAGAGGAAGTTCTGGATTTGGAAGATTTTAGCGAGAGCGTGGCCCTGAGCGAATTTACGCTGGATGATTTCCGCATTGAGTTAGCCAAATACATTGAGAGTAATCGCCAGTTGTTGGCGGAAGCGCCGTTAGGCTTATACGCTGTCGTACCGACTGACCCCACTGTGCCCCAAATTCAGCCCGGCGTCATTTATTGCTTGCGTCAAACAGGCTCCGGGGCAGATTTGGACACGATTAACCCGTTACAACCTTATTTTCTGGTGTATGTGCGTGATGATGGGGAGGTACGTTATTCGTTTGCCCAGCCCAAGCAGATTTTGGATATTTACCGGCTGCTTTGCGCCGAACAGCCTCGCGCTTATGAGGCATTGTGCCATCTTTTTGATCAGGAAACAAACAATGGTCAGGATATGGATAAATACAATGATCTGCTGGCCGGCGCCGTGAAATCAATTGAACGCACTTTTAAGAAACGGGCTGTGGCTCAATTGCAATCCGGCCGGGGCGGGGCGCTGCCCACTCGCCAGGAGCAAGTGCATGAGCAAACGGATTTTGAGTTGATTACCTGGTTGGTGATTAAATAAGGTTTGCAGGTTCGTAGTAACGGCTTCAGCCGTTTAGAACCGCTAAAGCGGTTACTACGAACAGGTTGTGGTTTGTAGTAACGGCTTCAGCCGTTAGAACCGCTGAAGCGGTTACTACAAACGACTACGAACCTACGACAAAAATATGTACGAATACCGAAAACTTACCCCAGAACAGCGCCAGCAGCTTGTTGAGGAACGGCTGGCTAAAGGCTATCCGCCGCACCAACCACCGCATCCAGTGCGGGAGGAGGCTTATTATTTGTTAACGGCCGTATCCTACAACCACCAACCCCACATCAACACCCCAACCCGCCGCCAGACGCTGCTGGACGCCCTGTTCGCGCACTTCATCGAACGCGGTATGGAAATAATGGCCTGGGTTGTATTGCTCAATCATTACCATCTACTGGTACACGTTAACGAATTTGGGTTATTGGGTGATATTTTCCGGCTGGTACACGGCCGTTTCGCCTACGAATGGAACCGGGAAGAAAACACCCGCGGGCGTAAAGTATGGTATCGTTATACAGACCGCATGATCCGCTCCGAACGCCATTATTACACCACCCTCAACTACATTCATTTCAACCCGGTCAAGCATGGCCTGGTACAATCACCCTACGATTGGCAGTGGAGCAGCGTCCACTGGTATCGAGAACAATTTAGCCGCGATTGGCTGCGTGATGTGTGGCGGCAATACCCCGTCCGTGAGTATGGCAAAGGATGGGATGATATTTAAATAGGGAGGGTTCGTAGTAACCGCTCGCTCGTAGTAACCGCTTTAGCGGTTAAACGGCTAAAGCCGTTACTACAAACCAAAACATTATGTCCAACCAAACCAAACAACAGATACAACAAGCCATCCAGCAATTCAGCCAAGGCAGCCTGCGCCAAAACAGCTTGCGCCTGCTGGCAGCCCTCGGCTACGAAAGCGAGCGCCGGATTGAAATGGAGAACACCCCGGCCGCCTTCCTGGAAACCTTTGACCAGGCCGGCGCCTTTCGCCGGGACAAAGCCTTGTTCGCCGATTGGCAGAGCGTTGATGTCTTGTGCCAGATCACCGACGCCGAAATCCGCCAGGCCAACCAGATGATATTGCTGGACAGCGCCGGCCAGGTCGTTGACAATGCCATCATCGAATCCTACCTCTTCATCGCCATCGAGTTACAGGGAGCCGGGTACACCCGCACCCAATTGGCGCAAATCACGCGGGAAGTGAACAAACTGTTTGCCATGCCCGCCATGCTCATCTTCCGGCGCGGGGAAACGCTGACCCTCTCCATCATCAACCGGCGGCTGCACAAAAAAGATCGGCAGAAGGATGTGCTGGAAAAAGTGACGCTGATTAAAGACATCCGCATCGCCAACCCGCACCGGGCGCACGTGGAAATTTTGTTTGATTTATCGCTGGACGAACTGTACCGGGTGCATCCGTTCAGCAACTTTGTGGAACTGCACCAGGCGTGGCAAAAGACGCTGGACAGCGCCGAACTGAACAAGAAATTCTTCAAGGAGATTGCCGACTGGTACTTCTGGGCCGTCAATGAAGTGACCTTTCCCCCGGACGCCGGGCCGGCAGAGACGCGCAACGCTACCAGCGTCATCCGCCTGATTACGCGCCTGATTTTTGTCTGGTTCCTCAAAGAGAAGGGGCTGGTTCCCGATGATTTGTTTAACAAGCGGAGGCTGGACGAACTGCTGTTGTGGGAAGATGACAACGACAGCGCCTATTACAAGGCGATTTTACAAAACCTCTTTTTTGCCACGTTGAACCAGGAGATGAACACTGAGGCGAAGCCCCATAACCGCAAATTCCGGGGAACGCGGGAGAGCGGGCAGGATCAACATTTTATGATCCATAACGTGTACCGGTACGCCCGCTATTTTCAAGACCCGGAAGCGGCGCTGGCCTTGTTTGCCAACATTCCCTTTTTGAATGGCGGCTTGTTTGAATGCCTGGATAAGCGGGTGGATGGTAAAACAATCCGGATTGACGGCTTTTCTGACCGGCCGGACAACCCGCTGCAGGTTCCCGATGAACTGTTTTTTGGCGAAGAACGCCAGATTGATTTGAATGCGACCTATGGCACGAAGGGGAAGCGGTACCGGGTGCGCGGCCTGATTGAGACGTTGAACCGGTACAAGTTTACGATTACGGAAAACACGCCGATTGAAGAAGAAATTGCTCTGGACCCGGAACTATTGGGCAAGGTGTTTGAAAATCTACTGGCGGCCTACAACCCGGAAACAGGCACAACGGCGCGAAAGCAGACCGGTTCCTTCTACACCCCGCGCGAGATTGTGAATTATATGGTGGATGAGTCCCTCGCTTATTTGGAAACAAAGGTTCGCCCCGCTCGTAGTAACCGCTTTAGCGGTTTAACGGCTGAAGCCGTTACTACAAACGTTACTACGAACCTGCACCATTTGTTCGCCTACAACGAAGACCCTCAGCCGTTCGACGAAGCGGAAACGTTAGCCCTGATTGACGCTATTGATATCGTCAACATCCTCGACCCCGCCTGCGGTTCCGGGGCCTTTCCCATGGGGATTTTGCACAAGCTGGTCTTTATTCTGGGCAAGCTGGACCCGCATAATGTGTTGTGGAAGGAGCGGCAAATTGAACCGATCCGCGCGGCGATTCAGGAAGCCGGGGGGATACCGGACAGCAAAATACGGGCGCGGATCATCCGGGAACTGGAGGAGCAGATCGCGGCGATTGAGCAGGCGTTTGCCCGGAATGAACTGGATTACGGCCGTAAACTCTACCTGATCGAAAACTGCATCTACGGCGTGGACATCCAGCCGGTGGCGGTGCAGATTGCCAAACTGCGCTTTTTCATCTCGCTGGTGGTAGACCAGCGCATAGACGACAGCGCCCCCAACCGGGGCATTTTGCCCCTGCCCAACCTGGAAACGAAGTTTGTGGCGGCCAACACGCTGCTGGGGATTGAAAAACCGGCGCAGATGGCCTTACGCAACCCGGCCATCACGCAAAAAGAAAAAGAACTGGCGGAGGTGCGCAGCAAATACTTCCGGGCGCGGACGCCGCGGACGAAGGAGAAATGGCGGGCAGAAGACAAACGGCTGCGGGCGGAGATTGGCGAGCTGCTGCAAAAAGAGGGAATGCTGCGCAACGAGGACGTGCGGCGGCTGGCGGCCTGGGACCCGTACAACCAGAACGCCAGCGCCGACTTTTTTGACCCGGAGTGGATGTTCGGCCTGGACGATGGCTTTGACGTGGTGATTGGCAACCCGCCTTACGTGCGGCAGGAGAAAATCAAAGAGCTAAAACCGGCCTTGAAGAAGCAGTACAGTTGTTATACCGGTGTGGCCGACCTGTATGTTTACTTTATTGAGGGCGGCTTCAACCTGCTCAAGGAAGAAGGCGTGTTGTGCTATATCTGCTCCAACAAATATTTTCGGGCAGGGTATGGCAAGAAGCTGCGCGGTTATTTAGGCAAGCGGGCGACGATACGGCAGTTGATTGATTTTGGGGATGCGCCGGTGTTTACGGCGATTGCCTACCCCAGCATTGTGCTGCTGCAAAAACAAGCGCCGGATGGCAGCCGGCTGACGGCGTTTAACTGGGAGCCGGGAGCGCCGGTGACGGAGTTTGAGCCGATTTTTAAGGAACAACGATTCCAGATGCCGCAAAGCGCCTTGACGGCCGACGGCTGGCGGCTGGAACCGCCGGAAGCGCTGGCGCTGCTGGCGAAACTGCGCGGGGCGGGGAAGCCGTTGGGAGAATATGTGGAAGGGCGGTTTTATCGCGGCATTTTGACCGGGCTGAATAAGGCGTTTGTGGTTGACCGGGCCACTCGTGATCGCCTGATTGCCGAACACCCTTCTTCGGTCGAAATTTTGAAGCCTTATTTGCGAGGGCAAGATGTCAAAAGATGGTTGTCTGAATTTGATAACCAATATCTCATAGCGCGGCCTCTTGGCCGCAACCAAAAAGGCGGTCCATCCTTGCAGCATAATGAAGGCTGAAGTAACGTCATTACAGACGCCTATAATTGGAGTCAAAGACTCAATACCAACCATTATGCCACA
>JALUPA010000028.1 GCA_027054335.1 Ardenticatenaceae bacterium
TTGGAAAACCTGTCAGGTCTCGAACGATACACTTGTTATTCCGTTATACAGTGTAAGGGGAAAAAAGTTACAGGAAGGCAGTACAGTGGTACGTGTTGCGTATTGCGTAGAAAGTTTACGCAATACGCATCACGCATCACGCTTCAAAAGAGCATACTCCATGCTGTCCGCCAGCGCCTGCCAACTGGCTTCGATGATATTGGTGCTGGCTCCTACCGTACTCCACTGGCGGGTTCCCTGGCGGGTGTCAATGAGGACGCGGGTAGTGGCGGCCGTGGCGTTGTCTCCATCCAAAATGCGCACCTTGTAATCCACCAGCTTGATGCTGCTCAATTGGGGATACACGTCCAGCAACGCCTTACGTAAAGCCGCGTCCAGGGCGTTGACCGGCCCGTTCCCCTCGGCGACGGTGTGCATCCGCTTGGGGCCGACACGCACCTTGACGACAGCTTCGGCGTTGAGGCCGCGTCCCCGCCGCTGCTGCACGTTAACGGAGTAATCGATCACTTCAAATGGCGGCACGTAGGCGGGATGGGTGCGGTGCAGCATCAACTCCACCGACGCTTCTGCCCCTTCAAAGGTGAAACCCTGGGCTTCCAGTTCCTTGATTTGGGTGAGGACGGCAGGCAAATTAAGGCTTTCCGTGTTCAGACCGAATTGGTGCGCCTTGTCTATCAGGTTGCCCCGGCCGGACAGTTCGGAGACGACGCTGCGCTGCCGGTTACCCACCAGTTCCGGCTCAATGTGCTGGTAGCTGAGGGGATTTTTGAGCATAGCGGCCACGTGGATGCCACCTTTGTGGGCAAAGGCGCTGCCGCCGACGTAGGGCTGATGGTCGTCGTGTTCCAGATTGGCGACTTCGGCGACGTAGCGGGAAAGCTCGGTGAGGCGACGCAGCTGCTCGTCGCTGACGCATCCGTACCCCATTTTTAGCTGCAAATCGGGGATGATGCTGCACAGGTTGGCGTTGGCTACGCGCTCGCCGTAGCCGTTGATGGTGCCCTGCACTTGCACGGCGCCGGCGCGCACGGCCGCCAGGGTGTTGGCGACGGCACATTCCCCGTCGTCGTGAGTGTGGATGCCGATGGCCACGTGGGGGCCGAGGGCCTGGGCTACGGCCGTAAAAATCTCCTCGACCTCCCAGGGCAGCGTCCCCCCATTGGTATCGCACAACACCACCGAATCCGCCCCGTTGACAGCCGCCGCCTGGAGCGTCGCCACGGCATATTCGGGATTGGCCTTGTAACCGTCAAAGAAATGTTCTGCGTCGTAAATGACTTCTTTGGCAAACGACTTGCAGTAGGCCACACTCTCACCAATCATCGCCAAATTTTCTTCCATCGTCGTCGTCAGCACGTCCCGCACGTGCAAATCCCAGCTTTTGCCCACCAGGGTAATGACTGGCGTGTTGGCGTCAATCAGCAGCTTAAGATTGGCGTCCTCTTCCGGAGAGACGCCTTTGCGCCGGGTGCTGCCAAACGCGGTCACTTTAGCGTGCTGCAAATCCAGCGAAGCCACCCGTTGAAAATATTCCACATCTTTGGGATTGGAGCCGGGCCAGCCGCCTTCAATGTAATCAATACCAAATTCATCCAGCTTTCGAGTGATTTTCAGTTTGTCATCCAACGATAAAGAAATACCCTCTCGCTGGGTACCATCGCGGAGGGTCGTGTCATAAAGATAGATTTTGGTCATACTATTTCTCCAAGTCAGGCGAGTGTATTTACCCGCGCTTGATGCATCGCCTCAAATTCAGCGATGCGCGGCTTTTGTTTAAGCAGGTAGCCGAGTTGATCCAATCCTTCTAACATACAGGTTTTGCTGAAGTTGTCTATGGGGAAGGTAACGCTACGGCCGTCCGGTAAGATGACAGTTTGCGCAGCCAGATCAATGGTCACCCTGGTCTCCGGGTCTTCTTCCACCAGACTGAGCAACTGCTGGTAAGTCGCCTCATCCACAATCACCGGCAGCAGGCCGTTTTTCAGGGAATTGTTGCGGAAAATATCGGCAAAGCTGGTGCTGATGATCGCCTGAAAACCGTAATCCAGCAACGACCAAGGCGCGTGTTCCCGGCTGGAACCGCAGCCAAAGTTGTCCCCCGCCAGCAGGATGGCCGCGCCTTGCGCTTCCGAACGATTCAGGGGGAAGTCCGGGTTAGGTGACCCATCTTCCTGGTAACGCCAATGATAGAATAAATTTTTACCCAACCCGGTTTTGCTGATGGTCTTGAGAAATTGGGCGGGGATAATCTGGTCTGTATCAATATTTTCGGTGGGAATAGCCACCATCTTACTGGTCAAGGGTGTAAATGCTTTCATAAGTTCCTCTGGTTTTATAAGGTGATAAACGATGCTTTGGCATAACGGCCGTTTGCCCGGGTCACCCGCCGTTTCATAGACAGCGCCGCTTGCGGATGACGATGAGCCACGTGAACCACGCCGGTCTGCTCCAAATCCTGTAAAAACTCCGGATTGAACCAGTCACTGAAGACGGCGTCTTTGAAGTAGTTCTGCGCGGTGAAAAGCATACGGCCGTACCGCTGCATCGTTACTGCCTGAATGTGAGTGCGCATATTGATGAACGGCAGCACTTCTTTTTTCAGGGCGTATTTGTTGCCGCCGGTAAGGGGAATGGAGAGACGGCCGTAACTGGCATGATACACCTCATTTTCCACGGGGATTTCTTCCCGCGGCAGCGCTTCCCGCACCACACCCGTCAAACTATGCGTGCGGCATTGGGAAAGATTACCCGCCAAAATAAGCCAGGTAGCATCATCTGCCTGATGCAAAAGCTGTTTGAGCAGTTCGACGGATTGTTTGACTGTGACTTGGTAGGCTGGGTTTATCATAGTGTCTCTCCGATTGGCAATTGGGTGATTGGGTAACTACGTAATTGCCAAGTTACTCAATTATCTAATTACCCAATTACAACTTCCTCACATCCGTCACCACGCCGGTAACGGCCGTAGCTGCCGCTGTGAGCGGACTGGCTAAAAAGGTGCGGCCGCCTTTGCCCTGCCGCCCTTCAAAATTACGGTTGCTGGTGCTGACGGCGTATTGGCCGGGCTGAAGCTGGTCGCCATTCATGGCAATGCACATCGAGCAGCCCGCTTCCCGCCATTCCGCGCCCGCTTCCTTGAAGATGCGGTCCAGACCTTCCGCTTCCGCCTGCTTTTTCACGCCTTGCGAACCGGGGACAACCATCAAGCGCACGTTGTCCGCCACCCGGCGTCCTTCCATAATGCTGGCCGCCTGGCGCAAATCGGAAATGCGGGAGTTGGTGCAGCTGCCGATAAATACCACGTCTACCGGATGGCCGATTAACGGCCGTCCCGGCTGCAAATCCATGTAGGCCAGCGCTTTTTCCAGCGTCTGCCGCTCGCTCACGCCGGGAATGGCGGCCGGATCGGGAATCGGTTCGCTGATCTTCAGACCCATCCCCGGATTGGTGCCAAAGGTGATCATCGGTTCCAACGCGCCGGCGTCCAAATCCACCTCTTTGTCAAAAACCGCCCCTTCGTCGGAAGCTAGAGCGTGCCATTCGGCTACGGCCTTGTCCCAGGCAACCCCCTGCGGCGCGTGGGGGCGGCCCGCCAAATATTCAAAGGTGGCGTCGTCGGGGGAGATGAGGCCGGCGCGCGCCCCGCCTTCAATGCTCATGTTGCAGATGGTCATGCGCTGCTCCATCGTCAGGGAGCGGATGGCCTCGCCGCGATACTCGAACACGTGCCCTGTGCCGCCGCCCACACCGATTTTGGCCAGCAGCGCCAGAATGATGTCTTTGGAGGCCACGCCTTCGGGGAGACGGCCGTGAACGTTTACCGCATACGTCTTCGGCTTGGTTTGCAGCAACGCCTGCGTGGCCAGCACGTGTTCCACTTCGCTGGTGCCAATGCCAAAGGCCAACGCGCCAAACGCGCCATGCGTCGCCGTGTGGCTGTCGCCGCAAACGATGGTCATCCCCGGCTGCGTCAGCCCCAGTTCCGGCCCAATCACATGAACAATGCCCCGGTTGGGGCTGTCCATGCCAAGCAGTTCAATGCCAAAATCCCGGCAGTTCTTTTCCAGCGTGGCAATCTGTTTGGCGGCAATGGCGTCTGCAATGGGAACGCCGATGGGTGTGGTAGGGATGCTGTGATCCATGGTGGCAATGGTTTGGGAAGGGCGATGTACCGTCAGGCCCCGCTCCCGCAATCCCTGGAACGCCTGGGGCGACGTGACCTCATGGATCAGGTGCAAATCAATGTAGAGGACGGCGGGACTGCCCGGCTCGTCTACCACGACATGGTTGTCCCAAATTTTGTCAATAATGGTTCTTGGTGTACTCATTTACTCTCCTTGATTATCCGCATCCGCAGATTGCGCAGATTGGCGCAGATTTTCACCTGTGAATTTCCGAAAAGCTGCAGATTGCGCGGATTTGTCTGGATTTTTCGATATGGTTCATTTCAGGACGATTCTTCTTTACAGTTTATGGTAGGGGCGGGATGGCGCGGCGCGGCCTTGGGCAAACAAAACAACCTCATTCCGCGCCATCTCGCCCCCCGCACGGCCGGGTTTTGGGCGAGATGGGCGGGAGACAGGTTTATTCTGCGTGGCAAGGATGTTTTCCCGCCCATCCCGCCCCTACGACAATTGTAAAGATGATCTCGCTAAAAATGAAGGGCCTTTCGGATTTCGCGGGGTGCAGAAAAAATTTGCAACGAATTGACGCGAATTTGCACAAATTACAAAAAATTAGTGAAAATTAGTGCGAATTCGCTGCAAAAATTGATTGTTTAGTAGCGCAACCCCACGAAATCCCAAAGAGCCAAAATGAACCATAACGGTTATCATAGGTAGAATGTAATCCATTGGCTTACCTTTGTCAAGGATTTGATGTTTTCGATAAGCAGGATACAGGGAGTGTTGGGGTTAGGCATCTGCCGGTAAATTGCGCGCTGTTTCCCCCTGACAACAGGGATGTTGCGGCTGCCTCGCCAACTCATGGGGAATACGCCATTGTTAACTCGGCGCGTAAGGGCGGGTCTTGCCAGAACCAGGCGATCCATTTTTTGTAGGGCACGCCGCTTTGGGTGGTGTCGTTCCAAATGTCGTTGGGCAGATTGTGTTGCTGGTAGAAGAACAGCCAGCGGCGGCGCGACTTCAGCTTGATTTCCCCGGCCCACAGCAAACGGCCGTCGTGGTCAAAGATGCGCAGGAATTGGCCGTCCTGGATGGGGATAGGCCATTTGCCGTCCACCCGGTCTTCGGGGCGATCCGGCTCCAGGCAGTAATCAATGCGCCCTTCCATGCCTTGTTCCCAATAGCCGATGAGACGGCCGTGAATAATTTTGCGTTCTGTCATTTTTCTGATTTTACAAAAAACCGCAGAGAACGCAGTGATCGCGGAGAATCACCAGAGAAAAATCCAGGTCAATCCGCGCAATCCGCGGCTACTCAGACGCCAGCAAGCCGTCCAAAAGCGTCGTTACCAGATCGTCCAGGTCTTGTGGCGGCGAGGCGGCAGTCTGTTCCAGGTCGGCGGCCAGTTTTTCTGCTTGCTGGCGCACTTCCTGGGCGGTGGCCGGGTGGTTCAGGACGAAAGCGATCAGTGCGGCGGCCGTTTCCGGTTGGTGGCGGTGGTGGGTGTAGACGGCCGTGCCCACCATCCCCTCCAGCACCAACTTCACATCCCCCGACTTTTGCGCCAATGCCAGACCCCGCGCCAGATAGTCCTGCGCCTGCGCCAGTTCCCCCGTTTCTATAGCCACTGCGGCCAATCCCACCAGAGCCACCGCCATGCCTCGTTCATCGTTAATCTGTTCCTTGAGCTGCAGCGCCTCCACCAGCAATTTCTCTGCGGCTGCGTAATCCGCCATTTGCAGCGCCAGCCGCCCGGCATTGGCCGACGTGGTGGCTGCCCCGTGCAGGTGATTGTGCTGCTGAAAAAGATCGCCGCACCGCCGGTAATACGCCTGCGCTTGTTCGTACTCACCCATCGCCTGCGCCAGATTGCCCAGATTGTGCAGGGCCATCGCTTCCCCAATCGCGTCCTCAAGCTGGCGGTAGGCGGCCACAGCCTGTGCAAACCAGGCGCGGGACTGCTCGTATTCCCCCTGAGCTTTGGCGCAGCTTCCTAAAAAGTTGCAGGCGAAGGAGACGCCGTCCAGATTGTCGGTTTGCCGGGCCAGGCGCAGGCTTTCCTGCGCCAGTTCAATCGCTTGCGCGTAGTCACCGGCATAAAAGTGGGTGATAGCCATGTAGCTGAAGATGGTGGAACGCTGGTCGGCGTCGTCCAGGCGGTGCAGATAGGGCATGGCTGCCGTTAATGCTGCGCGCGCTTCCGGCAGTTGGCCGATGTGGCTGTGCAGCCGCGCTTTGCGCCCCAATAAGGTGCACATGGTTTGGGCTTGCGCGGCGTCCGCTACGGCCGTTTCCCCAATGTAATCGAGGGCAGTCTGGAAGAGGTCAATACCGGCCTGGAACCAGCTTTGGGCGCTGAAAAAGTTGTGCAGGGTGGGGATGGCCCGGTCTAAGGCGGCGTAATCGCGGCGACGCGCCGCCCATTCCCAGGCCATTTCCACGTTGGGTAGTTCGGCCCGGATGGCAGCACGCAGAGTTC
>JALUPA010000029.1 GCA_027054335.1 Ardenticatenaceae bacterium
CCGTCCCCCACTTCCTTACTGATGATTTTTCTGTTGACATATTTTCTCCCTTTTGGCTATGCTGTACTTGAAATTGGGTCGCGTTTCCGGGTTAAGCCAGTCTGGAGATTGCCTTAATCCGCAAAGGAATCAAGACCTATTTTCCCGGCTTAGTTCAACAGCATTCATTGAATGCCAATTATTGCGGCGGCTGGTTTAGAGGCCATTCAAATTATTTCTCTTACCGCGCCGCATGAATCTCTTATTCGTCAGGTATTGTTTTGACCTGCCAAACAATTGCCAGCTACGTACAAAACTCGTATTCACCCGATAAAAAAGGGGCAATGTAGGCAAAGGATAATTTCATTTTGCCTAGGATTTTACTTCTTGAGTCAACCGGCTGAACGGCTCAGACATTCACTTGAATTTCAGAATTAGACTTACTGATATGATGACGAGATAATATTTTGAGTGTGCGCAGCCGGTTCACGGCCGTACCCAATTCAAACTTACGAAAAGCAGCAAAATCGACGCCAGGACGATCCGCCAGAATATTTAGTCCCTCCCGTTTCACGTCCGCCAGCACCAGATCGAGGATTTGGGCCAACGGCCGTTTCCCATCCATGTACCTTTCTTTGGCATACTGCATCGCCGCGGCAATCGCCCGCGTCTGGCTGGTATCCACGAGCTGCGAAACCGCGCTCAGGTCAATCGTTTCCCCGCCAAACTGAATGGTGTGACGGCCGTGAACCTTGATATTCACCGCCCGTTTTCCCTTACGGGCGTTCAGGCTGCGCGGGTCAGGCAGGCGCGGGCAGATGGGGCCAAACGTGGGACTGACCTCCTGCGCCCGTTGTGTTTCCTGCGCCGCGGCGATCTCTTTGGCGGCCGCCGTCAACTCCCGCGGCGCATACCTATCCATGCCTATCACCAAATCCGCCACGTCAAAATAATCCCCGCTGCCGCCAATGACCAGAATAGTAGAGACGCCGTGTTCCTCATACAACTGGCGCACCCGGTCAATGAAAGGGGTGATCGGCTCCTTCTCTTTGGCGATCAACTGCTGCATCCGCCGGTCGCGGATCATAAAATTAGTCGCTGCCGTATCCTCGTCCACCAGGAGCAGTTTGGCTCCCAGTTCCAGCGCTTCCATGATATTGGCCGCCTGCGAGGTGGAACCGGAAGCGTTTTCCGTGCTGAACCGGTGCGTGTCCCGGCCAAAGGGCAGGTTGTTGATAAAGGGTGAGATGTCTACGCCGGCCACGCTGCGGCCATCCTCCGCCCGGATTTTTACGGCCGTCTCTACCGTCACCGCCAATTCCCGACCGTCGCCCGGTTTGTGGTTGTACACCCCCGCTTCCAGCGCGTTAAGCAGGGTGGATTTGCCGTGAAAGCCGCCTCCCACAATCAACGTTACTCCCGGCGGGATGCCTGTCCCCGTCACCGCGCCGGCGTTGGGCAGGGCCACTGTCAGCCGCAGTTCCGGCGGCGACTGCCAGGGGATGACGTGATCGCCGGTCAGGGGGCGCGGGTCTACCCCGGAGCGGCGGGGCAGGATGGCCCCATCGGCAATAAAGGCGACCAGCCCCAATTCCGCCAGTCTGTCCCGCAGGTAAGCAGCGTCTTCGGCCACGGCCGTATACCGGGTAATCATCTGCGGGTTATTGGCCGCGTACAACAAGGCAGACTCCACAATGAGGGGTAAATCGTCGCACAGCATGGCCGCCGCCTGCCGCCCCAGGACACGCCGCCCGGCGGCCGGCAGCCCCACGGCAAAGCTGGCCTCCACAAATTCCGGCGTAACGTGCATAGCGGTGCGCTCCAACATCTCCTGCCCCGGTGCGTCAATGGCCATGAGGCCGCTCTTGCCGGAACCGCGTTTTTCGCTGATTTTTCGGGCAGCAAGGTGGAAGACGGCCGTCAGATAATTCTCCAGCCCAATACGCCGGCTGTGATTGGCAAACGTCTGCGCCGGATACCGGGCCACGCTTTGCGGCACGCCCACCCGCATCCGGCTGGGGCTGGCAAAGGGATCGCCCTGCACGTAATCTATGAAGAGGGTAAACTTTTCAAATCGGTACGAGCCGCGAATTTCCTTGTACGCTTTGTAGCCACGGCCGTCAATTTTATGCAGTTTTTGGCGTAGGTTGTTCATGGGATTGGGTAATTGAGTAATCGGGTAATTGGGTAATTGAGATAATCGGCCGTTTACGCCTCACGCATCACGCAATACGCATCACGCCTCGCGTTCCAGCAGCGCCTTGGCATTTTCCATCATACGGCCGTGCGACTTTTCTGCCTGTCGTTTGACGTAGCCCATCAACCAGCCGGGCGCTTCCAGATAATACATTTCTTCAACCAGCGTGCCCTCTCCCTGCGAGGAAAATGTCATCACATTTTTGATGCGGATGCCGGGGACCTGGCTGGTCGTGAAGGTTAACTGGGTGGGGCCGCTCTGCACCATCAGCGTGGTGTAGTTAACTGTGTAGGGGATGCCCAGCAGTTTAATCCGGTCAGTCACCTCAAAAACGGTGTATAGACGGCCGTCTTCATCACTGCCGGATTTGATTTCCGCGATATTGACGATGAGGGGATGTACTTTGGCGTGGTTGGCCGGGACTTTCCAG
This sequence comes from Ardenticatenaceae bacterium, assembly GCA_027054335.1. GTDB lineage: Bacteria > Chloroflexota > Anaerolineae > Promineifilales > Promineifilaceae > JAJRTP01. Next base: position 2,607 of record JALUPA010000029.1, read on the forward strand.
AAGTCGAATACGGCCGTAACCGGCGTCTGAATCGTGACTGCGTGCGAAATCGTCGTAGTGGCCATGAAATAATTACCTGCAACGGGATTTTATGTCACGTTGGTCATTCAGGCAATAAAATAGCTCACTGCGTTAGAAAGTCTACCAATTGGGACAAATTCGTGATGCGGTACACATGCGGCGGCAGTGACTCAGCCCCTTCCTGCTGCCGGTCCAGCCAGAATCCGGCCTGGTAGCCGCCAAATTTTACGGCTCCCACCGCATCCACCAGCAGGTTATCCCCCACGTAAATACATTCGTCCGGCGGCGATCCCATTTGCCGGGCTGCCCGCCGGAAGATGACCGCATCCGGCTTATGGATGGCTTCCTCTTCACTGATGATGATTTGGGTAGCGGGGATGTAACGGCCGATAAGCCGCTCGATGGTGGGGCGGATAGCTCTGGCGTGGTTGGACAATATCCCCAACCGCAGCCGCTCCTTTTGCAGCGCCCGCAGCGTGGGAATTACGTCGTCGTACAGATAGGCAGGCAGATGCGCATATTCGTTGTAGATACGGTACGCCAACTCGTCCGACGCCTTGGCGTGGCCCAGCTGCCGCAGCATCTCAGCGTACAGCGTCAAAAAATCGCCAGTTGTCTGAGGTTTGGGCCCGCCGTTCTGGCTGGCCTGCCGCACGGCCCGAATTTGCTCTACCGTGCAGGGGATACCGGCCTGGCGGAACATGATGGCTGTTCGTTCATCCAATGTTGCGTCCTGACTGACGGTGTAGGCTAAAGTGAAATCCCAATCAAACAGTACGGCCGTAATCGTCTCATTAATCATAGTGCATCTGCATCCTGTTACCACCCGGATGCGCGGGGTACGGTGATATTGAGTGTGATTGTACGGGTTTTTACGGCCGTGTGGGGTGAAAATTGCGAATAAAAGGGGTGAAGAAAATGTCAAGTCCTGAAATACGTTGACACAAAATAGTAACTACTGCGCATTATTGGGCGTATACAGAACTTGGGGGAGAAGATGGGGACGCAGAGATCACAGAGCAGACACAGAGACGCGCAAAGAAAAAGAGAGGTTTTTCGGGTCATTCCTGTCATTTTAGCGGCGTCAAATCCAGTTTTTCCGGAACCGGCCTCTTTTCCTCTCTCTGTGAACTCTCTGTGTATCCTCTGTGGCCCTCTGTGACCCCCAACTCTTTTATGCGCCCGGTTAAACAAATATTTTACTCTTCCTGGATAACAAAAGCGGGAACTTCGCGGATGTTGTTGTCAAGTTGTACCAGATGATACGGCATCCAGGCCAGGCCGAAGATAGCGACGTTTATATCTTTTTTGTAGGGCGTCACGAGGATGGTCGTTGCGTCGGCGGCGATTTCTTCCCACTTTTCTTTGATCTCTTGCAAGGCTTCTTCTGCTTCTTCTTCTAAAGCAGAAATTTCCTCTTTGTATTCGGCAATAGCGTCTTTGGATTCTTCGATGTCGGCTTTGGCTTTGGCCGTCATGCGCCGTTTGCTCATAGAGGAGGAGAGGCTTTTGCGGCGGCGGCTGAACAAACTGAACAACGTCTCGGCGTGGGATAACATTTCTTCTGAAGAACGCTGCTTGTATTCCGCTTCGTCTTCGGCCAATTCCCGCTCTTCCCGCTTTAATTTATCTTCAATGCGGTCAATTTTTTTGTCATAGGCGGCGGCCACTTTTTTGGCCTCGGTTTCCATCTTCTTCTGAGCAGCTTTCTGGCACATTGCGGCAAAGTCGGCTTCGGATACGTCCGGCCCGGCGTATACTTTGAGGGATTCGTTGGCTTTGACTTCGATTTCGGTTTCCCGGTAGACCCAATCGGTGAAGTCGTTTTTCAGGGCACGCATTATTTTGGCGTCTGTGAACGGTTCCATCAGGTCAGCATAACGGCCGTCTGCCACCCCCATCCGCTCCAACTGCCGCTCAGCCACAGAGCCGGTCAGGAATTCTTCCCAACGCACCATCCCCCGATCATCCGGTTCCGGCACAACGGCCGTGCGCCACAAATCCAGATTCAGGCCATACTTCCGGTTAATTACCCGAATCTCTGCCTGCGCCAGCAAAACCGGCCGGTACAGCGTCCCTATCCGCTCCGCATCCAGAGGCAGGGAACGGCCGTCCACCTGTGCCCCCTCTTCAGGCGTTAAAGTAACAGGCAAAATATACGCCTGCACCCCGCGCGGCACAGTTGGTTTGCCAGACGTGCCGGGGAGGGCGGGTTGGTCGCTGGCGGCTAGTGGCTGACCACTGGCTGCTGGCTGCCGGTCAACTTCAACTGAAGACTGAACACTGCCCCCTGAATACTGAGCGCCGATCCCTGCCAGCGTATTCAATGCCGAAATCTGCGTCCGGGTCACCGGGCCGGCCAGGTAATTCATTGCCCAGCGCGTCTGGAATAACGTCGGCTGTTTGTCATGCACATTGCGCAGCAAAAAGACCCGTTTGCCCAGCGTGGAAATCAGCCGGTCATATTCCCGCCTGTCCAGACCACCTTGCGCGGCTGTAGCCAGGCCATCCAACAGACGTTCCTTGTCCTGCTCCGTCGCCAGCTTACCGATAAACCACGTCCCGGCATTAGACAGCGCCTTGTAATCCACGTCCACCGGATTCTGCGTTGCCAAAATCAACCCCACACCGAAAGCCCGCGCCTGCTTCAACATGCGTAACATCGGCTCTTTAGACGGCGGATTGCCTACGGGGGGCAAATAGCCAAAAATCTCGTCAAAGTAGACGATAGCCCGCAGACTGGTCGTCCCCTTCTGGCTGCGCATCCAGGATTCAACGGCCGAATAGAGCAGCGTCACGAAAAACATCCGCTCTTCTTCCGGCAGATGGGCAATGTAGAAGATAGTGTGGCGGGGACGGCCGTCCGGCATATAGAGCAAACTTTGCACATCCAGCGGGTCCCCTTCCAGCCAATTTTGGAAGGACGGGGCAGCCAAAATATTGTTCAGGGACATCGCCAGATCAAAGCGATCCTTCTCCGGAAAGAAGGTATTAACGTCAAAAACGCCCAGTTTGGCAAAAGGGGGCGACTGTGTTTGCATGATAAGCGCAGCCAAATCCAAGTCCTGCCCCCGGCTCCAGTTATATTCAAAAATATTCGCCAGTAAGATATGCTCGCGGGAGCGTACCGGATCAATATCTGTCAGCCCGGCCAGGCCCAAGATAGCCGTTACCGTGCCAGAAATTTGCTCGCGCAAGGCTTCTTCATTACCGGCCCAGGGAATATCCGGCGCTTTGAGCGAAGCCAGGATGCTCAGAGACAGCCCGGCGTCGGAACCGGGCGTGTAGACGCTGAACTGGACGCTCTCAGTGAGGGCCTGAATCCGCTCCGGGCCGATGTCCCAGTCAGCCAGACCGTTCCGCCACAAATCGGCCGTTTCCTGGGCTGCTTGCTCTACCGTTTTGCCTTCCCGTTCCGCTGCGGCGGCATTGATCCAGGGGGCAAAGTCGGCCGGAGCCAGGTCGGGGAAATGCAAAATGGCGTTGGTAATGTCCCCTTTGGGGTCAATGAGCAGAGCCGGCACCTTGTTCAGGGCCGCTTCTTCCAGCAAATCCAGGCAGAGACCGGTTTTGCCGGAGCCGGTCATACCCAGGACGACGGCGTGCGTCGTCAGGTCGTCCGGATCGTAAAGCAGCGGGGTATCTGTTTTTTCATTGGTTTGGGGATTGACAATTTTTCCCAGGTAATATTTTCCATCTGTGTTTATCATTCGTTTTTGCCTCCGCCTACAGTGTACTGAATTGGCCGGTTTGTATCAAATTTGCGTATTGTGATAGCAGGTGAATCGGTAAACGGCCGTTGAGACAAATTAGGGCTGAGAGAGTACAACAGATTGAGAAAGGAACAGATAATTGGAGGAAACAAGATGATACGCAAACTGATATTGGGATTCACGGCCGTATACTTCATCACTTTGGGCATACTGGTTTTACTACTGTATCA
>JALUPA010000030.1 GCA_027054335.1 Ardenticatenaceae bacterium
GCGCAGCTTAATTCGTAGATATTTTCTGCCGTCTGCCCCATCGCTTCCAGGGGAAACATCGCTTCCATTTTGGGATTGGGGTAACGCCAGCCCAGCGTCGTGTCGTAGCCGGTGATGTTGCCGGGCCGGCCACAGGCGCGGGAGGTTTTGGGGAGGGAGTAGGGGGCGCGGGTCATGCTTTCCACACCGCCGGCCACAAATACGTCCCCTTCGCCGGTTTTGATGGCACGGGCGGCCTGGTTGACGGCGTTGAGGCCGCTGGCGCAAAGTCTGTTAAAGGTTACGGCCGCGACGTGATGGGGCAGCCCGGCCAGCAAGGTTGCCATTCGGGCTACGTTTCGGTTATCTTCCCCGGCCTGGTTGGCGCAGCCCATGTAGACCTCTTCGATGGAGTCAGGGTCAATGCCGCTGCGTGCGACTGCTTCTTTGATGACCAGCGCAGCCATATCATCCGGTCGCACGGCTGAGAGTGTCCCGGCCAGACGGCCGATGGGGGTGCGTACTGCTTCTACGATGACTACTTCTTGCATGGAAAATCTCCTTTGTGGTTGTTAGTGGTTGGTGGCTGGTGGCTGGTTGGCACAAAGCGCCAGCCCCCAGCCACCAGCTACCAGCCCCCATCTAAATTTTTGCGGCGGCGAATACGGCCGTAATCTCCACCGTCAATCCATCCAGCAAAACAGATGCAGCCTGCTCCCCTGGGCCAAATTCACCGTGAACTGCGTAAGCTGCCTGCCCTTCGGGCAAATGTAAAATAGTGATACGTTCCTGTGCCGGGTCAACAATCCAGTATTCTCGAATACCTGCTTGTGCGTATTCTTCCCGTTTTTGTACCATGTCGCGGTAGCGGTCGCTAACGCCGCCGCTGACAACTTCTATTACCAGATCGGCTCCGTTGGGATACTTTTCAACCTGATGTGAATGCGCTTCAGACAGGTATACCACATCCGGTTCCCGGTACTTTCCCTCCCATAATTTGACGGGTAATGGGGCTGTTAAAACTTCACCTTCCAGGTTGCGTGCTTCAAGGAAAGACCAGATGAGGCGATAGAGAAAAAGGACAATGCGTTGGTGTTCGCGTGTGGGCATAGATACAAACTCCAGATAACCTTGATCGTATTCCACCAGGAAACGGTTATGTTCTAAAGCCAGGTATTCTTTTTCTGTCCAGTGACCCTGCGGGGGATAGAAATAGGCTAATTCCCAAACGGGTTCGCCTTCTTTACTCATTCCCGGCGGGGGCTGGGATAAGAGGAGTTCATTCATTTTCTCAACCTCCGGTCTCCAGTTTTATCTCTACCGCTTCCTTAATTATACCATTGGCTACAAGCTGGCGGACGGTTTCGATGTAAGGGGAAAGAGGAGCGTCATCCTCCAGAAAGGGCATGTGTTGGCGGATGAGATCGTAGGCTACGGCCGTCCCCAACCCCTGTTTTATCTTGGCACCCATCTCCTCCCGGCGAAAATCCAGGCCTTGCGCGGCCGCCATCAGTTCGATAGCCACAATCGTTTCCACGTGTTCCAGAATTTGGGCGGTTTGGCGCACGGCCGTTGCCCCCATACTGACGTGATCCTCCACGTTGGCGCTGCTGGGGATGGTGTCCGCGCTGGCGGGATGGGCCAGCACCTTGTTTTCCGAGGCGAGGGCGGCGGCCGTGTATTGGGCCATCATAAAGCCGCTTTCCAGGCCGCCGTCGCCGGTGAGGAACATGGGCAGGATACGGCAGTTGCTGTCCGCATCTACCAGCCGGGCCGTGCGCCGCTCGCTCATATTGCCAATTTCCGTTAGGGCCAGCTTCATGTAATCCATTGCCAGAGCAATCGGTTCGCCGTGAAAGTTGCCTGCGGAGATAACGTCCGTTTCTCCCGTCACTTCATCCACAAAAATAATCGGATTGTCGTTGACCGAATTGAGTTCAATATCCAGCACCCACTTCGCATAGGCAATAGAATCGCGGGCTGCGCCGTG
>JALUPA010000031.1 GCA_027054335.1 Ardenticatenaceae bacterium
TCTAATGAGATTTTATGGGGTAGTATTTCTTGTACAGTTAGCATGTCAGTCACCTCAAGGTAATACTACTCTCAATGGCGAAACCTTCAACTCGTCGGTTTGAGGCGAAGCTTCGCTGGACGGTTACTTCATTAGAATAGGCAAGAAAAGAACCACTCCCCGTTCAAAAGACCCTTTATCACAGCCGGCGCCCAAAGGACGCGGCGTACCGCGCTGGTCTGCGCCATTCACCGGCGCTGCGGCGCAGGCGGCCGCATTTCCTGTGTCCAGCGCCGGGCTGCCATCCAGCAAACTGTGCGTCAACGTACCGCCGCCATTATCGGCCAGCGGGGCCAGTCCTACATTGACATTTACCTCGTCGCCGCTTCCGGTCAGCCCGTTGCACGAATTGTCGTCGGTAAGATTATCGCCCAGAGAAATAACCAACGGCTTACTCAAGCCGGCGGTACAACTGTCCATGCCTGGGGTGTAGATGATGCTGTTTTGCAAGGTGAGATCGCCCATTTTGTACACGTCCTGGTCGGCGGAGACGCTGAAGGCAATCGTTACGTTGGTTATGGTCATCGCCCCCGTCGGCTCAATATAAACGCCGCCGCCATTTTTAGCGGTATTGTTGCTGATGGTGCTGTTGCTGACAAAGGTCTCGTCGCTGCCATTCCAGATACCGCCGCCATCTGTTGCGTCGTTATAGGCTACGGCCGTTTGCGTCATATCCAGTCTGCCCAGAGTAACGTAAAGGCCGCCGCCGGCTGTACCTGCCGTATTGCTGATAATAACGCTGCCGGCAATAACCTTGTCATAACTCCCGGCCAGATAAAGACCGCCGCCGGCTCCGCTCGACTGGTTATTTTCCACGCGGATATCTTCAGCAGAAATTTCCTGCACCCATATGGCGCCACCAAAGCCTGCGCTATTATCGGTCAATACAGTATTACTAATATTCAGAGATGTGCCAAAAATCGCTCCGCCATTCGTGGCGTTGTTCTCCTGAAAGGCGCTGTTACTGATATCGGCATTGCTCGCGTACAGCGCTCCCCCGCCATTACCTAACGCTTGATTGGATTCCATCGTAGCATTGGTGATCGTCACGCTGCTGACGCCCCCGCCGTAAACACCGCCACCGTCGTCGGCTGCTGTATTCAAATTGATGGTACTGTTGTCAACGGTCAACGCTCCGTCATCCAGGTAGACGCCGCCGCCGTTCGCGGTCGAACTGTTGGCGCGGAAAAGCGTATTATTCGTCAGAGAAACGGCCGCTTTGCCGCCAGTGCTGGCCAGACCGCCCCCGTTCCCGGAGCTGGTGTTCAAAATAACGTCCACGTCATTTAACGTCACCTGGCCCTTGCCCAATGTTGTGCCATTGTTGTAGATACCGCCGCCGTTTGTGGCTGTGTTGTCGCTTATCACGCCGCCATTTATCGTTAATACGCCGTTATCGTTATAAATGCCGCCGCCATTCGTTGCGAGAATGCCTATTTTGGCGTCGCCGCCCGTTATCGAGATATTATTGAACTCAACCCCGGCTCCCAAAATGTGGAACACGCGGTCATTATCGCCAATAGCGTTGGCGTCAATTGTGGCGCTGCCGTCATTTTCCACGACAAATTGCACGTCAAGCAGCGGCAGATCATCCACAATATCCAGATCGCCGGTCATGGCGGCGTCTTCGCCGTTGCCGCTTCTATCCAGCGTATAGGTCGCGCCGTCGGCCAGAGTAATGACGTCTACCGCCGAATCTTCACCCGCCCGGCATTCGCCAACCGGCAAGCCGGAAGGGGTGTTGGTGTTGGCGGCAATAATCGCCTCGCGCAGGGAACATTGACCGTCGTTGTTCACCACCACGTCGCCGGTTATGGTGACGGTAATGGTCTGGTTAACGGCCGCGCCGGCCGGCAATATCGTAAAAATGAAAACCGCCGCAAAAGCCACGACCAATAAACTTCCTGTAAAACCATATATTTTTTTCATAATAAACGCTCCTTGTTTTCCAAACTGGTTATTTCAACCTGATAATGTTGGGTAACGGCCGTTTCCATCTGCTCCAGCAAATAAACAAACAAATGTTCCGGGCTGGCAAACGAACGCCGTTCTCCCGTCGCCACATGCACAACCAGTCCCCGCCAGGGCGTATCGTTGTCATCACGCCAAAAGCGGACAAGAAAAGAGGGATACCGGTTGTCAGGCACAAATTCTGTCATTCATTTGCTCGCATTGATTTCAGGCCGTTTTGCCTGTATGCTCAGGCAGGATAGCAGAGCCGCGTCCCCAGACCGTCCCCTGATTTACCCATTGCCCAAAAATTTCAGGGACGTTTATAATAAGCGGCATGATCCTCTTGCATTTATCGCTTTTAGGCTCGTTTCAGGCGACATTACAAGGTGCCCCCATAACGCAATTCCGCTCAGACAAAATCCGCGCTTTACTGGCCTACCTGGCCGTAGAAGCGGATATTCCGCATCGCCGCGAGACGCTGGCCGCCCTGTTGTGGCCGGAAAGCGCCAACGCCATGCGTAATTTACGCAAATCACTCCACCGGCTGCGGCAAACGCTGGATGGTTGTCAGGCAGGCTTGAGCGACGCGCTGTTAACAACAACGCGCCAAACGATCAGGCTGGAGGCAGCGGCCGTTATTCTCGACGTCGCCCAATTTGAACAATCTCTGGCCGCCGCGCGCGCCCACACCCACGACGCTCTGACCAACTGCCACAACTGCCTGGAAAAAGTGGAATTAGCGGCAGAGATTTACCGGGGCGATTTTCTTGCCGGATTTTCCCTGAGAGATGCGCCCGGTTTTGAAGAATGGCTGCTGATCAAACGGGAAAATCTGCACCGGCAAGGGATGGCCGCCTTCCGTCAACTGGCTATTGCTTACGAAGCGCAGGGCAATTTTGCCCAGGCAGAACAAAACGCCGCCCGGCAAATTGCCCTGGAACCCTGGTCAGAAAGAGCGCGCCGGCAGTTGATGCGGGCGTTGGCCGGGCAGGGCAAACGGGCCCAGGCGCTGGCCCAGTATGAACGCTGCCGGGAAATTCTGGCGGCAGAAATCGGGGTAGAACCCGCGCAAAAAACCAGGGCGCTGCGCGATCAGATCAGCGCGGCAGAAACAGAACAGCCGGATACAGCCAATGCGCTGCCGCTCTTGCGCCATTTCCCCCGCCAGTTCGACCAGTTTGTGGCGCGGGAAACGGAGATAACGGCCGTTACCCGCCGCATACTCAATCCCGACTGCGCCCTGTTAACCCTCCTTGGCCCCGGCGGGATCGGCAAAACCCGCCTCAGCATACAAGCGGCGCGTCACCTGGCTGCGCATCACGCCGCCATCTTCCGCGCCAGTTTCCCCGATGGCTGCTACTTTGTCCCGCTGGCCGACGCCGCCAACCGCGACCAACTGATTACGGCCGTCGGCGAATCATTGGCAATTACATTTCTTCCGGCCGAACCGCCTGAATCCCAACTGCTGCGCTGCCTGGCAGGGCAAAAAGCGCTGCTGCTTCTGGATAATTTTGAACAATTGACAGCCGAAGCCGGCTTCATTGCTGATTTGGTAAACCACGCGCCGCAATTAAAACTCATCGTCACCTCCCGTGAGCCGTTAAACTTGCAGGCAGAATGGCGGCTGCCGGTGGGCGGACTGGCGTATACAAGCAAAACGGCGGCAAATTCCCACAGCCACAGCGACGCGGCCCGGCTATTCCTGCAAACGGCCCGCCGCGCAGACCCCGACTTTCGGCCGGACAAAGCGGAATGGCAGCACATTGACCGCATCTGCCAACTGACACAGGGAACGCCGCTGGCAATTCAGTTAGCCGCCGCCTGGACGCGGGCTACTGACTGCGCCGTCATCGCCGCCGAAATAGAGCGCAATCTGGACTTTTTGGCGACGACAACACAGGATATGCCGCCCCGTCACCGTAGTATGCGGGCTGTCTTCGCCCGTTCCTGGCAAAGTTTGTCTCCCATTGAACAAGAGAAACTGGCGCAAATGGCTGTTTTTGCCGGCAGCTTTGATCTGTCGGCGGCGGCAACGGTATTGGAAGGGTCTGTGCCGGCGTTATCGGCATTGTTGGATAAATCATTATTACAGCGGGATGAAAACGGCCGTTACCGCCTTCACCCCCTTCTGCGCCAGTTTGCCGCCGAAAAGTTGGCCGCCCTGAAAGAAAAAGCCTGCCAGACGGCCGGCCGGCACAGCGCCTACTACCTGAACTTCATCGCCGCTCAAAAAAACAGCCTCCTGCAAGCGGAATCAAGCGGCAATTGGCTGGCAGCGCAAAGGGAAGCAGGCAACATCCGCCACGCCTGGGAATGGGCGGCGTCCCATTCCCGCTGGACACTGCTTGTCAAAGCAGCGGAAAGCGTCTCTCTGTTTTACCAACTGCGCGGCCTTTTTCAGGAAGGGGAAACGCTTCTGGCAAAGGCAGCCGCTTCTGCCCAAACCAATGACCAACCGCTGTCAATCCTCAACATCCTCCGCGTTCAGCAAATTCGTTTCCTGCTGGAGCAGCAGCGATTTAACAAAACGGTGCAGTTGGCAGAAAAGGTAAGTCAGGCGTGCCGCCAATCCGGGCAAGAACAGGAACTAAGCGCGGCGCTGGCTGACTGGGGGATCGCCTGCTGGCGGCTGAATGATTATGAGCAAGCGGCAGCGCTGCTGACAGAAAGCCTGGCGCTGGCTGAAAAGCAAAACGACCAACGCCAAACGGCATACATTCTACACCATTTGGGGAATGTAACCATGACCCAGGGTATAACAAACAAGACGCAGCATTTGCTGCAACGGGCACTGGCGCTTTATGAAATGACCGGCGATCAACGCGGACTGGCTAACATTTTGAATGATTTTGCTTCTCTGGCGATGCTGAACAACGATTTGGAAGCAGCGAAAACCTATTACTCGCGCAGCGTGTCTCTTCACAAAAAGTTGGGCAATGCGCCCGGTTTGATAATGCCTGCGGGGAATTTAGGCTACCTGTATTTGGTATCCGGCGATTATGAGAAGGCGGAAGAACCATTTGCAGAGGTCACGCTGCTGACACAGCAGTACGGTTTGAAGGCAATGTATATCTGGCAGTGCGTTAATTCAGGCCACCTGGCTTTGATGCGGGAAAATTACGCCGCCGCCGCGTGCCATTACCAGCAAGCGCTTGTCTCTGACACATCAAATACAACAAAAAGGGAGGCGTTATTGGGTATGGCGGCCGTTATCGCCGCTGTTGACACGCCGGCAAACGCTGCCCGGCTGCTGCCGGCGACGCAGAAAACAGATTCCCTGTTATCCCCGTTAGAGGAAAAGTTACGTAACAATTTGCTGGCAGCGCTGCGCGCCGCCTTGCCGGATAATGAATGGCAAGCGGCAATGGCGTTGGGAGAAGCGATGACGCTGAATGAAGCCGCATCCTGGGTCAATTCACTGGTGAAAAACAGCATTTTGTATCAATCATGTGTATGATACCCATTGTTGTCAAACAGATTTTACCAAAGAATCCGAATCGTAACTATACAGGTCTTGCCCGGAAATTGAACCGCAAAGGACGCGAAGAGCGCAAAGATAAAACTTTTTTGCATCCCTTTGCGTCCTGTTTCGGCGTTGCTCAACACAAGTTTGCGTCTTTGCGGTTAATAATTGGCTACACCTGAATAGTTACAAAATGTAGAAATCAATGGCTTTATCAATGCCGGTATTATACCAACCTCAATAGCCAACCACGAAACTTTACAGCGGTCAAACTGTCTTTTCGATATTTTTCTCAAGCCAGGAAATAAAAGAGGAAAATGTTATTTCTTCTGTCAACAACAAACGCGCCTTATCTTCCAAATGCAAGTGCGGTACATACTTGCCTGTATGTGCCGCTCCTATTTCGCCGTACTTTAACCTTATTGCTCGCGGATCAGGACTATTATCAAATCCGACTTCAACCCAGTTATCACGCAACAAATAATAGCGGTACTTCCTCATCCCGTCACTAAACAATTCTGTCACGAATAAGCGATATTCACCATATTCTGCCTGAACACGGAGTATCGCTCGTTCAGGCGTTTCATCTACCACATACGTAACCTGTGTAAAGATGGATTGAGCAAGCTTGATTACGTCAGCAAAATATTTTGCAACTTCTTGGTCCAATCCTCAATTCCTTTGTAGCAAAATTCCCAGTCAGCCAAATCTTCTTCCCATATTTTGTTGATATTATTTTCTACGTACCGAACAAATTCTTCATCCATAGCAACACGCCGGGAAAAATCAGGGTATTCCAACCCATATCGAGACTGATATTCAGCATTTCTGCGGCGGAGTTCAGTTATTTTTGTGCCTATTTGATCAATCGTATACCGTTGTAACGCCGCATCAACCCCCTCTTGCAAATCACCAAAAGTGGTCAATACTTCAGCAAATTTATCTTGAACAGCTACTGTAGCCATAATTCTTCCCATTTATCCCTTATCGTCTGTTGTCATTAAACGGATTCTACCAAAGAATCCAAATCTTTGTCCCGACAGTCATTTTCTTTCCAGGAATAATGCCTGCGGGTCCAGGCGGACAATCCCTTCAATTTGATCGAAGTGTTTATCGGTAGATACGATTTGGGTCAGGCCATTATTTTGCATCACGGCCGCATGGATCAAATCGCGGGCTTTAATTCCTTGTGGTCCATAACGCGCCGCCAATTCAACGGCCGTATACATATCCACTATCTGAATTGAATAAACAACCGGCATCATGTCCATTAGACTAATAGACATCTGCACGGCAATATCCCAACGGCGTAACGAGCCGTAACGATACAAAATTTCCTGGATGATTTCCGTATCAATGGCTGCCGGCAAACGGCCGTCGGCAATCTCCGTCAACAGCCAGACACAAGCCTCCTTGTAAACGTGCGGTTTTCCCGCCGCGTACATAGGCACATTGACATCCACAAAAACAACATCTTCTCTCATTCAAGCGCCCCGTTAACAATCTCATCCTCCATCTGTTCCCAATCAGCCACAGGCGCATCCAGTGACAGTAACGCCGCCAATGCCTCTTGACGGCGCTTCCGTTCCGCTTCTACAAAATATACTTTTTCCACGGCTTCCCGCACTAACACGCTAACAGGTTTGTCTTCCTCTCTGGCCAGCCGGGACAACGCATCGTATTGTCCTTTGGTTAAAACTGTCTGAACTCGTTCTGTAAATACTGCCATTATTCACTCCCGGATATATCTCGTATCAATTATGTGTATGATACTATCAACCCATACTATATGTCAATACACACAACAAATACAGTTTACTCCGCAAACATCGCTTCCACGATACCGGTGGAGGCGCCGTCTTCCCGGCGGAGAGCCTGCCGTTCCCAGCCGGGGCCGGAGACGATGAAGTAGTATGCGCCGCCCACGCCGGGAATCTGCTGGCATTGCTGCAAAAAGGCGCGGGCCTGCTCCCCCTTTTGCGCGGCGGAGTTATGGTTGGCCGGGTCGGGATTGCTAAACTCGCTGACGAAGATGAGTTTATCCGGCCACTCCCGCCGGTACGCCTTGACCTGCTTGACGGCGTGGCTGCTCACCTCGTCCATAGTGACGTAGTAGGCGTGGACGCAAAGGAAATCGGCCGCCGCTATGCCATGCCGCGCCCCGGCCAAAAACTGGTCAGAATCCATGCGGAAGCCTTTGTCGTGCCCAAATTCATACTGGGTAGAAGGGCCGGGAGAAAGACCGGGGAAGCCGATCTTGATGCCGGGGAAGCGGGCCTGCAGCTGGCGTTTGCCTTCAATAAAATAGTCGGCAAATTGCGCCCCGTTTTCCCATGACCCGTCCACATTCTGCCACTTCAACCCCTCATGCGTCAGATTCGGCTCGTTGAGGAACTCGAAATAGCGCACCCCCGCCTGCACCAGCCGCTCCATATCCGGCACCAACGCTCGCACCAGTTCCGGCACGGGCACGTCACGGCCGTTAAACGATTCAAACAGGCGGCACAAGACAAACTCCATGTTGTAGCCGTTCAGTTCCGTTGTGGTAATGCCCGTCATCACCTTTACCGTCTGGAAACGGCCGTTCACAATCGCAAAATCAGCCGCTTCCGGGTGACGGGTAGAACGGTCGTGGACGCCCCAGAGCATACGGCCGTGTTCCCACACCGGCCCCGTGTATTCCAAATCCTCGCTGCCGCCAATATCGCTGCTGCCGCCGTCATCCACCTCCTCCGCATCGTCGTCCGGCGGCGCGGCCCGGTCAGAGCGGTAAATCAGGGCGGAGATGATCGTTTCTTCCAGCGCTCTGGTGATGTCCTGGGGGCGGTTGACACGGCCGTACTTCGCCAGCAATGAAGCCAGACGGCCGTCAATCGGGTCCAGAATGCGGTAATCCGCCCCCTGCCGCCCCAGAACCAACACCCAATGCTGCTCCGTATCCGGGTTATACGGGTCTGTCGGCTGGCTGTCCACCTGCGCCAGCACCCCCTGGCCGTGCGCCAGTTCATTGTCCAGCCGGGCAATCAGATTGGGGTCATACTGGGCGTAACGCGCCCCCGAATTTTTTCGCGGCGTCCAATTGCCATAATACTTCACGTGGTCAAAAGCATACGCCGGGGCCGCAAAATACACGTCCGAACCGTTAAACCCCTGGCCCGGCGGCAACTGCAAAAAGCGCTCATTCAAGGCTGCCGGATCAACATCTTCTCCCCAACGGCTCAACATCATGGCAAAATCAGCCACCAGACAGCCAAATTCGGCAAAGGTGCGCGGCCCCTGCCCCAAAATCTTGTCGCGCCAGCGGGGATCATTTTGCGAATACGGCGTGACGGCCCAGCCCTCTTCTTTTGGCGCGGCGTACATTTTAATCCAGAAACTGTCGCCAAAAGGCAGGTTGCGGTCGTCAAACAAGCGCCACGTGCTGATGTACGCCTCGTCCCGCGCCAGGGGAGCCACCATGGGGATGGACAGCACCACCTCTTCGCCGGGCGCGGCCGGGGGAACCTTGAAGGAGACAAAAGGGGTAAACGCCCGGCTGCCGCTGACGTACACCAGCCGGTAGCCATCGTTCCATTTGCGCTGGCCGGTATTTTTCACCAGCCATTGCTTGACGAATTGCGTCCCTTCCTCCAGGCGCGTCCCATCGGGGATGGTCAGGTCGGCCAGGTAGCGGCTGTCGCTCTTCCAGCCGGCGGGGGGTGGTTCCGGCGGCGGGACGGTGACCACCCGCAGCCACATAATCTCGCCAAAGAAACGGCCGTTCCCATTCTGCAACTGCCAGTCCGTGTAATAAAACTTGTCCCGCGGGGCCGGGGCCGTCATTTTCAGGGTGATGTCCACCTCATCACCGGGACGCACAGGGACGCTGGACGCGACTTCGGCCAGCGTGTAGCTGGCCTTGTCCGTCATCAACGTGCTGCCCTGGTCAGCGTGAATGTGCGTCACCCAGAAGCTGTCATCCCAGGTCGTGCTGCCCGTATTCCGCATCCGCCACGTCACCGTAAAAGCAGACCCGGCCGGAACTTTATTCAAATCTACGTCCGTATTGAATTTAACAAATTTTGCGTTGTCCATGATTTTGTGATTAGTAATTCGGTAATTCGGTAATTGGGTAACTGCGTAATTACCAAATTACGCAGTTACCCAATTACTCAATATCAAAACATTGTCTCCACCATGCCCAGAGAACGGCCGTCCGCATCCCGGCGCAATGCCTGATGGTCCCAGCCGGAGCCGGAGACGATGAAGTAGTAAGCCGCGCCTACGCCGGGAATCTCGTTGCACAGACGATAAAACTCTTTGGCCTGCTTGCCCATTTCCGCCGCCGGGAACTTCTTCTGCGGGTTGGGATTGCTGAATTCGCTGACAAAAATCAACTTGTCCGGGAAACGCCGCCGGTAACGCTTGACCAGTTCAATGGCGTCAGTGCGCACCTCTTCCATAGAAATGTAGTAGGCGTGAACGCAGAGGAAATCGGCTGCGCGCATGGCCAGCTTGGCCCCTTCCAGGAAATCGCGGTCATTCATGCGGAAGCCGCTGTCAGGCCCAAACTGGTATTTGGCGTCCGGCCCCGGCGACAAACCGGGGAAGCCGACTTTGATATTGGGGAAGCGGGCTTTGAGCAGTTTGCGCCCCCGGATGAAGTATTGGGCAAACTCGGCCCCGTTGCGCCAGGAACCTTTGACGCCCTCGGCCATCAACCCTTCGTGGGTCAGATTCGGCTCGTTGTGGAACTCAAAGTACTCTACGCCGGCGTTTACCAGCCGGGCAATGTCGGTGGCGACGGTGTTGACGAAATCTTCTACGGGCACGTGACGGCCGTTCCACGATTCAAACAAGCGACAGAGGAAGAAAGGCACTTTATACTTGTTCAACTCCTCTACTGTAATGCCGCTCATCACTTTGACTGTCTCAAAACGGCCGTTGACAATATCATAATCAGCCTGGAGCGGATGCCGGTTAGCCCGGTCATGCACCCCTTTCAGGCAGCGCTTAAACGGCCACGCCGGGCCGGTATAAACCAGTTCTCCTGTCGGCCCGATGTCGCTGGCCCCCGACTCGTCCACCGCCTCATCCGGCTCTTGCACCGGAACCCGCACTTTGGCCCGCGAAGAACGGTAAATAAGCGCCGACTTGATCGCCTGTTTCAATGCCTCCGCCGACGTTTGTGCCCTTGTTTGCATCCCATATTTTGCCAGCAAGGAAACGGGACGGCCGTCAATCGGGTCTAAAATCAGGTAATCCTGCCCCTGCCGCCCCAACACATACACCCAATGCTGCTCTACCGAAATGTTGTAGGGATTGGTCGGATTACGGTCTACCTGCACCATCACTGTCTGCCCATTCTGCAATTCCTGGTCAATTCGGGCAATCAAGTTGGGATCAAACTGGGCAAAAGTAGCCCCGGTTTCCGGGCGCGGTTTCCAGTTGCCAAAGAATTTGATGTGGTCGATCAAAAAAGCGGGGGCGACAAAAAACACATTGGAACCGTCAAACCCCTGGCCGGACGGCCGTTGCCGCAATTTCTGATTCAGCTCCCACGGCGTCACGTTCTCCCCATATTTACTTAGCATCATGGCAAAACAGGTCACCAGACAGCCAAACTCACTCATGGTGCGCGGCCCCTGCCCCAAAATGTTATTTTTCCAGCGCGGATCATTTTGCGAATACGGCTGGATGCCAAAACCATCTATCTTGGCCGTGGAAAAAATCTTCACCCAAAAATGATCGCCAAAAGGCACGTTCCGGTCATCGTGCAGCCGCCAGGAACTAATATAAGGTTCGTTGCGGGCCGGCGGAACCGTCATAGGGATGGAAAGGATCACCTCTTCGCCGGGGGCCGCTGGCGGCACGGTATGCGTCATGGAGCCACTCATCTCCCGGTCACCATTGACAAATACCAGACGGTAAGCCTTGTTCCATTTGCGTTTGCCGGTATTTTTCACCGCCCAGTTTTTGACAAACGCCGTGCCTTCTTCCATGGGTGTGCCGTCGGGAATGGTGTCATCGTCAATATACTGGCTGTTACTTTCCCGCAAACCAGTAGGCGGAGTGGCGTCCTGCGGCTTTGTTGTCACCAGTCGCAGCCAGATAATTTCGTCAAACAACTCGCCGGTCGGATTTTGTAGTTGCCAGTCGGTAAAATACCGCTTGCCAGCTTGGGCCGGAGCGGTCATCTGCAAGCTGATTTCCACTTCATCCCCCGGCCTGACGGTAGCTAAGGAAGCCACTTCAGCCAAGGGGTAACTGGCTTTTTCAGTCATCAGGGTGCTGCCCTCGTCGGCGTGGATGTGGACAACTTTGTACCCCTTCCCCCACGTGGTACTCCCGGCATTACGCACCCGCCACACGGCCGTAAAGACTTTCCCGGCCGGTACCTGGTCTAAATCCTGACCACTGCTGAAATTGACAAATTTTGCGCTGTCCATCTGTCCTCCTATGGGGTTGTTGGTAAACAGTTAATCAGCTATCGCTAAAATGCTCCCTGTCTGACAAAGATATTGTACACAAGATGGCGGCGCAATGGAATAAGGGAAATGGCGTATCAGGCTACGGCCGTAACCACCTCACTGGGCACACCCATCTGCACCACAACCTCACGGGCAACGTCCCGAAATCCGGCCTGCGCCGCCAAATCACGCAACTGCAAAGGACGGCAGCCACCGCAAGCTACGGGAGAAATCTGGTAAACGGCCGTCCACACCCCCACCACCAGCTTACTGCTCCGATCCACCCCTTCCGTCAACGACACCAGCACTATACGGCCGTCCCCCCGCAATACCCGGTGAAATTCCCCCAGAATCCCCGGCAGATCAGCCAGAGGGATCAAATCCAGCACGTAGGTACAAAACAGCCGGTCAAAACTGGCCGCAGCAAAAGGCAGCGTGTGAATATCTGCTTCACATAAGCAGGTATGCGCCGCCCGTTCGCGGGTGATTTGCAGCATTTTTCGGGAAATATCTACAGCCACGGGCAGGCCATGGGGGGATACGGCCGTTTCCAGAACCCGCTGCTCCTTACCCGTCCCCACCCCTACATTCAACACCGCCTGCCCCGGCACTAAATCCAGCAGCGCCAGCCCCCGCTCCTTTGCCAGCCGCTCATACCGCTCCCCCACGTCATGCCTGCGCCCCAGCCAATCATATAACCGGCGCGCCGTCTCCGTAGAAATCGTCTTCTCAATCATAGCTGCTCCGTAGGACGATTTGGCAAATCGTCCAACAAAAAAGCCTGGCTTCCCCTTCGGGAAAACCAGGCCACTACTTACTGAAAACTGCTTACTGCTTACTGAAAACTGATCAGCGTCGTCCGCGAGCCAAATCCATCAACCCCGTTCCGGCATAACGGCGGTTCCGTTTATCATCTTCCTTGCCAAAACGAATGGTTTCACCCGATTCTGTCTCCGCTTCTACAGCCAGACCCAGGCTTTGCAATTCCTTCACCAACACGCGGAAAGAAGCCGGGACGCCCGGTTCCTCAATCGGCTCACTCTTGACAATGGCCTCATACGTCTTCACCCGGCCTATCACGTCATCCGACTTCACCGTCAGCATCTCCTGCAAAGTGTGCGCCGCGCCATACGCTTCCAGCGCCCACACTTCCATCTCGCCAAAACGCTGGCCGCCAAACTGGGCCTTGCCGCCCAACGGCTGCTGCGTTACCAGCGAGTACGGGCCGGTAGAACGGGCATGTGCCTTGTCTTCGACCAAATGGGCCAGCTTCAACATATGCACCTTACCCACGGTGACCGGTTCGTCAAACGGCCGTCCTGTTTTCCCGTCGATCAATTTTTCCTTACCCAAAATAGGCAATGGCAGATGCGTCAGGACAGTAATCTGGTTTGCCAGTCGCTGCAACTCTGCCACATCCGTTTTACGGGGATCAACGTGTAGCTCTTGCGGCAAGTCAGCGCCATATTTATCTAAAATATAGGCATACCACAAACGTACACAAGCCTCAATAGAAGGTTCCAGCAAAGGCGCCCAATCCTTTTTGCGCATGGTCTGAGCCGTTTCTCGGTCCGGCAGAACGGTGTCCGGGTCTATCTCTTCATTGCGCAGCCATTCACGGGTGACGGCATATTTGGCGTACCATTCATCCGTTTCCAGTTTTTCGACTTCATACCCTTCTTCACCCAACCAGCCGACAACAAAGAGACGTCGGGCTTCGTCATCATCTTCTAGATGTTCCAGGTCATAATTCATCTCTTTGAGCCAGTCCCAGGCCCAGTCTACGGCCGTTTGCCAAGCATGTTCCAGCAACCAGGCCCGCGCCAACTCTGCCGAAATCTCAATTTCCTGCGCCCCGTCAAACACCGGGGTAATCGCCCGGAAACCCAAACGGGAGGCCGCCCAACCCAGATGTGTTTCCAATACCTGACCAATATTCATCCGGCCAGGCACACCCAGAGGGCTGAGAATAATGTCAATTGGCGTGCCATCATCCAGGAAAGGCATATCTTCAATGGGCACAATCTTGGAAATAACGCCCTTGTTGCCGTGGCGGCCGGCCATCTTGTCGCCTACCGATAATTTACGTCGCTGGGCCACACTGACCCGCACCATTGTCTCCACGCCAGCCGGTAAATCCCGGTCATGCTGGCGGTCAAAGACATGTACATCCACTACCTTGCCGCGAGAACCATGCGGCATTCGCAGGCTGGAATCCTTCACTTCCCGCGCCTTGTCGCCAAAGATCGCCCGCAGCAGTTTCTCTTCCGGGCTGAGTTCTTTTTCACCTTTGGGGGTAATTTTACCTACCAGGATGTCCAACTCATTCACGTCGGCGCCCACGCGAATGATGCCCCGCTCGTCCAAATCTTTCAGGGAATCCTCACTGACGTTAGGGATGTCATACGTAATTTCTTCCGGGCCAAGTTTGGTATCACGAGCTTCTACCTCGTGCTTTTCAATATGCACCGAGGTAAATTGATCTTCCCGCACCATGCGTTCACTGACCAGAATAGCGTCTTCGTAATTGCCACCCTCCCAAGAAAGGAAAGCTACCAATACGTCCTGCCCCAAAGCCAGCTCGCCATATTCCGTGGAGGAGGAATCAGCCAAAACGTCACCAACCTTAACCCGCTGCCCCTTCACAACGGTAGGACGCTGGTCAATGCAGGTGCTTTGATTAGACCGATCATACTTGCGTAAGTTGTAAACACGCGGACCTTTGTCCCCTACAGTCACAATCTTGTCGCCGGTGACGCTGATGACTTCACCATCTTCTTTAGCCACGATAATTTGGCCGGAATTGAAGGCCGCCTGCTGCTCCATACCCGTGCTGACCACAGACGCATCCGGTTGCAGCAAAGGCACAGCCTGACGCTGCATGTTGGAACCCATCAGGGCGCGGTTGGCGTCATCGTGA
This sequence comes from Ardenticatenaceae bacterium, assembly GCA_027054335.1. Taxonomy (GTDB): domain Bacteria; phylum Chloroflexota; class Anaerolineae; order Promineifilales; family Promineifilaceae; genus JAJRTP01. The sequence continues at coordinate 14,825 of JALUPA010000031.1, forward strand.
TCCAGGAAGGGAATCAAGGCGGCGGAAATCCCCACAATCTGGCGGGGAGCGACATCAATGTAATCAATCCGCTGCACCGAGGCAAAACGAAACTGCTGATTGCGCCGGGCAGCTACCCGTTTTTCTTCAAACTGGTTTTTGTCGTCCAGACGGGCGCTGGCCTGGGCAATGCTATAAGGGTCTTCTTCGTCAGCCGACATATAAACAATTTCATCGGTCACAAAAGGCGTCACTGACACTTCGTCCAGCTTCGCTTTTTTCATGGCCTTGATATGTTTTTTGAGAATTTCTTCACCGGCCCCAACGATAATTTCTCCGCTGTCCGGGTCTACGATATTGGTGAAGGCGTCATGGCCCAGCAACTCGTCGCCCACAGGCAGCTTATTTTTGACTTTACGGTAGGGCGTCTCGATAAAGCCGTATTTGTTGACCCGGCCGTAAGTAGCCAACCGGCCAATCAAACCGATATTCGGACCTTCCGGCGTCTCGATGGGGCAGATACGGCCGTAATGACTGTGATGCACGTCACGCACCTCAAACCCGGCCCGCTCCCGGCGCAAACCGCCCGGCCCCAGCGCCGACAACGTCCGCTTATGCGTCAATTCTGCCAGCGGATTCGCCTGCTCCATAAACTGGCTCAACTGCGAACTGCCAAAGAACTCGCGCACGGCCGCCACCACCGGGCGAATGTTGATGAGCGTCACCGGCGTCACCGAATCACTGTCCCGGATAGACATGCGTTCCCGCACCACCCGCTCCATACGGCGCAAACCGACGCGCAGCTTTGCCTGGAGCAGTTCGCCCACCGTTTTCACCCGGCGGTTACCCAGATGGTCAATGTCATCCGGGCCAAGTTCGCCGTTGTTAATGCGCACCATCCGCTTGACCAGCCGCACAATATCATGCTGCGTAATCGTGCGATGCTCCAGCGGCACGACGCCATTCAAATCCAGCCGTTTATTCAATTTATAACGGCCCACTCGCGCCAGATCGTAGCGGCGCGGATCGTACAACTGTTCCCGGAAAAACTGCGTCGCATTATCCAGTGTAGGCGGATCGCCTGGTCGCATCCGTTTGTAAAACTCAATCAACGCCTGTTGAGCTACTGTTTTCTTGGGATCATCCCAAGCCGGTTCCTGCTCAATACTGCCCTGAATGTAAAGATGTTCGCTGTTGGTATCCACATCTTCAAAAAGGGCCAGCAATTCTTCATCAGAGCCTTCTTTAATAAGTGGATTATCCAGGCCGTCATCAATTGCGGCCATCGCCCGCAAGAATAAGGTGACCGGTACAGTGCGCTTGCGGTTAAATTTGACGGTAATGTAATCGGTCTTGCGCGTTTCAAACTCCATCCAGGCGCCGCGATCCGGAATGAGTTTACCCATGGCTAACGGCCGTCCCGTTGTGCGTTCTTCCTGTACCTCAAAGTAAGCGCCGGGCGAACGAATCAACTGGCTGACCACCACCCGCTCCGTGCCATTGATGATAAAAGTACCGGCCGGCGTCATTAAGGGGAAATCCCCCATAAAAATTTCCTGCACAATCGGCTGATCCAGGTCCGTGCTGTAGAGCATCGCCTTCACGTGCAACGGGGCTGCGTAGCTCATATCCCGCTCCACACACTCTTCCACCGTATACTTGGGTTCACCAAACCAATACTTTAAACCAAACCCCTCCACCTCAGGCCGTTTGCTGGGGAAAAACAATTTCAAATTACCGTTAAAACTCTCAATCGGGGAAATCTCGTCAAACAATTCAGCCAGGCTTTCCGTAATAAATTGTTGAAAAGAATCCAACTGAACGTCAATCAACGACGGTAACGCCAGCGGATCGGTCATACGCGCATAATTTTTAGTTGGTAATTTTGCCATTTACTTAATCCCTGTTCCCTTCTTGGCAAACCATTAGATGACTTTACCGGAAAAAAACCGCAGAGGACGCAGAGATCGCAGAGATTTACCAGAAAAATCCAGATAAATCCGCGCAATCCGCGGCTTTTTTCGGAAGACTCATTAGATTTGCATTGGAATTTAAGATTTGCGGCTAACCGCAAATAAGGGGTGCAACTATTTTACAACTTAGTTGCACCCCTTTATCTCAATTTTACTGCCTGTTGTTATACGTTTTATTGTTTTCTCAGGCATTCTCAACAGTTTTTGCGACTATTCCTGTCGCATGGACATACCGCAAAACGGAATTTTTGCGAATGGGTATTATAGTGACGTTGCTTTATTTTGTCAACTCCCGGTAGACGGCAACGATTTTCTCGCCGGCGCTGCGCCAATTGTATGATTCGATGGCTCTCTGGCGCAGTTGCTGCCCCAAAAATTGCCGCCGCTCCGGGTCGTGGAGCAGCCCGGCCAGGCAGCGGGTGAAGGCGTTTACGTCGCCGGCGGGGGCGTAAACCCCCCATTCGCCCAGATATTCCCGGTGAACGGCCGAATCGTAAGCGACAACTGGTTGGGCCAGGGCCATGTAGTTGAGCAGTTTACCGCTCCCTTCTGTGTTGGACATTTTGGGCGCTACGGAAATGTCCCCCAAAGAAAGATAAGCGGGCGCGTTCCGGTATTCCACTTTGCCGGTGAAGGTGACGATGCCGGTCACGCCATGCGCCGCAGCCAGGTTTTGGTAATGCGCCACCTGGGGATACCCCATGATGAGAAAATGGACGTTTTCGCCAGCGGCTTGCAGTTGGGCGGCCGCCTGGATGAGGTGGGGAATGCCCTGGTAGTCGGTGAGCAAACCGAGATAGGAGATAACCAGACGCTCTGGCGGGATGCCCAGACGTTGTTTGAGGGCCAGCTTGTCCGCTTCTGTAAATTTTTCCGGGTCAAAGCGGTCGGGATCGGCACAGTCGGGCAGGGGGTAAAGGCGGCCGGACGGCACGTGAA
>JALUPA010000032.1 GCA_027054335.1 Ardenticatenaceae bacterium
CAGGTAATTATACGCTTCTTCCACCAGGGCCGGGGGCAGGTGGTCGTAGATGATGTTCTGGAAGCCGGTCGCCAGATGGATTTCCACCGTGCCCACTTCGGGGAATTTGTGGAACATTTCGGCCGGCAGGGTGGATGCGCCATGCTGGACGGCGCCACCCATGCCGTACTCTTCGCGGGCTGCCTGGCTTAAGTCATGCAGGGTGTCAAAATCCACACTGACATCGGCTAACGTGCCATCGGCCAGGACAACGCCGCCGTGACTGGTGCCGGTTTGCACGGAGATTTTGGAAATGCCGGTGTAGCCTTCGGTCGCTTGCTGATAACCTTGCATGAAGGCGCGTAATTCTTCGACGGTAGAGTTTTTATGGCCGACTTCGCCGATTTCTCCGCCCAGAGAGATGGTGATCTCGTCCGGTTCGATGGAACGGGCGTATTTGGTGAGGGCGGCGCATTGTTCGTAGTTGTCTTTTTGCTGGGCGTCCAGAGTATCGTAGCTCAGGTCTACCAGGGTGGAGGTGTCTATGTCAATGTTGAAGAAGCCGGCGGCAACAGATTCGTCCATCAAATTTTTGATGGCCTGGATTTCGGCGTCCGGGTCTTTTTGGAAGCGGGCGGCGGATACCTGGAAGTGGTCGCCTTGGATGAAGACGGGGCCGCGATAAAGTTCCTTGATGGCGGCGCCCAGGATGCAAATGGTGTATTCTAACGGCCGTTGCTCCGTATATCCCATTTCCGAGCGGGCAATCTCAAAAATCATCACCCCGGCGTCATACTTGTTGGCCGCCCGGAAAACGGCGCGGGACGAATTGTAGTTCATGGCCCGGATGTTCATCGCCGGGACGGTGAAGTTGGGCGGGATTTTGCCGCTGCCGATTTCCATGTAGAGGTCGTGAATGGAGGCGACGTAAATGCCGATTTCTTGGGCAATCTCCCAGATGAGCCAGCGGGCGGTGTCGCGGGTCAGCCCCTCGCTGAAGACGGCGCTGTTGACCAGATATTCAATTTTGTCGGGAAGCTGGAATTGATCCTGTACTTTGACGGCGCTGCCGGTGACGCTGACGACGCCGCTGAGCCAATCAATTAAATCCTGAACTGTTGTTGCTTTTTGCATGAGGTTCTCCTTTGCCTGTTAGACAGGTTTGAGTAAAAATCAGTTGCGCATTGCGTAGATTGTTTGGATTATGCAATATGTCACTATTTTACTCGATTGGACGGATTTGATAAGGGTTTTGGCAGATATGTATGAAAGAGTCGTCATAAAGTTGGGAACCAGTGTTTTAACCGGCGGGACGCCCAGCCTGGATCATCCGCACATGGTGGAATTGGTGCGCCAGTGCGCTGATTTGCACAATCGGGGCAAGGATGTGATTGTGTGTACCTCCGGGGCGATTGCGGTGGGGCGGCATCAGTTGGGTTTCCCGGCGCTGGCGCCGACGTTGAGTAACAAGCAGATGCTGGCGGCAGTGGGGCAGAGCCAGTTGATGCACCAGTATGAGCGGTATTTTGAGATTTATGGCCTTCACGTGGGCCAGATTTTGCTGACGCGGTCTGATCTGGATTACCGTAATCGTTTTCTGAATGCGCGGGATACGCTGCACACGCTGCTGGAACACCGCATCATCCCCATTGTGAATGAGAATGACGCGGTGGCCACGGAGGAGATTCGGGTGGGGGACAATGATAATTTGTCGGCGCTGGTGGCGATGTTGGCGGAGGCGGATTTGCTGCTGATGCTGACGGATCAGCCGGGCTTGTTTACGGCCGATCCGCGCACGAACCCGGAGGCGCAGCTCATCCCGGAAGTGGCGGAGATTGATGAGACGATTAAGGCGCTGGCCGGAGGCAGTGTGACCGGTTTGGGCGTAGGGGGGATGGCGACGAAGCTGCAAGCGGCGGACATTGCCCGGCGGGCGGGGGCGGACGTGATTATTACGGCGGGCAGCGCACCGGATATTATTCGC
>JALUPA010000033.1 GCA_027054335.1 Ardenticatenaceae bacterium
GTCTTTGGCAACGGCGGCGCGTATGCCACTGACGACTTCAGCGCCCCCACCCTGAACACGCCCGAAGTCTTGGCCGCCGCCGAATACGTTGCCGGGATGTACGCTGGTGGCAGCCTGGTAGCTGCTTCCGACGTGGGCGCCGGCTGGTGCGGCGAGGCCATCGGCAAGGAACTGGTGGGCTTGACTTACGAAGGCGGTTGGATGGTCAACTACATGCGCAACGAGTTTCCTGACGTGAACTGGGTAGCGCAGGAACTGCCGGCCGGCCCTGTGGGTAAAGCGGACGTTATCTTTACCAACGGCATCGGCGTGAACGCCAACACCCAATATCCCCAGGCAGCAGCCGCCTTTACCATTTTCGTGACCGGCGCGGAGAACCAGGGAGAAATTGTCAAGACCGGCTTTGCCTACTCCACCCACCCGGAACAGTTGGATGACGTAGTAGACCCCAACGATGCGGCCATAGCCAAAGGGGGTACCTTTGCTCTGACGCGCGTCGGTTACTGGGGGCCTAACACCGGCAAAGTGAACGACGCCGTCAGCCAGGCGTTAGAGCGCATCTACCTGGGCGACCAGTCGGTTGAAGAAGCGTTCGCCCAGGCGCAGGAAGAAGCGGCCGAATTTCTCACCGGCGGCGGGGCTGACGTCAGTGAAGGCATTGACGTGGCCGCAGAGAGTGACTGCCCGTTAAGTGACCTGGAAGAAGGGGCTACCATCGTCTTTTCCGGCTGGGGCGACGAGACGGAACAGCAGATTTACCGCGATTCCATTGACCGCTTTGCCGTAGTCTGTCCCGACGTCACTGTAGATTACCAACCCATTCCCGCCGACTTCCAGACGAAACTGAAGGCGTCTATGGCCGGCGGCACGGCTCCCGACGTCTTTTACGTAGATGATCAGTTGATGACTGCCTTTGCCCCCACAGGGCAACTGCTGCCGTTGGATGATTTCATGGCGGAAGCGGGCACGGGCCGGGGCGCTTTCATTCCGGCGCTGCTTTCCATCTTCACTCTGGACGGTCAGACGTATGCCCTGCCCAAAGATTGGGGCACGCTGGGTCTGGTTTATCTGCCGGAAGCGTTTGCCGCTGCCGGTATTGCCGAACCGACGGCCGACTGGACCTGGGATGATTTGAAAACGGCCGCCGAAGCCATTGCCGCTGCCGGCGAGTATGCCGGGTTCTGCCAGAATGCGGATTGGGCGCGGTTTGCCCCCTGGGCTTTTGGCAACGGGGGCGCGTATGCCAATGAGGACTTCACCACCGCCCTGGCTGACAGCGACGCAGTTATCGAAGCGGCCGAATACGTTGCCGGGATGTACGCTGATGGCAGCCTGGTAGCTGCTTCTGACGTAGGCGCCGGCTGGTGCGGCGAGGCCATCGGCAAGGAACTGGTGGGCTTGACTTACGAAGGTGGTTGGATGGTCAACTACATGCGCAACGAGTTCCCTGACGTGAACTGGGTAGCGCAGGAACTGCCGGCCGGCCCGGTGGGTAAAGCGGACGTTATTTTCACCAATGGTATCGGCGTAAATGCGTCCAGCAAGTACCCACGGGCGGCGGCTGCTTTTGCCATCTTCGTTACCGGGGCCGAGAACCAGGGCGAGATCGTCAAGACTGGTTTCGCCTACTCTACGCACCCGGAACAGCTGGATATGGTGGTGGACCCCAACGATGCGGCCATTGCCCGTGGCGGCAGCTTTGATCTGACCCGTGTGGCTTACTGGGGGCCGAACACCGGCAAGGTGAACGACGCCATCAGCCAGGCGCTGGAACGCATCTACCTGGGTGAACAGGATGCGGCGGAAGCGTTTGCCCAAGCCAACGAAGAGATTCAGGGCTACCTCGACGAAGCGCAGTAAACGGTAATTGGTAATCGGTAAACAGTTTGCTTAGTAATTGTCCAGAAATTAGTTCGTAGTAACGACTTTAGTCGTCCAGACCGCTAAAGCGGTTACTACAAACCAAAACGGGAAGTAATTTTTAGATGATTACTTAACACTGTTTACCGATTACCGTACAAGGAGGTCTTTGTGGCTGCGACTACGGCAAGAAAGAAAGTAAGAATAAAGCGGGAAACGATTGCCGCCTATATGTTTTTAGCGCCCTATTTGCTGGTGACGCTTGTTTTTACTGTAGGCGTTTTCCTGTTTGCCATTTACGTGAGTTTTACAGATTACAACTTGTTTACCACGCCGGAATGGGTGGGGCTGGCACATTACCGGTCGGTGCTGGGAGATGAAAAATTCCTGCGCTCGCTGGTGAATACGCTGTATTATGCTCTCATCGTGGTGACGTTTCAGACTACGCTGGCGCTGCTACTGGCGGTTATGTTAAACGCCCCCATGCGGGCCAAGCAGTTCTTCCGCACCATCTTTTATGCCCCCAGCGTCACTTCTTCGGTGGTTATCAGCTTCATTTTTTTGTGGCTGTATCTGAAAACAGGGTACATCAATTATTTTTTTACGAAGGTGTGGCTGTTGTGGGGGGGAGAATGGGAGGCAATTAACTGGCTCAATGATCCGCGCGGCCTGTTCCAACTCATTTTACTTCCTTTTGGCGTAGATATTCCCTCCAGCCAATGGTATTTTCGCGGCCCCAGCATTACCTGGATGGCGATCATGTTCCAGAACATTTTTACTACTGTGCCTACCTTTATGATTATGTTTCTGGCGGCTTTGCAGGATATTCCCCCTTCATTATATGAGGCGGCCTCTATTGACGGGGCCAACAAACGGCAGCAGTTTTTCCGGATTACCGTGCCGATGCTGCGCCCGGTTATCTTGCTGATTGTGGTGCTGGGGACGATTGGTACGTGGCAGATATTTGATCAGGTGAAATTGCTGACGGCCGGCGGTCCGCTAAATACGACGCTGACGCCTGTTTATCTCATCTTTTCGGAAGGGTTTGGCATAAGCGGCCCGCCGCGCATGGGGTATGCCGCTTCCAGGGCGTTTATCCTGGGAGCAATTATTTTTGCTTTTACTATCCTGCAACGCCGCTTTATTGAGCGGGGTACGGAGCAGTATTGACGGGAGGACAGCGCATGAGTGTCATAACTACCGATCCAACTTTGCCGGCAGGTGCGCCATCACCCCAGAAACGAAGGACGTGGCAGCATCTCAGTGTGGCGATTCGTTACCTTTTACTGAGTTTGTTGGGGTTGGCGGTGTTCATGCCGTTTATTCTGGCTTTTTTAGGCGGGTTCAAGACGGGCGCGGAGATTATTGCTTTTCCGCCCACCTTTTTCCCGGAGCAGTGGATAGTGGGGAATTGGCCGGAACTGTTCCGCACGGATTTGGGCGGGGAACCGCGTTTGGAGGGCAGCACCTCGGTCGGTTTGATTGTCGGCTTGTTTGCTTTTTACGCCACATTTTTCCTGACGGCCATGTCGAACCAGCAAGAGGGGAAAGGACTGCCGCGTAAAATCGGCTTGCCGCTTTCGGTGCTGCTGGTGGGGGCAGCCGGGTATGGCATTGCCGTTTATCTGGGACGTTCTTTTGACGCCAGTCTGGTTTTACAGATGAGTACGGCCGTAGCCGCCGCGTCTCTCATGCTCATTGCCTTGGGTATCATTGCCATGTCTGATCCGGATTGGGGGCGGGTTGTCTTGTCCTTGATCGGCAGTATTTTGGTGGCTGGAGTGGTAACCTGGCTGTTTGCCCAGATGGCCTTTAGCCTGGGCGGGGGCAAATTTACGCGCTGGCTGTTTAATACGGCGCTGTTATCCGTCGTGCGCGCTTTTTTGCAGTTGATTTTCTGCTCGATGGCCGCTTACGCCTTTGCCCGGCTCAAATTTCCCGGCAAGGGGTTTATCTTCGGCTTTATGCTGGCTTCCATGATGCTGCCCGGTGCGGTAACGTTGATTCCGGCTTACGTTCTTATTGCCAAACTAGGCTGGATTAACAAATTTTACAGCTTGGTTTTTCCCGGCATCATCACGGCGTTTGGCATTTTCCTGCTGACGCAGTTCTTCAAAGCGATTCCGCGAGACCTGGAAGAGGCGGCAACGATGGATGGCGCGTCTTACTTCCAGATTTACAAGGACATCATTCTGCCTTTGGCCCGGCCGGCGCTGCTGACGCTGTTCATTCTGCAATTTCAGGCGATGTGGAATGATTATCTGACGCCGCTGCTCTATCTGAATACGCCGGATATGTGGGTGTTGAACGTAGCCTTGGAAGTTTTTAAGCAGCAGTATGTCTCCAAGATGAACCTGGTGCTGGTGGGCGCCATGGTGAATGCAATTCCGGTGCTTCTCTTGTTCTTCTTCTTCAGCCGTTACTACATTGAAGGCGTGAGTTACGCGGGTGTGAAAGGCTGATTGGATGATAAACCCATTTCGCATCCTGATTCATGCTGCCCGCCTGTGGTGGCGTGACTGGATTGGGCTGGTTTTGCTGAATATCTTGTGGCTGGCGCTGCAAATCCCCATTGTGACGGGACCGCCGGCTACGGCCGTTCTCTACGCCATCGCCCAACGTATGTATAAAGATGAGTATTGGGAAATGCAGGAGTTATGGCCGCTGCTGCGGCAGTTATTCTGGCCGGCCTGGCGCTGGGCCTTGCCCAATCTGATAATCTTGCTGGTTCTGACGGGCAACTTGTACGCTTATCAAAATGCAGCCGGCGCGGCCTGGACGGTTTTGCGTTTGGTTTGGGGTACGGCGTTGACGGTTTGGTTGATGCTGAATTTTTTTTACTGGCCGTTTTGGTGGCGCCAGAGGGATAAATCGTGGCGGACGACGTTGGCTAACTGCGGCCGTTTCCTGCTGCTGAATCCGGGCACGGCCGTCATCCTCTTTATCTTTAGCGTTACTTTGATAAGTGTGAGCGTGCTGCTGGCTGTACCCCTGGCGGCCGGAGTAGTTGGCTGGCTGGCGTTGGTAGGGGTAACGGCCGTGCAGCGCGCCCTGCAACCTGTTCCAGAAAAAACATCACAATGAATTCCCTTAGCAGCCCCACCGATCACCGCGACGATGCGCCTGTGGTGCGCCAACTACTTGCCTGGGGCAAATGGCGGCAGGAACGGCCGTCGCCTCCCGATACGCCCTGGGTGAATACCGGCCGCCGCCTTTACGTAATTGGGGACATTGACGGCCGTTTCCGGCCCCGTTCCAATCCGTATGACCTGCACAATTATGGCACGCCATCCCCCAACGACCCGTTGGCAAACAAACTGCAAGGCGTCTGGGCGCAGCCGGTTAAAGCGTTGGCCGGCTACACCTTCGCCGTCACCGTTGACGGCTTGGATTACCCCTTGCGCGACGCCGCCCGGTTTAGCCAAACCTTTGCCGCCGTCCAGTTCGATTACGATCTGGACCCCATCGGCCTCAAAGCCAGCCGGGTTGACTTCGCCGACCAGGAACGGCCGCTTCTTTGCACCACCCTGACCCTGGAAAATGCCCGCGCCGGGATGATTGACGCCCTAGTGACATTCACCGCTTACTTCGATCTGGAAGACGCCTGGTTTACGTCGCTGGCCGCAGAACGGAACCGGGGCGAAACGGTGCGGATTTCTGGCGCCCGGATTGTGGCTGCCGCCCACAGCGCCCCCAACGCCTGGGCGGTGGCAATTGGCGGCAACTATCCCCCGGTGCAACTCCAAGTCATAGAAATGCCGGATGGTTTATATGCGGGGCGCATGACCTGCACAGCCCGGCTGCTTGTAGGCGACATCCAATCATGGACGTTCGCCGTTGTCGTGGAAACCGAATCCGGCCCGGCGGCGGCTTTGCGGCGGCTAGAGGAATGGCTGCCGCAGCACGACAAACTGCTGGCGGAAAAAGAGACGTTTTACGCCGATTTGCTGGCCGCCGGCCCCCGTTTACGCAGCCCGGACGCCCACTTCAACATGGCTTTTGACGTGGCGCGCGCCAATATGCAAATGCTGGAAGCAGAGTCACTGGCGTTGGGGCGATATTTTTTTGCCGGATTAGAAATGTTCCCCTTCTGGTTTAGCAATGACAGCGCGTACAGTTTGCCCGGCCTGCTGGCGAGTAATCTGGTTGAGGCAGCCAGAAACCAATTGCTAATCGGGGCGCAGTTTCATGAGAACGGCCGTATTCCCCACCAAATATCGCCCGGCGGCCACGTTGTCGCCACCGGTAACGTTCAGGAGACGCCGCAGTGGGTCACGGCCATCTGGGATTTTTACCGGTGGACAGGCGACCGGGATTTTCTGGAAGCTGTGTACGATACGGCCGTTGCCGGTTTATTCGACTATGCGTTGGGCGTGGCCGACAGCGACGGCTACCCGGAAGGGCCGGGCGTGGTAGAGCGCGCCGGCATGGGGCCGAAAAAAGTGGATGCCGTCAGCTACTTATGGCTGGCGTTGACGCATCTAACCCGGATGGCAGAGGTGTTAGGCGACGAGGCAGCGGCCGGTCTGGCCCGCATCAGCGCCATCAATTTACAGACTTGTTTTGACGTTGATTGGTGGCTGCCGGAACAGAAGTTGTATGCTGATTCGCTGGGAGCGGATAATGCACCTCTTTATACCGGGCATTGGACGGCCGTTGTGCCCCTGGAAGTAGGTGTCGCTCCGCCGGAACACGGCCGTCTGGCGCTGGCGCGTCTCCGCTGCGACTATGTGAATGAATGGGGTGTGGCGCACACGCCAGGGGAAGACGAGCGGGTGTGGACGCTGCCCACCGCCGCCCTCAGCCGGGGCGCCTACCGTTATGGGGACATCGCAATGGGGTTTGCCTTGTTGCAAAACCTGTCCCAAACGCTCAACCACGGCAGTATCGGGCTGTATCACGAGTTAATCCCGGAAGGATTGTCATTTTGCCAGCTGTGGTCAGGCGCTACTTTTGTCCGGGGTGTGGCGGAAGATTTGTTGGGAATTGACGTTTATGCCGCGCAACATGTGCTGACAATAGCACCGCGCCTGCCAGATGCCTGGGAGTTTGTCCGGTTAGAGCAGTTAACTTTTGGAGAGCATACTATAACGCTTTACGCCACCCATAATGACCTGACTGTCACGCACGAGAACGGGTCGGCGCCGCTTTTCTTCATTTACCGCCTGCCAGACGGCCTGGAAACAACCTGCTGGCTGCCGCCGGACAGAACCATCACCATCAATCAGGAGAAAATGTCATGCAACTAATACGCCATCCGGCCAATCCCATCTTGCTGCCCGATCCGACCTCGGACTGGGAGTGTGCCAACGTTTTTAATCCGGCCGTCATTTACCATAACGGCTTGTTCCACATGCACTATCGCGCCCAGGGGTTGGATTGGATCAGCCGCATCGGTTACGCGGTCAGCGCAGACGGTGTGCATTGGAACCGAATGCGCCGGCCGGTGCTGGCCCCGCTGGACGGTACAGATTCGCGGGGGATTGAAGACCCGCGCGTGCTGGAAATTGAGGGTGTTTTTTATATGTGCTATACGGCTTACGGCCGTGAATTTAGCGGCAACGGTGAACCCACCCATGCCCGCGGCGGCATTTTGCCCATGATTGCCCGCAGCCACAACCTGATTACCTGGGAACGGCTGGGGCCGATTGTGCGCGGTGAGGACAACAAGGATCACGTGCTGTTTCCCCGAAAGATAAACGGCCGTTACGCTGCCCTGCACCGCCGCTGGCCTGACGTTTGGCTGGCCTGGTCCGATGACCTGCTTACCTGGCGCGAGAGCGACATGGCCCCCATTTACGGCCCGCGCCGCGACGACCCGAACGCCTGGGACGGGAAAAGTGTAGGCAGCAATGGCGTCCCCATTGAGACGGAACAAGGTTGGCTGCTGATCAATCATGGCTATAACGACGATCACGTTTACAAGTTTGGCGTTGTTCTGCTTGACCTGGACGACCCCACACAAGTTATCTCTCGCCCCAAAACCGCCATTTTTGAACCGGAAGAGTTGTGGGAATTACGCGGCGACGTGCCCAATGTGGTATTTTCCAGCGCCAACCCGGTGGTGGATGGCGCGGTCTACGTTTATTATGGCGGCGGCGATCACGTGATTGGTTTGGCGACATGCCGGCTGGATGAGTTGCTTGATTTTGCCTTAAAAGGATAAAGACCAGCTGATGATATTTTCGACCCGGTTTGCGCCGCGCAGCCTCGTGGCCGCCATGTCGAAAGTGATGATGACGCGAGGATAACAGCATGGGATTAAGTTCTACTTTATTTATTGTGTTGTTACGGTGGTGAAATAACAATGACAATGATCAAACGATATGAAGGGAACCCCATCCTCACCAAAGATGACGTGCCCTACCCGGTGGCCACGGTGCATAATGCGGGAATGGTGAAGCATGACGGCCGTATCCTGATGTTATTCCGCGCGCACAAACTGAACGGCCGTTCCATTTTGGGACTGGCGGAAAGTGATGACGGCTTTCAGTTCTGGGTCAGACCGGAACCATTCATCACGCCTGCCACTGAAGGTGTTTTTGCCGAGTATGAGGAGTACGGTGTGGAAGACCCGCGTATTTGTGCGATAGACGGCCGTTACCTCATTACCTACAGCGCCTACTCCCGGCACGGCGTGCGTATCGGCCTGGCACAGACAACTGACTTCGAGTTTATCGAACGTATCGCCCTCATCACCCAGGCCGATTACCGTAATGTGGTCATTTTTCCGCGCCAGTTTAACGGCCGTTACGCCCGCTTAGACCGCCCCCATTCCGAAATTTCTCCCTGGGCCACCTGGATTTCCTACTCGCCCGACCTGATCCATTGGGGTGATTCCCGGCTGGTGATGAAGCCGGTACAGTACCATTGGGACGAAATGAAAATTGGGCCGGGGGCGACGCCCTTTGCCACCAAACAGGGCTGGCTGCATATCTATCACGGCGTCTTTCCCACGATGGACGGCTGCGTCTACCGGCTGGGCGTGGCGCTGCACGATCTGGAAGACCCGGCAAAAATTATCGGCGTTGGTGACGAGTGGATTTTGCAGCCGGAAGACCCCTGGGAAGTGACCGGGTACGTGCATAACGTTGTCTTCACCTGCGGCGTGATTCCCGAAGCGGACGGCACGGTCAAGATTTATTGGGGCGGGGCTGATAAGGTGATGTGCGTGGGCACAGCGCAGATTCAGGATTTGGTGGCCCTATGCCTGAACAAAGCCCGGCCGCCTCTTTGAAACATGCTGACCAGTAGCCGACAAATGCGTAACGGCCGTTAATGGTCAACCCGGAAGGGTCAAGCAATCCTGTGAAACCTGCAACATTTTCAAGCTCCTCCTGTAATTATCTATAAAACAGATATGTTACGGGTGTGTTTCAAATGCTTTAACCAAAGTGACAGTCACGAGGCAAGCGGCCTCACTCTGCCTAAGTTTTTGCGCCCCGTGACTGTCACTTCAAGTAAATGAAACGCACCCATATGTTACAGGAGGATTCCTATTGATTCACTGCAAGAAATCTCAAATACGATGGCTTATTCTCGTTGTACTGGCGTTGCTGTCAATCGGAGCAGCGGCCTGCCAATCAACCGGCCCGCTCATTGTCAGCGGGACTGTTACCGGCGCGGACGGCCGTCTCCCCAACGCCGCTTTCGTCGCCCTGCTTTCGACTGATGATTACAGTATAGCTTCCGGCCTTACGGCCGTTGACGAGACCGGACGTTACCAACTGGCCGAAGTGCCGGGGGGACGCAGTTACATTTTGCTCATTATCCCTACGTCCGGCCAGACTGAGGCCGGATACGGTCTGCACGGTTACACGCCCCAATTGGTGTGGCTGGAAAATGCCAGCGGCAGCATGGTCTATGATTTTGTCCTGCCGCCCTGCTATAACTTTATTTTTGAGGCATACCGGCCCGACGGGTCGCTAATCTTCAATGACGATTGGCTCGGTGCGCGCTTTGCCGAGGATATGGCCGGTAACGCCGTCTCCGATCTCTTCTTTGGCACGGATAAAGGGGATGAGAGTACGGCCGTTCCCAGCGTATGCGTTCCCCTCAACCAGACACGCCGTTTCTTCTTCCAAACAACCATACCCGATTTCGGCAACGTCGTATTGGCCGCCGACAACGAGGGGGCCGGTTACGCCGCTGCCGCACCGGGCGGAACACTGCTCAATCTCAACTACGAACTGGCTCGCACCCAAGTCGACCGCCTGCGTACCAACCTGAACGCTTACCAGGCCGCCGGATACGATACGCCCGCAGACACCATGACTGAATTAGCCGCAGCGGAAGCGGTGTTAAACGAAGCCATCGCTCTGACCGGGGCCGAGCAGGCCGCTGCCGCAGATCGGGCGACAGGCGTCGCTTTGTGGGCATTGGAAAAGCTGGAACTGGCCCGCGCTGCCCAAGACATCCCCCGTTACCGCATGGGCGACCTGACCGTTACCGTGCTGGATGCGGCCGGCAATCCGCTGCCGGAGGCAACTATCTCCTACAGCCAGACCAGCCACGATTTCCTTTTCGGTGTCTTCGATACACTGGGAAACGCCGGTACCGAGGGATACGGCCTCATGCAGGAAGTAGGTATCAACTACCTCACCACCGGCTTTTACTGGAGCGAAACCGAACCCAAACAGGACAAAATCCCCTGGGATACCATTGACCACACCATCGGCGTACTTGATCTGGCCGAGATGGGCTTCACCCTCAAAGGACACGCCCTGCTGGCCCTCTGGGATTTCGCCACTCCCGATTACCTCCGGGAGATGTCCTTCGACGAGTTTGACCGCGAGGTATACGACCATATCAGCGCGCTGGTCGGTCGTTACCGGGACGAGATCGCCATTTGGAACGTGATCAACGAAGCGCACGGGCGCGGTGCTGCCCTGGACTTCTCCCGCGCCGAAATTACTACGCTGACCCAAACCGGCATCCGCGCTATCCGGGAAAATGATCCTGACGCTCGCATCATCATCAACAACGCCTTCGATTGGTACGGCGAAACCGGCGTGACGGCGGCAATGCTGAACGGGGACGACTTTACCCTCTCCGTCCCGGCCTATCTGGATCAATTAGCCGCAGATGGCGTAGAGTACGACATCATCGGCCAGCAGCTTTACAACGGCGGCTACGTCGGCATCTTCGCCGAGTGGGGCATGGGCGACCCAACGGGAATTCCCACCTGGGATTTGGCGCACCATTCGGCAATCCTCGACCGCCTGGGGGAGTATGGCAAGCCGATCCACGTCACCGAGCAATCTGTCCCTTCAAGCTGGCAGCCGGAGTGGGAGCAAGTGGGTGCGGGGTGGTGGCGTCGCCCCTGGGATGAAGCGACGCAGGCCGAATTTGTGCGCGATTTTTACACGATTGTTTTCAGCAAGGAACGCGCCGAGGCGATCACCTGGTGGAATATCAACGATAAAGATGCTTTCATCATCAGCGGCGGGCTGTTGGACGAGGACAACAAGCCCAAGCCTGCCTATTTCGCCCTGCGCGATCTCATTGCCGGTTGGACGAGCGCCGGTCAGGTGACAACAGATACGGCCGGGCAAGCAGCCATCCGCGGCTACGGCGGCGAGTACGAGTTGACGGTCACTTATGGTGATCAGACCTGGCGGGGGACGGCCCACATCAGGGAACAGCAGGCGGGAACAGTCACCGTGCAACTGGGGGATACTCCCCAAACAACAGCCCCCCTTTTCCACGATGGCTTTGAGGAGGCCGACACCCTGGAGGATTTGTTTCCCGCAGATTTGTCCCGCTGGCACGACGGCCGTCTCACGGTTGATGAAAACAGCATCGAACTAACGACAGAACAAGTCTATTCGGACGATCAAGCGTTGAAATTCGTGGCCCAGCCTTACGGCGGGGGTGACAACGTTTCCAAAGCGTACCTTGACCGGGGCGGCCTACCTTTTGCCAACGGCGATGAGGTGTGGACGGAGATGTGGGTTTACATCGTGGGCGGCGCGGATACGGCCAATCTGTTTCTCTGGGATTTGGAAGCGCCGGATACCTGCTTTTTACTGAAATGCCAATCGCCGGGCCGCCGGCTTTATCTGAGTGGGCCGGAGGGCGACTGGGTGAATTCCGATTTGGGCAAATGGTGGCGGGGCAAAACGTTCCGCCAAACGCCGGGCGCAGAAACCCCTTTTCCCAAAGACCGCTGGGTCAGAGTGCGGGTGTACCTGCGGCTCTCCTCCGGCACGGATGGGGTGATGAAGGTGTGGCAGGATGATGATCTGGTGTTTGATGTTAACGGCCGTACCCTGCCCAATGCCAACGCCGTTTACGAACGGCTGCAAGTCGGCATTACAGCCAACGGCAACGAACAGGACGCCAACACGCTTTATCTTGACGACGTGACTATCTGGGACAACGACCCGGAATGGGAGTGACCTGATGAAAAATCACCGCTGGCCGATTATCACCCTGCTCATCCTGGCTCCGGCGACGGGCGAACTGCTTTCCGGCTCCGCGCTGCCAGCCGAGTTCTTTAACCCGTTCACCTTTCTGCTGTTGATGGCCCTTTATGGCAGCGGCGCACTGCTCATCCGCGAAGCGGCCCGGCGTTGGGGCCAGGGTTGGGCCAGTATCCTGCTGTTGGGCCTGGCTTATGGTATCTACGAAGAGGGCCTTGTGGTACGTAGTTTTTTTGACCCGACCTGGTCTGATTTGGGGGTGTTGGCGGAATACGGCCGTTACCTGGGCGTCAATTGGGTGTGGGCGCTGGAACTGTCCATCTTCCACGCCGTCATCAGCATCATGATCCCCATCATGCTGGTCGAAATGCTGTTCCCCGCCCACCGCGACGTCCCCTGGCTAAATCGTTCCGGCCTGATCCTGTTCGCGCTGTTCCTTTTGTCCACGTTGGCTATGGGGCCGCTGCTTGGAATGCACGCTTCTCCGCTGGCCCTGGCCGGTTCCGTGATGGTGATTGGCCTGTTGCTGCTGCTGGCTCATCGGTGGCCCGCGCGCATCCGAGACGGCGACGGGATGCGGCGAGGATTCGTGGCCGGCTGGTTTACGTTTTTGGGTTTTATGGGCGCGGTTGGCTGGCTCATTGCCATCTTTGTTCTGCCGGGATCAGGCGTACCGGCGCCTGTTGACCTGTTTTTTGGCGCTCTCTGGCCGCCACTCATCGCCGGGTTGGTGTGGGTTCCTGGGCGGCGCGGCTGGGGAGATCGACAGCAGTGGGGGCTGGTCGCCGGCATCCTGCTCCTGTTCATCTTCCTGGCATTCATCGCCGAAGCGGACAATGCCGCCCGCTCGGACAATACCGCCGGCATGGCCTTCGTGGGGTTGGCCTTTCTCGGTTTTCTGACCGGATTAGGCGTAAAAATCTGGCGACGCCAACCGGCAGCAAGGCAAACAGTTTCTAAAAATGACGCCTTGAGCGGCGTTCGTTTACCAAAATCGTTAAGTTAAAAACGAGCGCCGTCTAAGAGAGGAACCCATCATGCTCAAACGTTGGCTATTTGTTTTATCCACCAGTTACGCGCTCGTCTTCTACTCCGAGCTTTTGTTTTGGGGGACGGGCGCGTTGACAGATTTCTTGGAAACCTGGTTTTACTATTCACTGGCAACTTACATTTTTCTAATCGTCGTTGACCGTTTTCGCATCAATACCATCTGGTCACTTTTTTTGGCGGGCGCACTTTATGGTTGGTTGACAGAGGGCATCCTGGTGCAGACAGTTTATGAAAACCTGCCTGTCAACATCTCCGCTACGGCCCTTTCCTGGCACGCGCTGATCTCTGTTGGGGTGGGCTGGTACGTCCTGCGCCGCGCCCTGCTGGACGTGCGTCCCATCCGCTCCCTGCTCTGGAGTGTGGGGATCGGTGTTTTTGCCGGTTTATGGCTTCCCTTCTGGGCTTTTGACCTCTCGACAGAAATTACCCCTTTTACGTTGACGAGTTTGGCTTTGTTAATGGGTGTATCTGTTCCTGTTCTCGCCTTCAGCTACTGGCTGCAAAATCGCCTTACTCCCATTCCCTTCACCCCGCACATTAGCGAAATCGCGCTGCTTATGGGATTCTTCCTGCTGCAATTCGCGGCCACAGTGGTGCCCATTTATCCCATTGCGCTGATTGTTTTGCCGCCGCTACTTATCATCGTCTTTATCGGTTTGTGCCGCCACCGCCAAAGCAGCCGGGATTCCGAAAGTTATCTTGAACGACTCTCTGGGGAGATACGACCATTGAACATCTTAAGTATCCTGCTCATCATTCCCGCATCTCTCATCACCTTTGCTTTGAGCCAACTGTTCAGGCTGACCCCTCTCCCCCAATATGCGATGTACGCCATCACCGTGACCGGTGGCTTCCTGATGCTAATCGTCAGCTTGGGCAAAATCTGGCGTTCGCCCCCCCAACCGGGATAAACCACGGTTAAAGGAATATCCCATTAGTACACAACATTGCCGTCAACGTTGCACTGCCCGGCTTTTCCCCTGTGCCGGAAGCGGCCGTTTACGTCCTCAACTTAACAATTCCGAATCACCTCTTTGATACTACCCCCCGATCTCCATCTACCCTGATTTCGTCCCCATCTTGAATAGTTTGGGTGGCGATATTTGTCCCTAGGACAGCCGGAAGCCCGTATTCTCGCGCCACCACTCCGGCATGAGACAGCAGCCCGCCATAATCTGTCACCAGCCCGGCGGCTACTCCAAACAGCGGCGTCCAGGCTGGCGTAGTGGCCGGGGCGACCAGGATTTCACCCGGCTGCAACTTGCCAAAATCTTCGGGGCCGCGCACGAGACAAGCTCTGCCGTTGGCTGTGCCCCGGCTGGCCGGAATGCCGCGTAAGGTATTGGCAGACGTAACTGTGTCTCCGGTTACGGCCGTATCTTCCCCGTCCACACCGTCCCCCAAATGTACCGGCGGCGTCATCGTCTGGTAACGTGCTAGCACTGTCTGCCGTTCCGCCACCAGTTGGGCCGGATCAGATGGGAGTGCTGCGCCCTCTGCCGGCAATCCGGCCAACTGTGCTGCCAGCGCCCGTAATTCCCTGTTTTCCAGAAAGAAAACGTCCTCCGCTTCGTGCAGCTTCCCGCTCACCTGCAATCTGCGCCCCAGGATAAGGAGAATACGACGTAGCGTAGGCAGGCTCATGGTCAAGTAAAATTGTTGATTTTCGCGCAAGCGGAAATAAGTCTGGGCCAGGGGCAAAACCCGGTCAAAAATGAGCCGTTTTGGCAGCGGTAGGCGGCGCCGGGCAGCCTCAGCCGCCTCGACCTGGGCTGCTGCCTGCTGCGCTTCACCCTCGCCGGGGTCCGTGACCGCCTCATCCAGGTACAGCCGCACCATGTCCAGGATTTGTCCCGGCTGTTCCAGCCACGTAGGGTGCATCATCTCGTAGCGCGGCGAACGGTGGCCGTAGGCTTGCAGAAAATCATCCAGTCCGGCGAGGAAAGCCGGGCCGCCGGGCAGGGCTGCCAACTGAGCGCGCCAACCGTCATCTGAAAGATCCGTTTTCGCCAGGGCTGTGATTGCTTGCCGCAATTGGTCGTGCGGGCGCGCCTGGGCCGCCAGCCACCATAAGGCCCGGTTGGTGGCTACCGTCACGTTACCTGTCAGGCCGGAAAGCAGCGTCGTTGCCAATTGTTTGTCGTCATCATCCAACCAGGCACGGGTAATGGCTTGCAGCAGTTGCAGGGACAACTCGGCGGCGATGATGCTGCGAGCGTGGTTGTCCAGCAGGGGGGTCACCAGGGTTTGATGACGGGTGATGTGTGCCAGCAGTTCGGCC
The DNA here is from genome assembly GCA_027054335.1 of Ardenticatenaceae bacterium. Taxonomy (GTDB): domain Bacteria; phylum Chloroflexota; class Anaerolineae; order Promineifilales; family Promineifilaceae; genus JAJRTP01. Next base: position 15,616 of record JALUPA010000033.1, read on the forward strand.
GTGCTGAACGTTTCCCACGGGCGGGCTGCTTCCTGCCGTATGGCTGTCTCGAATGGCGCTTGTAACCGCACCCATTGACGATGGGTGGTACGCAGCAGATTGGCTAACCGGGCCAACGCCAAAAGTGCACCGGGGAGTTGGCGGAGGGCGGGGCGCGGGCGCGAAGGCGGCTTGGTCTTTGCCCGCGAGGCCACCGGCGGCCGGATCGGCAATGAGACCATCGCCTGATTGAGCAAGGTGACGTTGAGGTAGGGACGGCCGTAAATTCGGCGAATCAACGGTATATCTTCGGGTAAATTCCCACCCATCAGGCGCATACTCAAATTGAAAGAGGAGAAGAACGTTTCGTTGATTACTGACCAAGTAAAGGGCGTAACCGGGTCCGGATAGCGCTCGATGAGCATGAGGCGGCTCCACTCCATACCCAGTAAATCTGGCTGTTCTGGCTGTGGCGGCAGGGCAGTGATAGGACGCGCTTGCAGCAGGTGCAATTGTCCATCAGCGATAGCCCATTCCAGGTCCACAGGCTGTCTGGCGCGTTTCTCTACGGCGCGAGCCAGCGCCACCAGCTGACTGACCTGCCCCTTGTCGAGTGTGGGCGCAGTGCGTCTTGCCTCCGGCACGACTTGTTCCACGATACCGGCAGTCGCGCGGGCAGTCATTAGTTGTTTGTCGGCAATGTGCCATACTTTCACGCGCCCGGTTTCTTTGTTGACGACGATGTTGTCCGGTGTAACCAGCCCGCTGACGATGGCTTCACCCAGCCCCCAGGCGGCGTTAATTATTATCTCGTCTTGCGCGCCGGTGACAGGATTGGCAGTGAAGAGAACGCCGGCGGCAGCAGCCGGGACCAATTCCTGCACGATTACGGCCATAGCCACATCATCCGGGGCGATCTGTTCGTGCTGCCGGTAAGCGATGGCCCGTGCCGTCCACAATGAAGCCCAGCAGCGCCGCACGGCCGCGGCCACTTCATCTGTTCCCCGGATATTGAGGAAGGTATCCTGCTGCCCGGCAAAGGAAGCTCCCGGCAGGTCTTCGGCCGTGGCTGAAGAGCGGACGGCGGTGGCCGTGGGCCGTAGCCGGTCATACGCGGCTGTAATCTCGGCGGTGATTGGTTCCGGGATGGGAGCGGTGGTGAAAAGGGTGCGGAGGGTGGAGGCGGCTGCTTCTGTTTGACGGTCGCCGCGCCCAGCCTGCTTGGTCAAAGTTATAATCTGTTCTTGCAGCTCATTAGCGGTCACAAAGATACGATACGCCTCGGTGGTGAGGCAGAATCCGGGCGGCACAGGCAATCCCGCCCGCGTCATTTCGCCCAGGCTGGCCGCCTTGCCCCCGGCCAAGGGGATGTCGTCTTGTTTTAACTCGGAAAAGAATTTGACGTATTGCATTGTTATTCTCCTGACCAGACGTTAACGACAGATAAATCTGCTGCTACATCTTTCTGCGCTCATTCTGAGTGACTCATTTATTTTGCAGGGTATAAGCTAAGAAACCTGCTCTTTCAACCAGGCCTCCACAAAGAAGATTAAAATGCTTTTCTTCCTGTGGTGTAAACCCTTGCCCTAATTCTGCAGCAGCTACTATTGAGTTCCATGTCTTAGATTCCTCATAAGGGCGAGAACTAAGTAATTGTCCAGAAATTAGTTTGTAGTAACGACTTTAGTCGTCCAGACCGCTAAAGCGGTTACTACAAACCAAAACGGGAAGTAATTTTTAGATGATTACTAAGGTTAAAATACCTGCGCAAGTAAATGGTGTGAAACATTTTCCTCAACAATTCAAACATCATTTCACTGGTAAGGTGTTATGCAGCCGTTGCTTTCATCCGGCCAATAAGCACACCGGCGACGGCCGTAAGGAAGCCGACGACGCCCAATACGGCCGTTACCCCCACCCATTCGGCCACAAACCCGGCCAGCCCCATAGACAGGAAAGAGGCTGCACCCATCAGCGCCTGGGAGACGCCCATGACCCGACCACGCAGGTTTTCCGGAACAGCCTGAAAGGTGGTCTGGCTGCTGGCCTGCACCAGCACCATGCCCAGCCCGGTAACGACGGTGATAATTAACGCGGTATAAAGCT